>NZ_JADPUN010000265.1 GCF_015690345.1 Plantactinospora alkalitolerans | reverse complement strand
GGTTGACGGCGGACGGCAGCACGTCCGGCAGGATCACCTCGGGAGCCGGTCCCGACGGCGTACCGTCCGGGTCCGCCGGGCCGACGCGGCCCGGCGCGGACAGCCCGCGGCCCGCCCAGAGGTATCCGGCCGCCATCGTCATCACCACCGCGATCACCACGAAGAGCAGCCGGTAGTCGAGCACGCCGACCAGCAGGGCCCCGGTGCCGATGGAGATCGCCTGAGGGCCGCTGATCAGCGCCTCGGACGCGGCGGCGACCCGGCCGAGCACCGGGGCCGGGGTGCGGCGCTGGATCAGCGTGTTGAGACCGACGAAGGCGATCGGCAGACCGAAGCCGAGCAGCACCAGCGCCACGAAGGCGAGCCAGATCGTCGGGTACGCCAGCAGCAGCGCGCCGGGCGCGAACACCGCCACCCCGACCGCGAGCGCGGCGACCTCGCCGTACCGGCGTACGACGGCGGGGGACAGCAGGCCGCCGAGCAGGCCGCCGATGCCCTGCACGGTGACCAGTACGCCGACGAAGCCGGGTTCCCGGCCCAGCCCCTGGTCGACGTACGCGAAGATCAGCGATTCGCTGAACCCCATCACCAGTACGGCGAGAGCGCTGCCGAGGACCGCCCGGCGCAGTGCCGGCTCGCCGGTCATGTGTCGCAGCCCCGCCCCGACCTCGGTGACCCAGCGCAGGTGGGCCGGTTCGGGGGAACGCTCGGCGATCCGCAGTAGGGAGACCGCGTAGGCGGCGGCCACGAAACCGAACACGCCGACGGTCGGCAGCGTCCAGCCGCCGGCACCGGTGTAGAGCGCCGCGCCGGCCAGCGGTCCGACCAGCCGGAGTCCCTGCTTCACGGTCTGTAGGACGCCGTTCGCCTGGGCCATCAGGTCCTCCGGAACGATCTCCTTGATCAGTCCGCCCAGGGCCGCGCCGAGGGCGACGTAGGAGAGCCCGTACAGACCGCCGACCACGTAGATGATCCAGACGTCGGTCCGGTCCCGGACCAGGAACAACGGGGTGAGCACGACCGCCGTGGCCAGGTTGGCGACGATGAAGAACGGGCGACGGCGGAAGCGGTCCACCAGCCAGCCGACGATCGGGGCGAGGGCCATCGGCGCCACCATGGCGAAGATGGTGGCCCCGGCCATGGCGTCCGAGTCGGTCAGGTCCTTCACCCACACGGCCAGCGCCAACAACATGATCGACTCTGCGGTCATGCTGAAGACGAGACCGGCGAAGAGGCGCCGGAAGTCGGGGCGGCGCAGGATGGCTCGCATCGGAGGGGTCCCTTCCGGTGCGGCGGCGAGTCGGCGAGGGCTCGCGAGCGTCCGGCCCTCCCGTGGTCGCCGCCGACGCAGGTGGGCCGCGGGCACGGATCGCCCGTGGCGGATGGTCGCCGTGCGGGGCGGCCATCGCGGTGATCGGGGGTGGGCACGGCGCGATCGTCGGGGTGAAATTTCGTCGCATTCGATGGTGGCGTGCGGGACGGTCACCGTCGGAGGTGGATCGGCTATCCGACGGGAACCACGGAAAACCCTCGGAAACTCTCTTCCATTTAGACACGCCGTTACCATTCGACGGCAGGGCGTACTCGACCGGCGGCATACTGGACCGCCGGGAGCGCGACCGGACGGTCGGCCCCGGCCCGGCGACGGGCTCGACGCGATCGAGAGCGAGGATCCAGTGCCTGCTGCTCAACCCAGTCCGATCCTGCGACGCCGCAGACTCGGCGTAGAACTGCGGAAGCTGCGGGAGTCGGCCAAGCTCACGGGTGACCAGGTCATCGAGTCGGTGGGCTGGGCCTCGGCCTCCAAACTCTCCAGGCTGGAGAACGGCCGCAGCCGGCCCGACCTGCGGGACGTCCTCGACCTGCTGGACCTGTACAAGGTCACCGGGGCGCTCCGTGAGGAGCTGACCGCGATCACCGGCGAGGCCGGGGACATCCGCGGCTGGCTGCGCTCGTATCCGGTGATGACCCCGCGCCAGCGCGGCTACGCGGAACTGGAGGCCGGCTGCGCCCAGATCCGGGAGTACAGCCCGGTGATCGTGCCCGGCCTGCTGCAGAGCAAGGCGTACGTCAAGCTGCGGATCCTCTCCTCCCGACAGTTGGTCGACGATCCCGACCGTGACGACACCGAGGACACCGACACCGAGGTGGCCGCCCGGATGGCCCGGCAGTCACTGCTCACCCGGGACGTCGAACCGCCGCACTACTCGGCGGTGATCGAGGAGGCGGCGCTGGGCGTCCGGGCCGGCCCCCGGGAGGTGGTACGCGCCCAGTTGATCCAGCTCCGCAAGCTCGCCACGCTGCCGAACGTCACGCTCCAGGTGCTGCTGGCCGAGCAGACCATCGCCGACTGGTACCTGCCACACACCGCGTTCTCGCTCTACCGGTTCGCCGAGCCGCAGGATCCGGAGACCCTCGCGATCGAGGGTCTCTCCACCAACCTCATGCTCACCGACCAGGACGAGATCAGTACCTACTCCATGGTCTTCAAGTGGCTCCAGGACTCGGCCCTCAGTCCGGAGGAGACACTCTCGTGGCTGGCCGACGAGGCGGGCCAGCGGACCGGTCCGATCAGGAACTCGGCGGCTCGCGGCTCGGCCGTGCCGCCGACCCAGCGCAGTCGCCGTACCGGTCGGCTGACCGAGCAGTAGCCCTCACCGGCCACACCGGAACGAACCCGGAGCCGCCGGCTTCCCGTACGGGAGGCCGGCGGCTCTGCCGTGCCCGACCCCCCACAGCCCCGGTCGGTGCCTTGAGCTGGTGTCACCTGATCGGACGAGCGACTACTCCAATCGGCGCGTTTCACTTGCCCGCCGGGCTGGAATGGGTGAACATAGCCCGAGGGGGACGTGGAAGTTCCACGTGATGGCTTCGTTCGGTAATCACAGGATCATTATCCGTCACCGGCCTCGGAGACACCCATGCGGTTCCTAATCGTTCGTACGGACATCCGTGCTGCCGCTGACGACGACCTGGCTGCCGCCTGGGCACAGGGCGAGTGCCTCCGCGACGAGCAGACGGCGCCGGAACAGCGCCGCCAGACCTTCCGCGCGGACGACCGGGACGCGGCGCTGCTGCTCGCCCGCGCGCTGTCGAGCGTGGGCTCCGTCCGATCCGGACGACAGCGGGTCAAGGTCCTGCCGGTGGGCCAACCCGAGCGCCGGCTCCGGGGCAGGCACAACGGTGGCCAGCCGGCCGAGCTGGACGGCCGCCGCACGGGTGACCGGAACAGCGGCCCGTACGACCGCGGATCACCGGCGAACCACCGCAGCCCCACCCCGGGCGACCTGGTCGGCCTCCCGGCCGGCGCTTGCACTCCGGCGCCCGGCGTCCTCGCTCCGCCGGCCGGCGGCCCCGACCCGCAACCGAGGAATCTCGGCCCGACATCGAGACATTCCTAGACGACCGTCGTCGTCGGGCGGCGTCCCCCGCCGCGTTCCATGCCACACCCGACGACGACGGCCCATGATCTTGGCCCGTGGTCGTCGCGGCAACGACGGTCGCGGGCCAAGATTGTTTTCTGTACCTCCGGACCGCCGGTCCCGCTAGGAGCCGCCGGTTCCCGCTAGGAGCCGCCGTCGAGCCACCGGCGGATCAGGAACAGGGCGATCGACGACGGCGGCGGCAACGCCAACGCCGGCCCGTCGCCGAGATCGACCCGCTCCCCGGCCAACACCGCGGCGATGTCCCGCCGGGTGAACCAGCCGGCGTGGGCGATCTCGGCCGGATCCAGCCGCATCGGCTCGCCCGGATCGGCAAGGGCGAAGAAGCCCAGCATGAGCGATCCCGGAAACGGCCACGCCTGGCTGGCGACGTACCCGATGTGGTGCGGCAGCAGGCCGACCTCCTCGCCGACCTCCCGGACCACCGCGTCCTCGGCCGACTCGCCCGGTTCCACGTATCCGGCGAGGCAGGAGTAGCGACGCAGGCCCTCCGCGGCCCGCCAGGCCGCGTTGTTGCCGAGCAGACAGCGGCCGTCCGGCCCCGACACCCCGTCGTGCACCAGCACGATCATCGCCGGATCCGTACGCGGCCAGAGCTGGTGGCCCGCCTCGTCCACCCGGGACCAGCCGGCGTCACCCACCACCGTGGCCAGCCCGGTGATCGACGAATACAGGTGCCGGGCATGCCAGTTGGCCAGCGCGACGGCGGTCGTGAACAGACCGGCGTCCCGATCGCTGAGCAGGTGCCCGACCTCACGCAGGCTGGCCACCCGGGCGCCGGCCATCGCCGGCAGCGGTGCGGCGACCGCGAACACCGGAACGTCGTCCGGCTCGACCCCGAGGAACAGCCGGCCGGCCGGCTCGCTGTCCTCGACCGCTTCCGGACCGAGCAGGAACAGCTCCGGCTTCTCCGTCGAGGACCCGACCAGGGTCCGCCCGCCACCCGCCACGTCGATCACCAGCACCCGCGCCCGATGCCAGGCGTCCGTCAGCCACTGCTGATCGGAACGCCGGTGCGCGGCGCGGTCCAGCGTCGACCGGGCGAGCGGCGGACCGGAGGTCACTGTTCCGGAGTCTCGGTACGCACCGGGCCCAGCACCCCGAGCGGCCCCCGGACCGCCGCGGCGTCACCCAGCACCACGGTGACCGCCCGAGCCGGAGCCAGGTATTTCGCCGCCGCGGCCGCCACGTCGTCCCGGGTCACCTTCGCCAACCGGGCCGCGTGCTCGGCGAGGAACTCCAACCGCAGCCCGGAGCCGGCGTAGGCGCTCGCCACCGCCGCCAGCCCGGCCTGGGTCGAGATGCCGAGCTGAAGGGTGCCCAGCGCGTACTGCCGGGCCTGCTCCAACTCGTCCTCCTTCGGCGGCAACGACGCCAGCCGACCCAGCTCGTAGTTCGTCTCCAGCAGGGCCGGGCCGGTCACCTCGGTGGCGACCTCGGCCGCGACCACCAGCGCGGAACCCGCGACCGAATGCTCGATCGTCGAATGCGGCCCGTAGGTGTACCCCTTGTCCTCGCGGATGTTCTCCACCCAACGGGACGAGAAGTAGCCGCCGAAGACCAGGTTCGCCAGTTGCAGCGCGGCATGGTCCGGATGGGTACGCGGCACCGCCGGCAGGGCCATCCGCAGCGAGGACTGCACCGAGTCGGGCCGGTCGACCAGCAGCAGCGGTCCCGGCTCCAGCGCAGGAACCTCGGGCAACTCCCCCGGCGCCCCGTCCCCGGTCCAGCCGGCCAGCGCCCGCTCCGCCGCGTCCAACGCCTTGGCCGGTTGCACGTCGCCGACCAGCAGCAGGATCGCGCCGGCCGGACGTACCCGGGCGGCGTGCAGGGTACGCAACTGGGCCGGTCGGACCGCCTCGATCTGCTCCGGTTCCGGAGTCTGCACCGCGTACGGGTGCTTGCCGTACATCCGCTTCAGCAGCGCCCTGCGGACCAGGTACGCCGGCAGGCTCTGCGCCATCCGGATCCCGTTGACCATCCGGGCCCGCTCGGTGGCGACCTCGTCGCCCGGGTAGGCGGCGCCGGTCAGCATCTCGGCGAGCAGGTCCAGCAGCCGGTCCAGCCCGGTGACCAGGCCGGTCCCCGAGACCAGCAGCCGGTCGGAGTCCACCGCGGTGGAGAGCCCGCCGCCCACCTTCTGCAACTCGGCCGCGATCTGGACCGAGGACATCGTGGCGGTGCCGGAGAGCAGGGTCTGCGACATCATCAGGCCGCGGGCCAGGTGCGCCTTGCCGAACGGCAGCCAGAGCCGCATCTCGACCAGCGGTACGGCCGGCCGGCGCAGGGCGATCACTGTCAGCCCGTTGGGCAGGGTGCGCTCCACCTCGCGGGGCAGCTTGAGCTTGCGGGTCGGCCCGAGCGCGGGCAGCGTACGGACGCTCACCGGGCACCTCCACCGGGTACGACCTCGACGGCGGCCCGGCGCTCCGGACGCAGGCTGGCGGCGGCTGCCCGCACCTGCTCCTCGGTCACCTCGCCGACCAACCGGGGCAGTTCGCCGAGCAGCGCCGGATCACCCCGTTGCTGTTCGAGCACGGCCATCTTCAGCGTCCGGCCGAGCGCCGCGTCGGTCTCCCGGAGCAGGTGGGTGGCCATCCGGGCCTGGGTCCGGCCCAGCTCGTCCGGTGCCAGTCCGTCGGTGGCCAGCCGCTCGATCTCCTCGTCGACGGTGCGCAGCACCTTGTCCACCTCGCTGTCGGTCGGCAGATGGGCCTCGATCAGCAGCGCGGTCGGGTCCCGGACGTCGTACGGGTCGCCCATCAGCCCGAGGTAGCCGCCGATGCTGACCACCGAACGGTCCCGCAGTACCAGCCGCTCGACCAGCCGGGACGCGTCCCCGTCGGTGAGCACCTCGGCCAGCACCACGTACGGCAGGTAGTTCGCGAAGTCGCCGATCGGATCCGGCACCCGCCACGCCGCGGCCACCGCGGGCAGCGGCGCCAGCTTGTCGGTGTACGACTCCCGTCGCTCGCCGGTCAGGTCCGGCTCGGCGAAGTCGGGCCGGACCGGCGCGGGTCGGGCCGGCACGTCACCGAAGTGCCGCTCGATCAGCGCCGTCACCTCCGGCACGTCCAGGTCCCCACCGACCGCGAGCACCGCGTTCCCGCAGGCGTAGTAGCGGTCGAAGAAGTCGGTCGCGTCGGCGATGCTGGCGCTTTCCAGGTCGTCGAAGGAGCCGTAACCGTCGTGCGCGTTCGCGAACGTGTCGAACATGACCGGCGGCAGGCGCAACCAGGGAAAACCGCCGTACGGCCGGTTGAGCACGTTGACCCGGATCTCCTCCTTGACCACGTCCACCTGGTTCCGGAGGTTCTCCTCGGTCAGTCGGGGACCGCGCATCCGGTCCGCCTCGAGGAAGAGGGCACGCTCCAGCGCGTTGCTCGGCAACGTCTCCCAGTAGTCCGTGTAGTCGAGGTGGGTCGAGCCGTTGAAGGTCCCGCCGGCACCCTGGACGTGGCGGAAGTGCGCCAGCTTCTCCAGGTTCTCCGAGCCCTGGAACATCAGGTGCTCGAACAGGTGGGCGAAGCCCGTCCTGCCCTCCGGTTCCGACCTGATGCCGACGTCGTAGACGACGGCCACCCCGACCACCGGAGCGCTACGGTCGGGCGCCAACACCACCCGTAGACCGTTGTCGAGGGTGAACCGCTCGACCGAATGCTTCGTTGCTGGAATTCTCGATCTTCCCGCCGCCACGAACCGACCCTAGCGCGTTCCCCGACCATCGCGGGTCACCGTCCCCCGGATCAGACGGGACGTACCGAGGCGAGCGCGTGTTCGACCACCCAGTCGAGTTCCCGGTGGGTGCCGGGGACCGAGAGGTAGAGGATCGCGGCCGTCGACCGTCCCACATCGATGCAGGCGACCGCCACCAGTTCGTCGGTGGCGCGCAGCCCCGGCCGGCTGAAGTGCAGCCGGAAGACGCTCACCCAGGCCGGCCGCCCGCCGGCGGTGGCCCGCTCGTTCCGGATCGACTCCATCCGGTTCGGCTGCGGGTAGTACTCGGTACGCACGTCGTCGGCCACCTGGCGGCCCACGCATTCGAGGTCGAAGGTCAGGGCGTCGTTCTCCGCCGCCGGCACCGCCGCCGAGAGGATCGACGCGTGGTAGTCGCTGAAGCCGTCGTACGCCGACTCGGTGACGAAGTGCTGTCCCACCTTGTACGGCACCTCCAGGCTGCCGGCGCTCCACACCGACCGCCAGGGTTCCCAGGGCGCACCGTAGGTGGGGTAGGAGATCCCGGCGTCGGGGTCGACGGTCCGCTCCCCCGGCAACGGCTGACCCGGGCCGGGTGGCGGCGCGACGGGGCTGGCCGGCTCCGGGTTGGCCGGGGTGGGTGAACCGGGCGCCGCCGACGCCGACCCCGGCAGCGGGCATTTCCGGGCCAGTGGCGGCCGGACGTCCGTCGGCGCCTCCGGTCGGCTCCACAGCGGGTCGACCCCGTCGGACACGGTCAGCCCGAGCACCACCACCAGGCCGATGACCAGTACGGCGGCGGCCGCGCCGACGAACCACCACAGCCGGCGGTCCCGACCTCCCGTACCGCCCGGCGGTGGCGCCGATGGGTCCGGTGGCGGTGTCGGCAGGCCGATCCGGGTCACCGCGCCCGCTCCCCAGGCGGCCCCGGGCAGTGCCTGGGAGCCGTCCTTCGGACCGGGGGCGTTCACCGGCATTACTCTATTGACTTCCTCCCCGTCCGGAAGGGCGGGGACCTCCGGGCCGGGCCGTGGCGGGACCGCTCACGGCCGAGGTGGAGACGCGACCGGGTCCTGTCGTCGGAATCGGATGGCGACGGCGGCGTTGTCACTCCTGCCGTCGATGCTGAGCCGGTAGACGAAATTGTCGGTGGAGCCGTGCGTGCCGTTCGGGGTGTACACGACTGTTTGACTCGTCGTGACCTGGACGGTCCCGTGGGTGGGTGGGGTGACGATGGTGACCTTCGCGGTTGTCGTGGAGATGTCGTTCGCGAGTACCGGGATGCCCACCTTCTTGGTGCCGATGGTCGAGGCGGTGTCGTCATTGGCGACCGGTGCGTCGGTGAAGCCACCCCGGCCGTCGCTGATGTGATAGGTGGCCGCGCCGGTGGTCGTGTCGCGGGTGACCACGTCCTTGGTGCCGTCGGCGTTGACGTCCTGCGGGACGGCGGTCCACCGGGTGGTCCCCGTCGGGCTTTGCTGGAGTTGTACGGTGGCGCCGCTGTCGAGCAGGACCACCACACCGGAGGAGGTGTCGGCACATCCCCCGGTGTAGCTGATGACCGCGTCCACCGCCCCGCTACGGTTCAGATCGGCCAGCTTCGGGGCCAGTCCACTGCCACAGAAGCGCATCGGGCCGGGCACGAGCGCGCCGCCCGGGCTGTTCAGGTAGGTGGCGAAGGCGCGGTCCTCCTCGGACCACTCGTAGATGTCCCGGCGCAGGTCGACGTTGAGGTGCGCCGAGCCGATGTAGTCGGGTCTGGGAAGCGCGAGGAAGCCACCCGATGGAGCGAAGTCGCGCAACAGCAGCAGATCGACCTCGGACCCGGCGGGCCGTCCCGTGGACCAGCCGACCATCAGGTCAACCGAGCCGTCCCCGCGAAGATCGAGCATGGTGCCGACGTCGGGGCAGTCATCGGGGGTCCCGGCACCGGGCGGATCGTCGTAGACGTGTGCTGTCGGAAGGTCGAAGCCGCCGCCGACCAGGCCTGGCTCCACCACCACGCCGCATTCGTCGGGTGCGATGTCGACCAGGGTGACCCGGTCGGCCAGGCCGTCGCCGTCGAGGTCTCCGGTGATCGATGCGTTCGGCCCTGCGGCGATGGCGCCGTCGGTCGCCACCCCAGCCGTGACCACCGTCGCCAGCACGGTGATCAACGCGACACGTCCTCTCCACATGGCCCCTCCATTCGGGTAGTCGGTCATCGGTCCGTATCTGCCGCGAGGCGCATCGGTTGCTCTCTCGGCTGTCACACTCCCGGTCCTGGCTGTCACCCTTCCGGGACAGCGCTGCCGGTCGCTCAGCGTGCTGCCGCAGCCGCGGCGGAAGATGTGGCCGCCGGGAACTTGAGTTCGACGGTGACGGGTGCATCGGCGGCCTTGCCGTCGTCGATCACCCGGTAGACGAACGTGTCGGCGGTGGCCGGCGGCGTTGCCGGGGGTATGTAGACGAGTGTCTTCTCGGGCGTGATCTGGACCCGGCCGTACCGGGGCGGTACGACGACGGCAATGCTGGCCGCGACCGTCACCGCGTCGTTGGCCAGCACCGGGATCGACGTCGGCACGGCTGCGGTCACCACTGCCAGATCGGGTTCCGGCGTGGGCGCCTCCAGGAACCTGGCCGGCGGGCGGACAAGGTAGTGGGAGACCTCGCCCGAATCGCGGTCCACGGTGCGCACGTCCGGGACACCGTCGGCATCCGCGTCCTCGATCGCACTGGTCCAGACGTGCTCGCCGAGGGGGTCCTGTTCCAGGTATTCGGTCCGGCTGTCGGAGAACAGAACGGCCACGCCGGAATCTGCCACGCCGCACTGCTGGTAGAACGGAAGAACCACCTCGGTGTGCCGGTCCAGCGTGAAGTCGGCGAGCAGTGGCGGCTGAACCAGGAGGCCGCAGAAGTTGATGGGTCCGGGGATCAGCTCCCCGGCGGGCGTGTTCAGGTGGGTGGCGAGCCCCTCACCCTGGTCGGTCCACTCGTAGATGTCCTTGCGCCCGTCGCCGTTGAAGTCCGCCACTCCGACATAGCTCGGCTGGAAGAGCCCGGTGGTTCCGCCGTCGGGTTGGAAGTCGCGCAACACCAGCAGGTCCTGGTCCACCCCTGCTGGGCGTCCGGCGAACCAGCCGATGACCAGTTCCGTCGAGCCGTCCCGGCCCAGATCGACAATCGTGCCGAGGTCGGGGCACTGGAAGACGCCGTCGTCCCCGCCCGGCTCGGGGTAGGTGTACAGCTTCGACCCCTGGTAACCGCCGCCCGCCCTGCCCAACCGGACCAGGACCGCACACCGGTCCGGCGGGGCCGAGACGAGCCGGATGAGGTCCGTACGCCGGTCACCGTCCAGGTCCCCGTACAGGGTCTCGCCCCGGCCGCCGGCCAGCGCGGGCGCGGCGATGCCCAGGTTGATCATCGTGACGACGGATATTGCGATGGCTCGTCTACACCACATGCGAGTTCTCCTTGTGCCTGCCTGGGCGATGCGCGACAAGCAGAGTCATGGTCGGATTGATGTTGGATCGATCGGGCGACGACTGCCGCCCACCGCCTCAGGCACTCCCGCGGTTACCGGCACCGTCGTCGGGGCGCCGACCGCTCAGCCCCGGTCGGACCACACTCCGGGTGATCCGACCGGCACTCCACCAGGAGGCGACCGCGATGGCGGCGATGAACACCCCGGCTGGTGCGGCGACCATTCCGAAACTGGCGAGAAGGGCGACCGCATACATGGCGGAAGCCGTTCCCAGCAGGATCAGGGAGCCGAGCCGCAGGGCCAGGGCAACCGCGTGGTTGGTCCGGCACCCCAGGAGGGTCGATCCGACGATCGCGACGAGGACGAGGCCCACCGCGCAGAGCGACCACTCGATAGCCAGGGGGTCGACGGCCGACGGCACGCTGGCGGGGAAGGTGACCACCACGATTCCGCTCGTTGCCGCAGCGGCAAGGAGGGTCAGCTCGAACGGACGCCACGCGGTCGGTTCGGTCGCTTCGAACCCGTGAAGCGTCCTCTCCGGTCGCGCGGGGGACCGGGTGCTCTGGTCGTGGCCGTTGACGGAGACGAAGCCGACGGGTTCCGAAGGCCGACCTCCGGGTATGTACGGCTTGGTCGGTACGACTGGCAATTGCGGATTCTCTTTCATTTACATCCTCCCGCCCGGCCCTACTCAGGAACCGGAGGATTTCGTACGATGATCCGGACCTAATCCGGCGACGAAGCCGCCTTTTCATTGCCCTGCCGATTTCAGATGCCGCGGCGGGCGCCACTGCGACAAACAGATGGTTGCGAGCACGCCGCAAATGACCAGATGGTCGGCGTATGGCCTGGATATCTATTGCAATCAAGGAAGAACCATAGGACGCCCCACCTTCGTGGCATGATCAATTGCCGAGGTCTGGGGCAAGTCCACTAACGTATGCAGCCAAGCTAACCGGGGCTTCTCCGACGGTCAACAGATCGAAATAAAAGTTGACACAAGCGACGGGCCGGCGGAGTGGATCAGGAGATGTATCGTTTTCCTGTCCTCGTGGATGTCGCTCGCCACTCCGGCGACTCTCTGGTCTTGACGGAAGGTGTGCGACACATGCGAATGTATAGATTGATCCGCCACAGAAGTGGCCGACAGGACGGGCGAAGTGCACTCAAGGCGTGGCGGTGACTCGACCAGCAGATCGTTGGATTCGGGCGTTCGCCGCCATAGCCGAGCAACCGGAGCCGAAACCCGGGACGGACGGCATCTCGACGATGTTGTCCAAAATCTGTCGGGCGGCCGTGCTCGAACTCGAAGGGTCGGGGGTGGGGGTGAGCGTGCTGACCGACGACGGCGCACGCGGAATCTTCGCCGCGTCGGACGACCTCACCCACCTGCTGGAGGAACTGCAGTTCACCCTCGGCGAGGGACCCTGCATCGACTCGTTCCTGACCCGCCGCCCCGTCCTGATCGCCGACCTGGCCGGCGACACGGCACGAACGCGCTGGCCGTTTTACGTGCAGGCCGTCACGGCGCACGGCGTCCGGGCCGTGTTCGCCTTTCCGCTACAGGTCGGCGCCGCCCGTGTTGGCGCACTGGCCCTGTTCAGCAAGCAGCCGGGTCCGCTCGGTCGGGACGTACTCGCTCAGGCACTCACCTTTGCCGAGATCGCCCTGACCACGGTGCTCGACTCCCGGGGCGCCCTGCCCGAGCACTTCTCGGTCCAAGGGTTGTACGAATCGCCGGGCTATCGCGCCGAACTGGCCCAGGCCCAGGGCATGGTCATGGTGCAGCTCAATGTCAGCATCAGCGAGGCTCTGATCCGGCTACGTGCCCACGCGTACGCCGAGGGGCGCCCGATGCACCAGGTCGCACAGGACGTGATCGACCGCAAGTTGCGATTCGACCAGGTCCAGCCATGACCGACAGCATTTCTTCGATCTTCGACAAGGGTCCAGAGGTTGCCATGACCGCAGTTTCGCCAGAACGGCTTGCGAAGATCTTCGTCGAGATCTCTGACACCCTCGTCGACGAGTTCGACCTCATCGACCTCCTGCACACCCTTACCTGTCGGGCTGCCGAAGTCGCGGCGTCCAGCATTGTCGGACTCGTCCTCGCCGATCACTACGGAAAACTCCAGTTCGTCGCCGCCTCCCGCGAGGAGGCCCGGATCCTGGAGCTGCTTCAGATACAGAACGACGAGGGCCCCTGCCTCGACGCGTTCCGGACCGGCGCTCTCGTCGCCGACACCAACCTGCGCGACGCGTCCGGGCGCTGGCCACGGTTCGTGCCACACGCCGTCGGCGCGGGAATTCACAGCGTGTACGCCTTCCCCCTCCGCCTCCGTGCACAGGTCATCGGGGCACTCAACGTGTTCGGTGCCGCCGCGAGTCGACTCCAGAACGAAGACGTCTCGATCGTGCAGGCCATGGCCGATCTGGCGTCGATCGCCATCCTGCACGAACGTGCCATGTCACGAGGTGAGGAACTCACCGCGCAACTTCAGCACGCGCTCAACAGCCGGGTCACCATCGAGCAGGCAAAGGGCGCCATCGCCCAGCGAGAGGGAATCACCGTGGACGAGGCGTTCGTCCGTATGCGCCACCACGCACGCTCCACCAACCAGCGGCTGCTCGACGTGGCCCGGACCGTCGTCAACGACATAGCCAGCGTTCCCGAACTGAGAACCTCTGACTCCTGACCATCGGAGTCGGCGCCAGCAGATGATGGCGCGGCGCACCGGCCGGGGCGCGGCCGGGATCAGCCCTCTCCGACGGCCGCCAGTTCGCCGCCGTCGGTGATCGCCCACGGCGGCGAGTGCATCTCCACCACCTCGACCTCGGGCGACCCGGCGGCAACGCCGTACCACGGGGTGAAGGCGGCCAGCACGGCAAGAAGCAGCCCCGTGACGGCGAGCGCGAGCACCACCAGGATCTCCCGCGCCGAGCCCCGACCGACACCGACGGTCATCACAACCTCCCCCACCGCGACCCGTCCCCGTGGCCGCTGGATCCCCAGGACAGGATGACCGGTCACCGGTTACTCCACAGTCGCCCATCGGACGCGATCAGGTGTATTCGCGGGCATAATTGCCCTGCCCGATCGGAGTGCGGCGCGCTAGCGCGTCGGGGAGGGTGCGATCAGGCGGCGCGGCGGGGACGGCGTGGGCGCGGCGGCCGGGCCGTGGTCCGGTGCGGCATCCGGGCGGCGACGGGCGGCGCGGCGACCGAGATCGGGGCACCGGACGGGATCCGGGCACCGGTGACGCGGATCAACTCCTCGTCGCCGGGACGGATCCGGACCGTTTCGGGCCTGATTCCGGCCGTGCTCATCAATCGGGCCACCTCGGAACGCTGCTCCGGCAGCACCAGCGTGACCACCCGACCCGCCTCACCCGCGCGGGCCGTACGGCCGCCCCGGTGCAGGTAGTCCTTCGCCTCGTTCGGCGGGTCCACGTTCACCACCAGGTCCAGCCCGTCGACGTGGATGCCCCGGGCCGCTACGTCCGTCGCCACCAGGGCGGTCACCTGACCGGCCCGGAACTGCTCCAGGGTGCGGGTCCGCTGCGGCTGAGACTTGCCGCCGTGCAGCGCCGCCGCCCGTACGCCGCTGGTCAGCAACTGTCGGGCCAGCCGGTCGGCCCGGTGCTTCGTACCGACGAACATGATCACGCGACCGTCCCGGGCCGCGATCTGCGCCGTCGCCGCTCCCTTGTCCACCGCGTCCACCTGGAGAACGTGGTGGGTCATCGCGGTGACCGTGGCGGTCGTCGGGTCGACGGAGTGCGACACCGGATCGGTGAGGAACCGCCGGACCAGCCGGTCGACGCCCCGATCCAGGGTCGCCGAGAAGAGCATCCGCTGCCCGTTCGGTGCGACCTGCCGCAACAGGTCGGTGACCTGTGGCAGGAATCCCATGTCGGCCATCTGGTCGGCCTCGTCCAGCACCGTGATGGCGACCTGGTCCAGCCGGCAGTCGCCGCGCTGCACCAGATCGGCGAGTCTGCCGGGCGTGGCGATGACGACCTCGGCGCCGGCCCGCAGGGTGTCGGCCTGCCGGACCAGCGACAGCCCGCCGACCACGGTGGCACAGCGCAGGCCCAGCGTGCGGGCGTACGGGGTGAGCGCCGCGGTCACCTGCTGGGCCAGTTCACGGGTGGGCACCAGGACCAGCGCGAGCGGCCGGCCCGGTCGGGCCCGATGGCCGGCGGTCCGGGACAGCAGGGGAAGCCCGAAGGCGAGAGTCTTGCCGGAGCCGGTACGGCCCCGGCCGAGCACGTCCCGACCGGCCAGCGAGTCGGGCAGGGTCGCCGACTGGATCGGGAACGGCTCGTTGATGCCGTTCGCGGTCAACGCGGCGTGCAGCCCGGGGGCCAGCGGTGCGTCGGCGAACGAGCGGATGGCGCGGGTCATTACGGTGAGCCTTCCTCGAGCGGTACGTGTCGAGGAAGGCTCACCGGCGGCCGGGACCGCAGCGGCTCGGCCACCAACGGTAATGGCGCCCGGCGGCCGCGGCCACGGACCGGGAAAACGCGGGAGCCAGCCCGTGCCGTCGGGCGCGGGCTGGCCGCGTCACCACCCCCGATCAGGGGATGGTGGTTGCATTTGTCTGAAGGCTTTCGCCTCAGATCGGACGGATGTTCTCCGCCTGCGGGCCCTTCTGGCCCTGGGTGACCTCGAACTCCACCCGCTGGTTCTCGTCCAGACTGCGGTAGCCCGAGCTCTGGATCGCTGAGAAGTGGGCGAAGACGTCAGCGCCGCCGCCGTCCGGGGTGATGAAGCCGAAGCCCTTGTCAGCGTTGAACCACTTCACAGTGCCAATTGCCATCTGTTTCGTCTCCTGACGGAACGATCGGACCGCACCTGTTGCGGACCGAAAAGTCGCCCACACACGAGTGTGTGAACTGCTGTCGCCCTGGTCGCCCCGCCCGGAGAACTCCGGACACAACAAAGAGCGCCTACGGTCACAATCCCGCAGGCGCACACAGAGTCTCTGGGAACCAAAACTGCAACGCCTGCCACGTTAGCACAACGTCGGGGCGGGCGTCCTGGTTTCGCGGGATCAATCTTCCGCCCCCTGCTCCGGCAGCGCTCCCACCAGGGCAGACAGGCCGGCGGCGTCGAGCAGGTCCGCCGGCCGGACCGTGACGTTCTGCCGCACGTAGTGGAAGGCCGCCCGTACCCGGTCGACCGGAACGCCGGCCAACTCCGCCCAGGCCAGCCGGTACGCGGCCAACTGCACCGCCGCGGCGTCCGCCTCGGTTCCGGTCGGCTGGCGGCCGGTCTTCCAGTCGACCACGTCGTAACGGCCACCCGGTAGCGCGAAGACGGCGTCCATCCGGCCCCGGACCAGCAGCCCGCCGACCATGGTGGCGAACGGCACCTCGACCTCGACCGGCGTGCGCTCCGCCCACTCGCTGGCCATGAACCGCTCCTGAAGTTCGACCAGCGCCTCGTCCGGGGCCGCGTCCGAGTCCGCCGCCCCGGGCAACTCGTCGACGTCGAGCAGCCGGGTCACGCCGTACCGCTGCTCCAGCCAGGCGTGGAAGGCGGTGCCGCGCCGGGCGTACGGCTCCGGGCGGGCCGGCATCGGACGGCGAAGGGCACGGGCGAGCGCCGGTGGATCGCGGCGCAGGGCGACCAACTGGGAGACGGACAGGTGCCCCGGCAGGATCACCTCGACCGGCCCCGAGCGGTGGGCGAGCGAGTCCCGCTCGGCGAGCAGCAGATCGGCCTCGCGCCGCCACCCCGCCACGACCGCCTCCGCCTCCGCGTCCACCGGCGGCAACTCCTCCACACCACCGACCGGCAACGCCTCCCCGTCCGGGATCTCGGCCCGTTCCCCCTCAGCCGGCTCCGCCCCGTCCGAAACCCCGTCCGAAACCCCGTCCGAGACCCCGTCCGAAACCTCGGCCGAGATCCCGTCCGAAACCTCGGCCGAGACCCCGTCCGGGCCCTCGGACATCAGCCGGCGGACCAGGGCGGCAGCCTCGGCCAGCACGGGCCGCCGAGGGCCCAGCGGATCGGCCGGCCACTCGGCCCGGAGCACGACCTCGGTGGTCGGGTTCGTCGCGTCGACAGCCGGCTCCGGCGCCCAGGCGTCGACCACGAACCCACTCTCGCCGGCCTCGGGCGTGGCCACGCACCACTCGTACACCTCGGTGAGGAACCCCGACGGACCGCGCGGACGTTTCGTCCCCTCGCCCCACCAGTAGCCGGAGCAGAGCAGCAGCCGGCGGGGCCGGGTCACCGCCACGTAGGCGAGCCGGCGTTCCTCCCGCTCGTCGTGGATCCGCCAGTGATCGGTGAAGGTGCCCAGCGCGCGGGCCACCGCCTTCTGGTCCTCGGCGTCGTCCAGCGCCAGCACGGGCAGGCCGTCGGCATCACCGCGCAGCGGAAACGGCAGTACCCCGAGCCCCAGCAGGTAATGGTCGGAGCCCCGGGCCGTACCCGGCCAGACGCCCCGGCTCAACCCGGCCACCGACACCACGTCCCACTCCAGGCCCTTCGCGGCGTGCGCGGTGAGGATCTGCACCGCGCCCTCCACCACCTCCACCTCACCCGGCGACAGCCCACGCTCCTCGTCCTCGGCGGCGGCGAGAAAGGCCAGGAAGGCGTGCAGCGGAGCACCGGCCGAATCACCGGCGAACCGGGCGGCGACGTCGCCGAGCGCGTCCAGGTGCCCCCGGGCCAGCCCGGCGTCGCCACCCCGACCGTCGCTGCCGGCCCGTACCGCGACCTCGACGTCGAGCCCGATGGTCCGCTCGACGTCCGCCAGCAGATCCGGCAGCGGCTGGTCCAGCCGGTGCCGCAGCAGGCCCAGTTCCCGGCCGTACGCCCGCAGCCGGGCATACCCCTCCGCCGAGTACGCCTGCGCCGGACCGAGATCGGCCAGCGCCTCGACCAGGGTCGCCTCGTCCAACCGGTCGGTGACGATCTCCGGCTCGTCGTCACCGTCGGACCGGGGCAGTTCCCGCCGGGCGCGGGCGATCGCGGTGGACCGGCGGTGCAGGGCGACCAGATCACGCGGCCCGATCCGCCACCGCGCCCCGGTCAGCAGCCGGAGCAGCGCGGCACCGTCGGTCGGATCGGAGAGCACCCGCAGCGTGCAGACGACGTCCCGGACCTCCGGAGTGTCGAGCAGTCCGCCGAGGCCCACCACCTCGACCGGCAGGCCCCGGTCCCGCAGCGCCGCCTCGATCGCCGGGATCTGGCTGCGGAGCCGGACCAGCACCGCCGTCGTCGGCCGGCTGGCCACCGGAATGTGCTCGGGCAGCGCGTCGGGCATCCGTGCCGCACCCCGCCAGGCGGCGAGGATGCTGTCCGCGATCCAGTCGGCCTCGTCCGCGTACGTGTCGAGCAGCGCGCAGTGCACCGTACCGCCGGCACGGCCCCGACCGGTGCGGCCCGGAATCTCCTCGTCCACCCGGAATGCCGCGGCCAGCTCGGCGACCTGGGCTCCGGCGGCCCGCAGCGGCGCGGCGAGCCCGTTGGCGACGTCCAGGATCTGCGGGCGGTTACGCCAGCTCGTGGTCAGCGTCCGCACCTCGGCAGGTCGACCGTCGGGCTGGGCGAACTCGGTCGGGAACCGGTCCAGGGTGCCGGCACTCGCTCCCCGCCAGCCGTAGATGGACTGGCACGGGTCACCGACGGCGGTCACCGGATGCCCACCGCCGTAGAGCGAGTGCAACAGCACCACCTGGGCGTGGCTGGTGTCCTGGTACTCGTCGAGCAGGACCACCCGGTAGCGTCCGCGCTCGATCACGCCGACCTCCGGATGGTTCCGGGCCACCAGCGCCGCCCGGGCGAGCTGGTCACCGAAGTCCATCGCCTCGAAGTCGTCCTTGCGCCGGGTGTACGCCCGGACCAGCGGAAGCAGCCGGAGCCGGAGCTGCTGGACGTGCAGCGCCTTGCGGACGTCGGCGTACATCCGGCCCGGCCGGGACTGCACCTGCGCGAAGAACCGTCCGGTCCAGGTGGCCAGGTCGTCCGGGGTGACCAGATGCTCGGCCAGGTCACCGGCCAGCGCCAGTACGGCGTCGGTGACCGTGCTCGGCATCCGCTCCACCTCGGACATGTCGCCGTCGTGGTTGCGGACCAGCAGGTCGACGATCTGCCACCGGGACGCCTCGGTGAGCAGCCGGGTCGACGGCTCGTAGCCGCCCCGCAGGCCGTGCTCGGTGACGATCCGGGCCGCATACGAGTGGTACGTCGCCACGGTCGGCTCACCACCGAACGGGTCGTCGTCGGCGTTCCGGCTGTTCCGCCCCAACCGGCGCACCAACTGACCCAGCCGGGTACGGACCCGCATCCCCAGTTCACCGGCCGCCTTCCGGGTGAAGGTCAGGCCGAGGATCTGCCCCGGCTCGACGTACCCGTTGGCAACCAGCCAGACCACCCGGGCGGCCATCGTCTCGGTCTTGCCGGAGCCGGCACCGGCGACCACCAGGAGCGGCTCGACCGGCGCGGAGATGATCGCCGCCTGCTCCAGGGTCGGCGCCGGCAGCCGGAGCAGCTTCGCCAGCTCGACCGGGGTGTACCGGGGACCGGCGTCGGCGACCCGCTGCGTCGGCGCCGCGCTGAACAGCGACGGCTGGGTCATCGGAAGTTCCCCCCGCCCCGCTGCTCCGGCGGCTTCGGTGAGCTCGGCGACCCGCCGGGCGGCTGGTGTCGGGTCGGCTGCCCGTCCGGCCGGCGCCGGGTCGGCGGCTCGACGACCTGACGCCCCTGCCCCGAGATCGGGCAGCTACTACGCACCGGGCAGACCCGGCACTTCGAGTTCGCCACCGCCGAGAACGTCGCCGCCGCCATCGTGTCGGCGGTACGTCGCACCATCGCCCGCGCCCAGCCCGCCTCCTCGCCCTCGCCGGCCGGCGGCTGCGCCTGTTCCTTGGCGTCCTGGGTCGGCGTGCCGAGCTGCACCAGCGCGGCACCCCCGGACTCGGACCCGGCCCCGAGATCGGCGAACGCGCCCGCCTCCACCGCCGCCTGGTACGCGCCGAGCTGCGGATGTTCGGCGAGTTCCGAGGCCGTCACCGCCGTCGACTTGCCGGTCTTCAGGTCGATCACGACGAGCCGGCCCTCGGCGTCCACCTCCAACCGGTCCACCCGACCGGTCAACTCGATCGGCCGCCTGGGGTCGTCGAGGCGCACCGCGAACTCGTGCTCGATGGCGAGCAGCCGGCGCGGGTTGCCGGCCAGCCAGCGCAACAGCTTGTCGACCATCACCTCGGCCCGGGCCCGCTCCGGCCCGGCCATCCAGCGGGCGGCGAGTTCGATCACGTCGAACCGCCCGGCGACATAATCCAGCAGCTTGCCCCGGTCGACACTGGCATCCTCGGCCAGCATCGCCGCCGCGTGCACGAGATTCCCCACCCCCTGGGCCGCACTCGCC
>NZ_JADPUN010000427.1 GCF_015690345.1 Plantactinospora alkalitolerans | reverse complement strand
CCCTGTACCGCACGCTCGCCCCGACCGCCCCGACCGCCCCGACCGCCCCGACCACTCCGGCTGCCCCCACCGCGCGCCCGGATGCCGCCGCCGTGGCCGGACCGACCGCCGCGACCGTCCGGTGAACAGCGGGACCACGCAGGCAGCGGACAGGAGAACCATGATGACCGACCAGACCTCGGACGCCGTCCGGCTGCTGTCGGTGACCCGGCGCTACGGCAACGACGTAACCGCGCTGGACGACGTCACCCTGGGATTCCCGGCCGGCACCTTCACCGCCGTGATGGGGCCGTCGGGCTCGGGGAAATCCACGATGTTGCAATGCGCCGCCGGCCTCGACCGGCCGGACTCGGGCCGGGTCATCATCGCCGGCCAGGAGCTGACCAAGCTCAGCGAGCGCCGGCTCACCCTGCTGCGCCGCGAGCACCTGGGATTCGTCTTCCAGTCGTTCAATCTGCTACCGGCACTGACCGCCGAGCAGAACGTCGAGCTGCCGTTGCGGCTGGCCGGCAGACGCCCGGACCGGGCCCTGGTACGGTCCTGCCTCGCCGAGGTGGGACTCGCCGACCGCGCCACGCACCGGCCGGGGCAGCTCTCCGGTGGCCAACAACAACGGGTCGCGATCGCCCGGGCGCTGTCCACCAACCCGGCGGTGCTGTTCGCCGACGAACCGACCGGTGCGCTGGACACCCGTACCAGCCGCGAGGTGTTGACCCTGCTGCGTGAGCTGGTGGACCGGCGCGGTCAGACCGTGGTGATGGTCACCCACGATCCGGTGGCCGCCTCGTACGCGCACCAGGTCGTCTTCCTCTCCGACGGACGGGTGGCGGAGACCCGGTCGGATCCCACGGTCGACACCGTGATCGCCGACCTGACCCGGCTGGAGGCCGCATCATGTTGATCACCGCGTTACGCACCCTCCGCCTGCGCTGGGTCTCCTTCGTCGGGTGCTTTCTCGCCCTGGCCCTCGGCGTCGCCCTGATCGCGGCGATGGGCCAGGTGCTGGCCTCCAGCATCGGCACGCCGGACCGGGCGCCGCAGCGCTACGCCGGCACACCGGTGGTCGTGGTGCCGGACGACCAGCTCACGGTCCCGACCTGGCAGGGTGGTGACAGCGCCCCGCTGGCCGAGCCGCGTGGGCTGCCCGCCGACCTGCCCGGCCGGATTCCACGGTCCGTCGTGGACCGGGTCTTCTACGCGGCCCTGCCCGATGCCCCGGCCGGCAGCGTGGGACGGCCGTGGTCGGCCGCCCGGACAGCACCGTACGAGCTGACCTCGGGGCGGGCACCGGGCGGCGATCGGGAGATAGCGGTCAGCAATGGCGCGCAGGTCGGCGACCGGGTCGAGGTGCACACCTCCGCCGGCTCCGAGCCGTACACGGTGGTCGGGGTGACCACGACCGGGCCGGAACCCGTGGTCTTCTTCACCGACGCCGAGGCGGCCCGGCTCTCGCCGCGCATCGACGCCCTCGCGGTCTGGGGTACGACGGCAGACCTCCCGGCGGCCGGACCCTGGCGGGTGCTGGAAGGTCAGGACCGGGCGCTGGTCGATCCCGACCGGGAGGCTGACGCTGACCATCGCAACGACACCAACACGATCGTCGGGATCGCGGTCGGGTTCGCGGCCTTCATCGCGATCTTCGTGATGTCGTCGACCTTCGCGCTGGCGATCGGGCAGCGCCGGCGCGAGTTCGCCCTGCTCCGCACCATCGGAGCCACGCCCGGTCAGGTGCGGCGGATGCTCTACGCGGAGGCCGGCGTCATCGCCGTGATCGCTTCCGCGCTCGGCAGCCTGCTCGGCCCGTTCGCCGCCGGCCCGATCCTGCACTGGCTGGTACGACTGAAGATGGCCTCGCCGTGGATGACCGTGAGTGACTCGTCCGTACCGGCGATCGTCGCGGCGGCCAGCGGACTGACCGTGGCGCTACTCGGCACGCTCGTCGTGTCCTGGCGCGCCGGCCGGGTACGTCCGGTCGAGGCGCTGCGCGAGGCGGCCGTCGAGCCCCGGGCGATGACCTTCATCCGGTGGCTGCTCGGGCTGGGCACGCTGGCCGGGGCGCTGATCTCGATGCTGGTGACCGTCCTGGCCGACCCCGGCTCGGCTACCAACCGCAAGTCGTACATGCCGATCATCATGTTGCTGATCGCGGCCATCGGGGTGCTCGCGCCGGCCGTGGTGGCACCGGTGACCCGGGTACTGACCGCGCCGCTGATGCGCCTGCGGGGTGCGGGAGGTGTGCTGGTCTCCGCCGGGGCGGTCGCTTCGGTGCGGCGTACCGCCGCCACGGCCGCGCCGGTGATGATGGCTGTGGCGCTCACCGGTTCCCTTCTCGGGGCGTCCGCGCTGACCGACGACGCCAGGGACGCCGCCCGGGTCCGGCCGGTCCTGGCCGACTACCTCGTGCTGCCGGACGGCGCCCCCGGACTCAGCGACCAACTCGTGCGACGGCTGCGGGCGGTTCCCGGCGTCGACGTCGCCACCACGACTCCCACCAGCGTGTACACCCTCGAAGGGAACACCGCGCTGATCCGGCGTCCGGCCGAGGCGATCGACCCGACCCGGATGTCCGTGGTGTACGACCTTCCACCGCTGATCGCGGGCTCGCTGGCCGATCTCCGGGACGACAGTGTCGTGGTCGGCCAGGACTGGGGACTGAAGGTCGGCGACACCGCGCGGGTCTGGCTCGGCGACGGCGAGCAGACCACGTTGACCGTCGCCGGAGTGATCCCCGGACTGGCGGCGACCAGCGCGTACGTGACCGCCGCGCATGCGTTCGACGCGATGCCGTCGGTCGGGTACGTCAAGCTGCGTCCGGGCGTCGACGCGGAGGCGACGATGACCGCCCTGCGGCAGGCGACCGCGGGCCAACATGCCCGGACCGTCACCCGGCTGGACTGGTCGGCGAGCGAGAGCGGACGGCAGGGCGAGGCCAGCCGGCTCGGACTGTTCGTGGTGTTGGGGATCCTGCTCGCGTTTCTGGCTGTCGCGATCGTCAACACCGGGCTCATCTCGGCGTCGCAGCGTACCGCCGAACAGGCCACACTGCGTCTGGTCGGTGCCACTGCCGGCCAGATCCGGCGTTACGTCGTCGGCGAGTCGCTGTTGGTGGTCACGGTAGGTGTGGTTCTCGCCGCCGCGACCACCGTGGTGAGCCTGGCCGGGCTGTGGGCGGCGCTCGCCCGGGTGGCCGGACCGATGGCCGTCGACCTGCCGTGGTCGTCGTTGGGGGCCGTCGTGGCCGGCTGCGCGGTCCTGGCCGTCCTGGCTGCGGTGCTGGCCGCCCGGACGCCACGGTCGGCGCTCGCCACCGCCGAAGATGGACGCGGCTGAGCGCGAAAGCCCCGTTGACCGGGAAGCCTGCCCTGGAGACGCCCGCGTCCCGGCCTGGACACCAGGCCGGACGCGGCCGACGACGCGCCGCGCCGGACGCCCGGGCCACCACATTGCTTGACTTGTTCTAGTAGTATGCAAACATGTTGTTCAGTGTTGTACCGGCGAGCGGAACGCCGCTCGCCGAGCAGATCGCGGCCAACGTGCGTCGCGGGTTGGCCGAGGGCGCGCTGCGGCACGGTGATCGGCTGCCGGCGGCCCGGGAGCTTGCCGACACCCTGGACGTCAACATGCACACGGTTCTCCGGGCATACGCGGCACTGCGCGACGACGGGCTGATCGAACTGCGGCGCGGTCGTGGCGCGGTGGTGACCGGCGCGGTGCCCCGGGAGCGGGCGCAGGTGATCGAGTGGGTGCGGCACCTGGTGAGCGACGCGCGGCGGGCCGGCGTCGGCCTGGACGAGGTCGTCGCACTGGTACGCCAGCAATACGCGAAGGAGGCAGGCGGATGAGGACAGTACGGTGGATTGCCGGAATCGGTCTCTTGCCAGGAGCGCTGCTCGGCGGCGCGACGGCCCTGACGCTGGCATGGCGGGAGCGCCTGCCGGATCGCCTACCCAACCAGGGCGGCGTCGGCGACCGCCCGGTGATGACCACGATCCCGGTCGACACGCTGACCGCGATCCTGATCGGAGTGGCCCTCGCCGCATGGATCACCGGGCTCGTCGTGTTCCTCGCCGCCGGCCGGCTGCCCCGGATACCCCGGCACTGGCTACGCGCCGGTGTGCAGGTCGCGGTCGCCACCGTTGCCAGCGCGGCGGTGACGATCCTGCTGATGGTGCTGGGAGCGGCGCTCGACGCGACCACGGCAGCCGACGTCAACATCTCCTGGGGCTACTTCGCCGCCACCATGGCCGTGCCGGCAGTGGTCGCCGCCGGGTCAGGACTCGTGGCGATCCTGCTGGCGGGCCGTGCCCCGGAACGGCCCTCGGACCCCACTGCGACGACCGTGAGCGCCGCAGCGCCGCAGCGGGCCCAGCCCACCTCCGCAGTCGACGACGAGCGACTGCTCTGGTGGGAGTCGCGTTCGCTGCGCCCGGTCGTCTGGGCGATGGTGGCGCTCGCCCTCTCCGGTCTCCTGCTCGCCGCCGTGCTGGTGCCCCTCGTCGGCGTGCCCGGCTGGGCGGGGCTGGCGCCGACCGTGACCGCGCCCGTACTGCTCCCGTTCACCCGCTACCGGCTCGCCATCGACGCGCGCGGAGTCCGGCTCACCTTCGGTCTGGTCCGATGGCGACTGCCGCTGACCGCCATCGCCGCTGCGGAGGAGACTTCCCTGGACGCGGCAACCTGGCTCACCCGGGGAATGCTGCGCGGCGCGACCGATCGCACGCTACCGCTGCTGCCCGGCCCGGTTCTGGCCCTCCGGCTGACCGACGGCACCTGCCGGCTCGTCACGTGCCGCGACGTCGGCACCGCGGTCAACGCCGTCAATGCCCTACGTGCCAGGGCGACCGCCCGCTGACCCCGCACACGGCGTCCGGACCCGGTGCCCGGCATCGGGTCCGGCGCCGCTCGTAGCCCTCGCTCGCCCGTGCCCGAGAGCGGGTGTGACCGCCGGGGCCTTCAACGTCCGGTCACGTCAAGCCCGCCGAAGACACCTGAAACGCCTCGGCGAGCGGACCATCGACGCGACGGAGGGCACTGATCGCCCGGCTGGCCCGGCTCTTCACCGTGCCGGTCGAGCAGTTCAACATCCCGGCGATCTCCTGCTCGCTCAGACCGGCCCAGTACCGCAGGACCAGCACCACCCGCTGCTGGGCGGGCAGCTCGCGCAGCGCTGTCAGCACGAGCCGGGCGGTGTCTCGCGGCTCGTACGGGTCGGCGGCCCGCCGCTCCGGCAGCTCCCCGGTGGGGACCTCCTGGCGCCACAGCCGCCGTCCGGCCCGCCAGGCCGCACGCACCATCACCCGCCTGGTGTACGCGTCCGCGTCGCCGTCCGGGTGCAGTCGGTGCCAGGCACGGTAGGTCTTGACCAGCGCCTCCTGGGCGAGGTCCTCGCCGTGTCCGTGGTCCCCGGTGAGCAGGGTGCCGTGCCGGACCAGGGCGGCGTAGCGGGCATTGACGAACTCGGCGAAACTGTCCGGTTCGGACCCGCGCTTACCCATCAGCCCTCCCCGTCGGTGAGCAGGGCCCGGATCTCGGCCAGGAAGCCGGCGGGCAGCCGGACCCGACCGCCCATCGACGAGGTGGCGAAGGCGCACTCGTCGGTGCTGCTGATCGCGACCACGGCCTGCGCGAAACCGGACGGATAGTGCAACGTGACTGTGGCCATGTCCTTAGCGGCCAGCTTCCGGCCCGGGGTCAGCGGCTGCGCCGAAGCGCAGGGCAGTTCGTCTGTCTGGACGACCTGGTCCAGTCCACGCAGCCGCTCCAGCACCTGGGCGATCGCGGCCGCGTCGGTGGAGTCGATGCGGTCCCGGCCCCGCTGGCCGACCGTCACGCGCGGCGGGGTCTCCGGCAGGACCAGCCGTCCGGGTACGACCGGTTCGCTCCGGATCGAGCCGAGGACGAAATCCAGGTCCTTCAGAGGCACCTGGATTTCGAGCAGTGTTCCGGCCCATGGGACCGCGAGGTTGAAGGAGGCCGACCTTTGGAACCTCTCGAAGTTCAAGATGTCGTTGTCGGACAGCCAGGCTGGCTGCCCGCCCGGCAGGACCAACTCGCTGACGCCCTCGCTGAAGACCTTGGAACTCGGTTTTTCCGACAAGCCATAGTGGGGCGGAAACCAGGAGTGAAGCCGGATAATGTCAGCGCGTCCGTGGCACCTCTCGTTGCGCATCCAAACGACGTTGACCAGCACCGACCGGGGTGCCACCTCACAGTCGGTGACCCGCTGGCCACTGACGACCCGCCAGCCGTCCGGAACGGTCAGGATCAGGCCGTTCGCGCGTACCTCCTCGTCGGTCACCGTCGCCGCTACCGTCTGTCGGCTGTTCGGCTCGGAGGGAAGGGTGGGTGGGGCGCTGGCACTCGCGGAGGGGTTGGCGCCGGTCGTTTCGCCGCCACCTCGGTTCGCGACGACGAGGCCGCCGGTGGCGAGCAGGGCGACCGCCACCACCCCGGACGCCCCAGCGCCGGCCAGCCGGTGCCGCCGCGAGGCCCGACCGCGCCGGAGCACCGCCGACACCGGGTCGACAACCCGTGGCCGGGTGTCTTCGACTGCCGCGTCGAGCAGCGACCGGATTCGTTCAGTCATTGCCGTACCTCCCTGGGATGGTGTCCACCCGTGCAAAGACACCGGGAAGCGCATCGGTTCCGCTGCCAGGGCGGTGGATTCCAGCGGTGGGCCGGGTCGTTCGTCCGCTCAGTCGAAGGTGAGACGTTCGGCGTCGGTCGGTATCCACGGGCTTCCATCCATTGCCCAGGACGGGTCGTACGACCCGACCGCGTCAACGAAGCTCTCCGGCGGTTGGTACGAGTGCGCCCTGACGTAGTGCCAGACGAGTGTTGGCGCGGCGAACATCGCGCCGGTACGCCACGGCACCCTGATCTCGGCGTTTGCCCGCAGTACCGCGCCGCCGGGATGTTCTACCGGGAGCGGGGAGTCATTCGGCCCTCTCGGGCAGAAGGTGCACGCATGGAATCCGCGGGTGGCGTTGACCAGCGGTCCCGCCGCGATGTTCCGCAGGGCGTCCGCGAACCACTCGGGGGTCGAGCCCACCGGAAAGCCGGCCGGAGCGTCCAGCCACCCGATGTTGAGCCGGTCGTACCGGGGTCGGAACTCGAGCCACCCCCAGTCGTGCCCGATGCTCTCGGTTTCGAAGTAGGTGTAGGCGCTCAGGTCATCGAAGTGCGTCATCCGGCATTGCTACCAGACCGGTCCACCAGAGCCGGTGTCGTGTCATGCGTCCCACCGCTTCAGGACCGTGGTGTAGACCAGTTCGGTCCGATCACCGGGAAACACGGCGTCGGCGACCTCGACCACCCGTCCGGTGACGTCCACCGAGATCTTGCGCAGCGTCAGGACGGAGACTTCCGGTTCGAGGTCGAGCATCGTGGCCTCACTCGGCGACGGCGGGCGGGTTCGGATCTGGTCCTGCACCCGGGCCAGCTCGACGCCGACGGTGTGGAGTTGGTGCTGCGTACCGCCCGGCCAGGGTTCGTTTCCAGGGTCCAGCAGGTCCGGGTTCCGCGCCACCAGTTCGTACGGCAGGTAGGAGCACGAGGCGGAGAGCGGGACGGCCCCGCTCCGGCGGCTGGTCCGGTAGACCCGGCGGAGCAGCGGAGTACCGGTCGGCACCCCGAACGCCGAGGCCAGGTCCTCGTCGGCCTCGATCCGGGCGTACTCGGTGTGGAAGTCGAGATCGTGGGTGCTCAGGCCGGTGTCCCGCTCGGTCCCGCCGGTCGAGCGCCGTTCGGCCTCGCTGAGCCGTACCCGATCCTTCTCCCACTGGTACCGCTCACTGTTCCGGCGCCGGAGTTCCGGGCCGTCGTCGCTGGAGCTCATCCCTTCCACGCTACGGGCTGATCCGGCGTCAGCGGTTCCAGTCCTGCTTCGCGGCGCGGACCAGTTTGTCCTTCAGTTCGCGGGTGTGCCGCCGGCTGACCGGCAACTCGGTCTCGTCGACCACGACGACGTAGCCCGAGTTCGCCAACCGCAGCTCGGCGATCAGGCGGAGCTGCACCAGATACGACCGGTGGATCCGGACGAATCCCGCGTCGGCCCAGCGCTCGGCGAGGGTGGCCAGCGGTACCCGGACCAGGTGTGAACCGTCGGCGGTGTGCAGCCGGGCATAGTCGCCCTGCGCCTCCACCCACCGTACGGCCGAGCGGGGCAGCATCCGGGTGGTGCCGGCCAGCTCCACCGGGATCGTCGGATCGGGTTCGGCTCTCGCCATCGCCGCCGGATGCGTCGGCACCACCCGCGAGCCGACGACGCGGCGCAGCGACTCGGCGAGCCGTTCGGCCTGGACCGGCTTGCGTACGTAGTCGGTGGCGCCGAGGTCGAAGGCGTCGACCGCCCCGTCGTCGTACGCGGTGACGAAGACGATCGCCGGTGGCCGGGCGAACCGCCGCAGCACCCGGGCCAGTTCCATGCCGTCGAGACCCGGCATCCGGATGTCGAGGAAGACCACGTCGACGTCGGCGTCCCGGAGCACCCGCAGCGCCTCGGTCGCGTCGCCGGCGGTGTGCAGCCGGGCCACCCGGGGATCGGCCCGCAGGTGGTAGGCGAGTTCGTCGAGCGCGGGAGGCTCGTCGTCGACCGCCAGGACCCGCAGGAATCCGGTCATGCCGACACCTCGCCGCGTCCGCTCATGCGCTGGCCCGGACGTGGCGGTGGAACTTCGGCACCCGCATGCTCACCTTCGTACCCGATCCGAGGCCGGTCTCCACGACCAGGCCGAACTGGTCGCCGAAGACCGACCGGAGTCGCTCGTCCACGTTGGAGAGCCCGACGTGCTGGCCGGAGTCGTCGGACGGGTCGGCCGCGGCCTCGGCGATCCCGGAGACCAGTACGGCCGGATCCATTCCGACGCCGTCGTCCTCGACCGTTATGTGGCACTCGGCTCCGGCGTCGCGTGCTTCGATGCTCACCATTCCCACCCCCGGTTTGCGGGACAATCCGTGTCGGACGGCGTTCTCGACCAGCGGTTGCAGGCACAGGAACGGCAGGCTGACCGGCAGCACCTCGGGGGCGATCTGTAGCCGCACCTGGAGCCGGTCACCGAACCGCGCCCGCTCGATGGTCAGGTACCTGTCGATGGACCGCAACTCCTCGGCGAGCGTGGTGAACTCCCCGTGGGCGCGGAACGAGTACCGGGTGAACTCGGCGAACTCCAGGATCAGTTCGCGGGCTCGCTCGGGATCGGTCCGGACGAACGATCCGATCGCGGTCAGGGCGTTGTAGATGAAGTGTGGGCTGATCTGCGCCCGCAGCGCCCGTACCTCGGCTCGGGCCAGCCGCTCCCGGGACGAGTCGAGTTCGGCGAGCGCGAGCTGGGCCCCGGCCCAGTGGGCGGTCTCCAGCGCCGCCTGCACCAGGCCCGGCGCGGGCTGGTCGTCGGCGATGGCCACCAGCGCGACCGTGGCCCGGCCGTCCGGACCGGTCAGCGGGGCGATCACGGCGCCCCGGACCGGGCAGTCGACCCGGTCACAGCGCAGTTCGGTCTCGCCGAGCACAGTGGACCGGCGCATGTTGATGGTCTGGACGGCGGCGGCGAGCAGTTGCTGGCCGTGGTGGCCGCCCCGGCCGTCGAGTGCCAGCAGCCGGTCGCGGTCGGCCAACGCCAGTCCGGCGGAACCGACCAGGGTACGCAGGTGGCGTACCGCCTTGGCGGCGCCGGCCGGGGTGAGCCCGGCGCGGAGCGGCTCGGCGGCCAGGCCGGCGGTGTGCAGAACGTCGTAGGTGGCCCGTTGGGTGGCGGTGGCGATTCCCCGCCGGGCTCGTAGCCGGACGACGGCGAAGAGCGCAGCGCCCAACGCGCTGATCATCGCCACCACGGCGATCGCCGTGGAAAGGTTCGGCCCCACGCAGAGATCCTGACGGTTTCCGCCCGGTTCGCCAAGCCCGCGTACATCCGGATCCCGTCCCCGGTCGGTCCGGATCGCGCCGCTGCCGGTGCGTCGTCGGTACGCGCCCCCGCGTCGTCGGTACGCGCCTCGGCGCCGTCAGTACGCGCCCTTGCGGGCCAGTACGACCCCGATGGTCCGCCACAGGATGCTCAGGTCGTACGCCAGCGACCAGTTGTCGACGTAGTAGAGGTCGAGTCGCACGGCCTCGTCCCAGGACAGGTCGGAGCGGCCGGAGACCTGCCAGAGCCCGGTGATGCCGGGCCGGACCAGCAGCCGGCGCCGGACGTCGCCGAGGAAGTCGCCGTCGTCGGCGGGAAGCGGGCGGGGACCGACCAGGGACATCTCGCCCCAGAGCACGTTGATCAGCTGAGGCAACTCGTCGAGCGAACTGGCCCGGAGGAACCGCCCGGCCGCGAAGACCCGGGGATCGTCCTTGATCTTGAACAGCATGCCGTCGGTCTCGTTCTGGTCGACCAGGCCGGCGAGGCGCTGTTCGGCGTCGACGTACATGGTCCGGAACTTCCAGACCCGGAACGTCCGGCCCTCGTGGCCGACCCGAGGCTGCCGGAAGAAGACCGGCCCGGGGTCGGAGAGCCGGATCGCCACCGCGATCGTGACGAAGAGCGGAACGAGCAGCAGAAGTCCGAATCCGGCGGCCAGCCGGTCGAGCAGGTTCTTGGCCAGCAGCGCCGGGCCGGAGAGGGTCGGCTCCTCGACGTGCAGCAGCGGCAGGCCCTCGATCGGCCGGATGTGCACCCGGGGACCGGCGATGTCGGTGAGCTGCGGCGCCACGATCAGGTCGACCCCGGACCCCTCCAGCTGCCAGGCGAGCCGGCGCAGCTCGCCCGGTTCGGTGCTGGCCGAGCCGCAGACCGCGATGGTGTCGCCGCCGACCTCCCGGACCAGCGACAGGATGTCCCGGCCGGCGTAGACCGGGATCGGGGTCTCGATGCCCCGGGCCGCCGCGTACCCGTCGGTGAGGTGGATGGCCACCGGGATGAGCCCGGCGGCCGGGCTCCGGCTGACCGCCGTGTAGACCTCGAGCGCCTCGGGCAAGGTGCCGACCAGCACCACCTGCTGGGCGGCCTGCCCGGCCCGGCGGCGGATCGTGTGCAGCACGAACCGGGCGAGGTAGCGGGCGAACAGGATCAGCAGCATCGCGCCGAGCAGCGCGGTGCCGACCGTGAGCCGGGACAGGTCGGTGTTGGTGGCGAAGGTGACGAAGGAGACGCTCGCCGCGACCGCCACCCCAGCCCGGGTGACCCGCTTGAACTCGTCGGTACCGAGCCCGAGGTAGCGCCGGTCGTAGGCCCCGTTGGCCCAGAGCACGATCAGCCAGCCGAGTGGAAGCAGCAGGTACGAGACGGTGTGGAACCAGGCGGATGTCTGGAAACCGGCCCTGGCCTGCTCGAACCTCGCGATGGCGATCCAGCTCGCCAGCACCGCCGCGCCGAAGTCGAGCAGCAGGAGCGCCGCGATGTACGGCCGGTGCCAGCGGGACACCCGCCGGTGGGCCCGCGCCCACGCGGACCGGGGTACGCCATTCGGCTGCGGAGCGGTCGGCGGCTGGATCTCGAAGCTGTCGACGTGCCGCAGGGTGCTCGGTTGGCCAGCGTTGCCTACCGGGCGCTGGAGGCTTGTCGTCACCTCACCCACGTCCTCCCGCGTGACACGTGCCGCCCATCTGCCGTAAGGGCTCGGGTCGCCCACCGTCTCAGTCTCTCCCATGCAGGCCCTGCGGGGACGCCGACCCGAGGGACAGGACGCCGCCCGCTCCACCGGCGGAAAGAGCCGGGCCGCCCCAGAGCAGAGTCGCAGACCGGGTCACTATACCGACGGAAAGCGTTGGCGGTAGAGCCCAGCACAGGCCGGTTCATCGCCTCGTGGGCGTTTTCTGCTCTGATCAAGAGTTCAGGGTCACCCAACGTACAAGCACAATCGCTCAACAGACAAACACCCGTCGCTCAGCGGACGAGCCGGGAGAGGCGGCGGTCGGCGAGCGGCTTGCCGCCGGTCTGACAGCCGGGGCAGTACTGCAGGCTGGAGTCGGCGAACGACACCTCACGGACGGTGTCGCCACAGACGGGACACGGCAGGCCGGTCCGGGCGTGTACCCGCAACCCGGCCCGTTTCTCCCCCTTCAACTCGGCGGCCCGCTGCCCCATCGAGCGGGTGACGGCGTCGCCGAGCACCTCCCGGACCGCCGCGTGCAGGGTCGCCAGCTGTGCGTCGGAGAGCCGGTTCGTGAGCGCGAACGGCGAGAGCTTCGCGACGTGCAGGATCTCGTCCGAGTACGCGTTGCCGATGCCGGCCAGCACCTCCTGGTCGGTCAGTACGCCCTTGACCTGTCCACGCCGGCTGCGGAGCCGCTCGGTGAAGGTCGCCAGGTCGGCGGCGAGCGCGTCCGGCCCGAGTCGGCTCACCCCGGGCACCAGCGCCGGATCGGGAACCAGGTAGGCGGCGAGCTTCTTCTGCGTACCGGCCTCGGTGAGGTCGAAGCCGGAGCCGTCGTCGAGACGTACCCGAAGGGCTATGGGTCCTTTGCCGGGTTTGAGGGGAAGTGTGGAGTTGAACGCCTCCCGATAGTGCAGCCAGCCCGCACGGGCCAGATGGACCACCAGGTGCAGATCGCCGTCCAGCCGTACGTCCAGGAACTTGCCGTGCCGACCCGCGTCCACGACCTCCCGCCCCGCTGCCGCCGACGGCGCCGGGTCGTACGTCTTCAGGGCGCTGATCGCCGCGACCTCTATCCGGTCGACCCGCCGGCCGACCGCCCGCTTCCGCAGGTAACCGGCGAGGGCCTCCACCTCCGGTAACTCAGGCACGAGGTAAACGGTAGCGTTCAATCCCCCGGGTGCGGCAATGCGCGCCCATCCGACCGGGCCCGCTCGACGCGTGGCCGGGTCGGCGGCGGTCACGACAGGAGGGCAACCGGCGTGCAGGTGATCGTCGCGCACAACCGCTATCGGGAGGCGCAGCCGTCCGGCGAGAACACCATCGTCGACCAGGAGATCGTCCAGCTCCGGGCGGCCGGCGTGGAGGTTCATCCCTTCCTGCGCAGTTCCGACGAGATCGCCGAGTTCTCCCCGGCCGCCAAGGCGCTGCTGCCGATATCGCCGATCTACGCCCCGAAGGCGCAGCAGGAGCTGAGCCGGCTGATCACCGAGCACCGGCCGGACGTACTGCACCTGCACAACCCGTACCCGCTGCTCTCGCCCTGGGTGGTCCGGACCGCGCACAAGCACCGGGTACCGGTGGTGCAGACCGTGCACAACTACCGCCAGGTCTGCTCCTCGGGGCTCTACTTCCGGGACGGCCGGATCTGCCAGGACTGCCGGGGTCGGGCGCTGGGCGTGCCGGCGATCGTGCACCGCTGCTACCGGGGCTCCCGGGCGCAGAGCGCGCTGATGGCGACGACGCTCGCCGTACACCGGCCGACCTGGCGCTCGGTGGACCGGTACATCGCGCTCACCTCCGGCATCGCCGAGCACCTGCGGGACTACGGCATCCCCGACGACCGGATCGTGATCAAGCCGAACGGGATCCCGGACCCCGGGACGCCACCCCCGCTCGGCGAGGGCTTCCTGTTCTTCGGCCGGCTCTCCCCGGAGAAGGGCGTCGGGCTGCTGCTGGATGCCTGGCGCCGGCACCCGGACGGTGCGCTCGGCCCACTCCGGATCGCCGGCGACGGAGAACTGCGCGGCCTGGCCGAGGCCGCCGCCGCCGAACGCGCCGACGTCGAGTTCCTCGGCCCGCTCGACCGGGCCGGCGTGGCCGCCGCACTCCGCGCCACCGCCGTCGTCCTCGCCGTACCCACCTGGCACGACGTCCTTCCGACGGTGGTGATCGAGGCCCTGGCCGCCGGTCGCCCGGTGCTCGGCACCGCCCTCGGCGGCATCCCCTACCTCGTCGGCACCCACGAACCCACCGGCCCCGCCGGCTGGATCGTCCCCGCCGACCCCGCCGCCCTCGCCGCCGCGCTGCCGACGGCCCGTGCCACGGCCGCCAGCCTCGCATCCCTCGCCCGCACCCGCTACGAGCGGACGTTCCATCCCGACGTCGTCACCCGGCAACTCGTCGACGTCTACACCAAGCTGTAAGGAAGGGCCCCTTCTTATCGTTTTCTGTAGAAGAAGGGTCCCTTCCTAACCGACCAAGCGGGCGGCGCTCAGCGCAGCGAGGCGCGGGCCGAGAAGGCGATGCTGGCGAGCAGGAAGCCGCCGTTGACGAGGGTGAACGCGGCGATGAGCCAGGTCGTCCATCCCGGCACGACGGTCAGCACCAGACCGGCCAGGAAGATCACCGCACCGTAGTCCCGGATCAGCTTCGCCAGCCGGACCGGCAGCGAGGTCGAGGTGACCATGCTGGCCGCGTTCGGGCCGGCGGCCATCACCGAGGTCACCAGGTTGACCATCCAGGTGCCGGCGAACGCCGCGACCAGCCAGGTCGGTGCCGACGGCCGCTGCGCGACCGCCGTCGCCGACAGCGCGGTCACCAGCGCGATCTGGGCCGCCACGTCGCAGAGCACGTCGACCCGGGCGCCGGCCGGGCTGCCCTGGCCGGTGACCCGGGCAAGCTGCCCGTCCGCGCAGTCCAGGGCGTACGCCAACTGCCAACCGACCAGCGCGACCAGGCCGACGATCCAGGCCGGTACGTCCCCGCTGGCCACCTGCCCGGCCAGCGTCACCACGGTCACCGAGACCGCCAGCCCGAGCACCAGGTTGCCCATGGTCAGTGCGGTGGGCGGCAGTCCCATCCGGTGCGCGGTCAGGGCCATGCCGGCGCCGATCCGTTGGCTGATCGCCTCACTGAACAGGCCACCGCCCCGGTTGACCCGGTAGAAGTCGGCGGCGGTGGGCGGGGGCAACAACTCAGCCGAGATGTTCACGGAGTGCATCGACGTAGTTTGCCAGCCGTTCACCGATCGCGTCAGGAGCCAGGTCGAGGTGTTCGAGAATGGTGTACCGGTCCGGCCGGGTACGCGGCGCGTGGTGTACCGCCGCGACGAACTCGGCGTCGCTCAGGCCCAGCTCGGCCGGGGTGGTCGGCAATCCGTGCCGGTGCAGGCAGGACGCCATCTGGCCGAACCGTTCCAGGTCGCCACGCAGGAACGTGCAGAACAGCGCCCCGAGCCCGACCTGTTCGCCGTGCGATCCGGGCCCGGGATTGAGCCGGTCCAGCGCATGCGAGATCAGGTGGCAGCCGCCACTGGCCGGTCGACTCGAACCGCAGATCGACATCGAGATCCCGCCCAGGATCAGCGCCTCGGCCAGGGTGGTGAGGAAGCCGTCGTCGGTGATCTTGCCTGGGTGGTTGACCAGCGCCTCCGCCCCGGTCCGGGCCAGCGTCACGGCCAGCCCGTCGATCGGCTCGGCACGTACCCGATGGGCCAGTTCCCAGTCGGCGACCGCGCTGAGGTTGCTCACCGCGTCGCCGATGCCGGCCTGGGTCTGCCGGTCCGGGCCGTTCTCCACGAAGTCGAGGTCGACCACGACGGCGATCGGAATGTGTACCCCGTAGGAGCCCTTTCCGCCGTCGTGGTCGAGGGAGGCGACCGGCGAGGCGATGCCGTCGTTGGCCAGGCTGGTCGCCACGGTCACCATCGGGATCGCGTACCGGGACGCGGCGTACTTGGCGGTGTCGATGGTCTTGCCGCCACCGATCCCGACCACCGCGTCGTAGGAGCGGCGGTGCAGCTTCTCACCGAGTTCCTGGGCGGCGTCCAGGCTGCCACCGGCCACCGTGAAGAAGTCCGCGTTGCCGAGGCCGGGACGAACCAGTTCGGCGATCCGCTCACCCTGACCGGGCCCGACCACCACGGCCACCTCGCCGCCGGCCGAGATGCGTCGGTCGGCCAGCAGCGCGCCCAGGTCCGCGACGGCGCCGCGACGCACGTCGATCACGAGCGGGGTGTTGACGGTACGGGCTAGTAGTGGCATGCGATCTCCCGTGCCCGGGCGAGGTCGTCGTGGTTGTCGACCTCGACCCACGAGACGTCGCCGATCGGCGCGGCCCGTACCTCGCCGCCCCGGTCGGCGAACTCCTGGTAGCCATCCTCGTAGTAGAGGTTCGGATCGCGCCGCCAGGTCGTCTCCAGGGCGTCGGCCAGTTCGGTGGCGATCCGGGACTCGATCAGGGTCGCGCCGATGTACTCCCCGTACGCCTCGGCGGGGTCCATCTGCTTGTTGATCCGGGTGAGCTGGCCGCTGCTGTCGAAGACGGTCTTCATCTCCTCCTCGGCCAACTTCTTGATGTTGTCGATCGCGAGCAGGATGCCGGGGCCACGCTGGGCGAGCAGGGTCTTCTCCACGCTCACCGGATGTACGGTGTCGCCGTTGACCAGCAGCGCTCCCTGGGCGAAGTGGTCCCGGGCCAGCCAGAGCGAGTACGCGTTGTTCCACTCCTCGGCCCGGTCGTTGTGCACCAGGGTCAGCCGTACGCCGTACCGGTCCTGTAGGGCGGCCTTCCGCGACTCGACGGCCTCGGCCGCGTACCCGACCACCACAGTGACGTCGGTGAGTCCGACCTCGGCGAGGTTGCCCAGCGCGATGTCGAGGATCGTCGTCTCCCCGTCGACCGGAATGAGTGCTTTGGGTAGGGTGTCCGTGTACGGGCGCAATCTGCGGCCCGCACCTGCGGCCAGCACCATACCGATCATTCCGGATCCTTCCTCGCGACAATCACCACCGCTGGGAGGATAGCGCCGCGTGACGGCAGCACGAATTCCCGGCGAATCCTGGGCCAATCCGTGTCGACCGTAGCCGCCTGCGGCACGGTTCCGCGCACGAGCCGCCGTCGAACCGGCTGGCCGTACCCCGGCTCAGCCGGGCAGGGCGGCCAGGTCGGCGAGGAGTCGCAGCCGCTCGGGCGGGGTGAGTACGGCGTACGGGCCGGCGGCCCGCCGGTCGGTCTCCAGTTCGATGGCGAGCCGTTCCGGCCCCGACGTCAGGTCGACGATCGTCCGCGCGGTATGCCCGGCAGCCTGCCAGGCGGCGGCGTGCGCGTCCGCACGGTGGTAACGCAGTGTGCCGAGACGGTTGAGCAGCAGGACGCCGACCGGGGTCCCGTCCGGCTCGTACGGCGGCGCCATCGCGCCGAACGCGCCGACCTCGGCCCGTCGGCCCGGATCGGCCCGTCGGCCCGGATCGGCCCGTCGGCCCGGATCGGCCCGTCGGCCCGGATCGGCCGGTCGACCCGGATCTGGCGGCCCGCCGTCGGTCGGGCCGGTCCCGCCGGCCGGCAGGAGGTCGAGCGCGGGTGGTGGGGCGTCGAGTGCGGCGCCGAGCAGCCGGCCGATCGTGTCGACGAGCCGGCGTACCCGCTCGGGGTGCCCGGTCCAGATCTCCCGGGTCACCTCGGCGTGCAACTCGTAGAGCTCGCCGAGGAAGGCCCGGCCGCGCTCGGTGGCGAGGATCCCGCCGTCCGGCTGCCGATGGATCATGCCGTGCGCGACCTGCTTGTCGAGCGCACGTTGACATTCGGCCTGGTCGCCGTAGCGGAGCAGGGCGGCCAGGCCGGTACCGCCGATGGTTCCGGCCGGTGCCGCCAGCCGGGTCCGGAAGTCGACCAGGAAGCCGACAGCGGCCGGCCCGCCGTAGCGCTGGACCAGTTCCGCCCCGCCCCGGTTCCGGGCGGCCGTCATCGCGGCGCGGAAGACCCGGTCGACGGCCGGCCAGACCAGCGCGGCGGCCTGGTGCGGCGCGAGCGGGACGAGGTCGTTCACAGGCCGATCAGGCGCAGGGCACGGAAGGCGTCCTCCGCGATCTGCCGGATCAGTCCGTCGTCGGGGTCGCGGCCCTCGTCGAGAACGCCGACCTCGTTTTCGGCCAGCCACCGGAACTCGGTGTGCTTGCCGGCTTCGAGCCGGGGCCGGGAGAGGTCACCGTCGACCCGGACGAGGAAATCGGACTCGATCCGGTCGAGGCCGTCGTTTCCGGTGTACCGGTACTCGCCGACCAGACCCAGTATCAGCGAGACGGTCCAGCCGGTCTCCTCGGTGACCTCGCGGAACAGCGCCTCCTCGACGGTCTCGCCCGGATCGAGATGACCGCCGACGATGTCCCAGGTGTTGGGAAAGAGCTTACGGTTGGGGGACCGTCGCTGGAAAAAGATCCGGCCCTCGTCGTCGACGACGAGGGCTCCGGCGCAGCGTAGGGGCTCTGTGGACACGCGTCGAGACTAGTCACCCCGACCCGAGGCCTCCCACCGCCTGCTTGTACTTCCCGGCTCGAACGTCCAGTCTGTTCCTACCGGTACCGCCCGTCCCGTCCCGAAGGTGTGATGTGTGATGCGGGTACGCGAAGCGATGTCCAGCAACGTTCTCGTGGTGGGTCCGGAGCACACGCTTCGGCAGGCCGCCCAGATGATGTCCCAGCGGGGCGTCGGCTCCGCGGTCGTGGTCGATCCCGACTCCGAGGGCATCGGCATCATGACCGAACGCGATGTTCTCAATGCCATCGGCGCCGGGCTCGACTGCGATGTCGAACGGACCGCAGCCCACCTGACCTGGGACGTCGTCTACGCCGGCCCGGACTGGACGGTGCACGAGGCGGCCGAGGCGATGGCCCGGGGCGGCTTCCGGCACCTAGTGGTGCTGGATGACGGCGAGGTGCTCGGCATGATCTCGGTCCGGGACATCGTCCGGGTCTGGGTCGACGCCCCGGCGGTCGCGTCGATCTGACCGGCCCGCCCGCCCGATTCCGGGGGCTGCGCGGCTCCGTTGCTCAAGATACGGACATTGTCGTGCCTGCGCCCCGGACGCCGGGAGCGCCCGTAGGCTGGGGAGTCATGACTGCCGAGCAGCTGATCTCCTTCGCCCGTGGGGCGCCGTCGCTGGACATCGTCGACATCGACGGGCTGAAGGCCGCGGCCGGACGCGCCTTCGACGCCGATCCGGCCGGCATCACCGGGTACGGGACATCGGTCGGATACCCACCCCTGCGGAAGTGGATCGCCGACAAGCACGGCGTCGGAGTCGACCAGGTTCTGGTCACCAACGGGTCCCTCCAGGCCGACGCGTTCCTGTTCGCGCACCTGATCCGGCCGGGCGACGCGGTCGTGGTGGAACGGCCGACGTACGACCGGACGCTGCTCAACCTGCAACAGCAGGGCAGCGAGATCCACGCGGTGACGATTCAGCCGGACGGGATCGACACCGAAGAGCTGGGCAAGCTGCTGGAAACCGGGGTACGTCCGAAGCTGGCGCACATCATTCCGAACTTCCAGAACCCGGCCGGGGTGACCCTGGCGCTGGAGAAGCGACAGGCCCTCCTCGAACTGGCCGCGGAGTACGACTTCACGATCTTCGAGGACGATCCGTACGCGGACATCCGGTTCCGGGGCGAGCCGCTGCCCTCGATGCTCTCGCTCGACGAGCGGGGCAGCGTGGTGCACGCCTCCAGCTTCACCAAGACGGTCTGTCCGGGAGTCCGGGTCGGCTACCTGGTCGGACCGGCCGCGCTGATCGCCGACATCGCCAAGGAGGCGACCAACCTCTACATCTCGCCGGGGATGGTGGCCCAGGCGATCGTGCACCAGTTCTGTGTCTCCGGCGACATCGACCGGTCGATCCGTACCGTCAGCACCGCGCTCGGGGAGCGGGCCGCCGCGCTGGGCTCGGCGCTGCGGGAGCACATCCCGGATGTCCGGTTCACCGAACCGAACGGCGGCTACTTCCTCTGGATCGAGCTGCCGCAGAACGTGCGGGTGGATCGGCTGGTGCCGGCGGCGACCGAGCGTGGTGTGACGGTCGTCAAGGGCAGTGACTTCCTCGTCGAGGGCGGGCAGCACGCGCTGCGGCTGGCGTACTCGGGGGTCACGGTCGACCAGATCGACGAGGGTGTACGCCGGCTCGCCGACGCCGTGCGGGCGGTACGCGACTGACACCGGGGCGACAACCTGGCGCCGGGGTACGGCCGGAGGCGGACGCCGCCCGTCTCGTGCCCCGGACGCCGGCCGTCTCGGACCGTCGGCGTTCGCGCCGGCCGGGCATGGAAGCAGCGCCCGATTTCCGGCCGTAACTTGTGTCGGATATCCGACAATGGCCGCCTGCGGTCGATCCGGGGTTTCCTACGGGCCGGTAGGCGGCTCACAATGCTGCGAGCGCCACTCACGTCAGGGGTCGACCATCCGCCGTCGGGCGGCGGCCCGGCGGAGTTCCGTCCGTGGTTGGCGCGGAAGACAGAACCCCCCGCCCCCACGGCGCCGGGTGGGCCGTCCGCACC
>NZ_JADPUN010000092.1 GCF_015690345.1 Plantactinospora alkalitolerans | reverse complement strand
CATCAGCCGTCGCCCCCTCGTATCCTGCGAGGGTACGCCCGAGCCGGCACCCGCCTCCCCGGCCCCGCTGCCGGACGCCTGTTTCCGCTGCCGGACGCCTGTTTCCGCTGCCGGACGCCTGTTTCTGCTGCCGGACGCCCAAGCCCCCTGCCGGGGACGATGGTTCGGCTCAGCCGCCGTTGGTCGGCCGGTACGGGGAGGTCCGCCGCGCCGGGACGGACGTGTTACGCAGCCCGTCCACCGCGTCGATGAAGCCCGGTCCCATCGCGGCACGGGCCTGCACCGCCGGATGGGTGGCGCCGAAGTTGTCCGGGTCGGCCTGTCCGTCGGCGAACAGGACGTAGGTCAGCACCGGGGCGCCGGCCGGATCGAAAATGAGGCCGGCCTCGTGGCGGGCGTCGCCGAACCAGCCCGCCTTGGTCGCGATCCGGGCGCGCTCGGCCGAGGACATGGTGCGGCGGATCCCGTCGTTGAACGCGATCGGGGCGCGGAGCTGGTTCAGCAGGAAAGTGGTCGAGGTGGCGGAGAGCAGGGTCCCCCGGACCAGCGCCTGGAGCAGGTCGTGGGTCTCCCGGGCGGTGCTGGTGCCGAGGAAGAACCGGTTCGGGTTCGCGACCGGCTCGACCTGGGTCTTCGGGAAACCCTTGGCGACCAGGATCTGGTTGAGTTCGGCGGCCGGGCAGACCAGCCCGCAGAGCCGGACGGCGGTGTCGTCCGAGACGGTGAGCAGCGCGGCGAGCGCGTGGCCCAGGGTCACCGAACTGGGGTAGGCACCGTCCAGGCTGAAGATGCCGTCGCCGCCCGGGACCACGATCGCCGAGGTGACCTCGACCCGCTGGTCCAGGGTGAGCAGACCCCGGTCGACCTTGTCGAGTACGGCGGTGGCGACCGCGATCTTGTTGACGCTGTACGCCTCGACCACCGTGTCCGCGTTCTCCCGGACGGCGGGTTGCGGGGTGGGACCACCTCCGCTTGCCACGCTGATGTACGTGTACCAGTTGCCGCCGGCCCGTTCCTTCGCCCGCCGGTACAGCGCCGCGACCTGGTTCGCCCGCAACAGGGAGGACTCCGAGGCTCCTCCTCCGGTGCTCGGTGCGGCCGTCGCCGGAGTGGCGAGTCCGAACACCACACCGGCGGTGGCGGCGGTGCCGACACCGAGTGCCGTCCTGCGATTCAGCGTGTTTCCCACGTCGTGCCCCCCAAAGAGACCGTTTCGCAGCCCGGCGTCCCCGTGCGAGTCGTCGACACGCGGCAGTTGCCAGAACTGCGGCTTGTTGATCGACAACCCTAGGCGAATCTGTCCCGGTTCGCGCCTCGGCGCGGGCCCAGCGACGGATCGGAGACGTGTCTGTGTATCGCCTGTGTACCGCTGCGGCGGTGCACCCGGAGTCAGGTGCCGGGGGCGCCGTCGCGGTCGCGGGTGGCCTTGAGGTAGTCACGGTTGAGCCGCCCGATGCTGGTCAGCGGGATCCCCTTCGGACAGACCGCGGTGCACTCGCCGATGTTGGTGCAGCCGCCGAAGCCGGCCGCGTCGTGCGCGTCGACCATCCCGACGACCCGGGTGGACCGCTCCGGCTGGCCCTGTGGCAGCAGGCTCAGGTGGGTCACCTTCGCCGCGGTGAAGAGCATCGCCGAGCCGTTCGGACAGGCCGCGACGCAGGCGCCGCAGCCGATGCAGGCGGCCGACTCGAAGGCCGCGTCCGCGTCCGACTTGCGGACCAGTTGGGCGTGCGCCTCCGGGGCGCTACCGGCCGGCGCGGTGATGTAGCCGCCGGCCGCGATGATCTGGTCGAAGGCGGTCCGGTCCACGACGAGGTCCTTGACCACCGGGAACGCCCTGGCCCGCCAGGGTTCGATGTCGATCGTCTGGCCGTCGGAGAAGTGGCGCATGTGGAGCTGGCAGGCGGTGGTGGCCCGCTCCGGCCCGTGCGCGACGCCGTTGATGACCATCCCGCAGGCGCCGCAGATGCCTTCGCGGCAGTCGTGGTCGAAGGCGACCGGCTCCTCGCCGTCGAGGGTGAGCCGTTCGTTGAGCACGTCCAGCATCTCGAGGAACGACATGTCGGGGGAGACGTCCGGAACGGGGTAGCTCACCATCCGGCCGGGGTCGTCCGGCCCGGACTGCCGCCAGATCCTCAGGGTGAGGTTCACTTGTAACTCCGCTGGGTGGGGTGTACGTACTCGAAGTCCAGGTCTTCCTTGTGCAGCACCGGTGGCCGGTCCGCGCCGGTGAACTCCCAGGCGGCCACGTAGCTGAACCGGTCGTCGTCGCGTTGCGCCTCGCCGTCGGGGGTCTGGCTCTCCGCCCGGAAGTGCCCGCCGGCCGACTCGGTCCGGTGCAGCGCGTCGACGCACATCAGCTCGGCCAGTTCGAAGAAGTCGGCGACCCGGCCAGCCTTCTCCAACGCCTGGTTGAGCCCCTCGCCGTCGCCGGGGACCCGGACCCGCTGCCAGAACTGCTCGCGGAGGCTGCGGATCTCGGCGAGTGCCTTGCGCAGCCCGGTGTCGCTGCGTTCCATTCCACAGTGGTCCCACATGATCTGGCCCAGCTCGCGGTGGAACGAGTCGACGGTCCGGTCACCGTTGCAGGCGAGTAGTCGGGCGAGCCGGTCGGCGACGTCGTTCCGGGCCGCCGCCACCTCCGGGTGGTCGTCGGTCAGCGGCTCGAACGGGCCGGCGGAGAGGTAGTCGGCGATGGTGCTCGGCAGCACGAAGTAGCCGTCGGCCAGGCCCTGCATCAGTGCCGAGGCGCCGAGCCGGTTGGCGCCGTGGTCGGAGAAGTTCGCCTCGCCGATGACGAACAGTCCGGGAATTGTCGACTCGAGGTCGTAGTCGACCCACAGGCCGCCCATCGTGTAGTGCACCGCCGGATAGATCCGCATCGGCACCTCGTACGGGTCCTCGCCGGTGATCCGCTGGTACATCTCGAAGAGGTTGCCGTACCGGTCGGCGATGGTGGACCGGCCGAGCCGGCCGATCGCGTCGGCGAAGTCGAGGTAGACGCCGAGCCCGGTCGCGCCGACGCCCCGACCAGAGTCGCAGACTCCCTTGGCCGCCCGGGAGGCGATGTCCCGGGGGACCAGGTTGCCGAAGGACGGGTACATCCGCTCCAGGAAGTAGTCCCGTTCGTCCTCCGGGATCTCCCGCGGCGGGCGGTCGTCGCCGGCCCGCTGCGGCACCCAGACCCGGCCGTCGTTGCGCAGCGACTCGCTCATCAGGGTCAGCTTCGACTGGTGGTCGCCGGAGACCGGGATGCAGGTCGGATGGATCTGCGTGTAGCAGGGGTTGGCGAACAACGCCCCCTTGCGGTGCGCCCGCCAGGTGGCGGTCACGTTGCAGCCCTTGGCGTTGGTGGAGAGGTAGAAGACGTTGCCGTACCCGCCGGAGGCGAGCACGACCGCGTCGGCGTACTCGGTGGTTATCTCGCCGCTGACCAGGTCGCGGACCACGATGCCCCGGGCCCGGCCGTCGACCACGATCAGTTCCAGCATCTCGTGCCGGCTGTACATCTCCACCCGGCCCAGCCCGATCTGCCGCTCCAGCGCCTGGTACGCCCCGAGCAGCAACTGCTGGCCCGTCTGGCCCCGGGCGTAGAAGGTCCGCTGCACCTGGGCGCCGCCGAACGAGCGGGTGTCGAGCAGGCCGCCGTACTCCCGGGCGAACGGGACGCCCTGGGCCACGGCCTGGTCGATGATCTCCACCGAGACCTCGGCGAGCCGCCGTACGTTCGACTCCCGGGACCGGAAGTCGCCGCCCTTGACGGTGTCGTAGAAGAGCCGCTGGATCGAGTCGCCGTCGTTGCGGTAGTTCTTGGCCGCGTTGATGCCGCCCTGGGCGGCGATCGAGTGGGCCCGGCGCGGGCTGTCCTGGTAACAGTAGGACTTGACCCGGTAGCCCAGCTCGCCGAGGGTGGCGGCGGCCGAGCCGCCGGCCAGCCCGGTGCCGACCACGATCACCGTGAGCTTGCGCCGGTTGGCCGGGTTGACCAGCTTGGCGCCGAACCGGCGGCGCTGCCAGCGGGTCTCGATCGGCCCGTCCGGGGCCTTGGTGTCGGCGATCGGCTCGCCGTGGGTGAAGAGTTCCATTTCTCAGCGCACCAATCCGGCGATCACGGCGAAGGGGACGACCAGGTAGCCAGCGCAGAGCGCGACGCTGAAGCCGAGGGCGACGGCCCGGGCCCGCCGCTCGCCCCGGGGAGTCTGCTGGCCGAGGCTGCGGAACGCACTGAACATCCCGTGCCGCAGGTGGAAGCCGAGCGTCACGATCGCGACGACGTAGAACAGGGTCACGTACCAGCGCTCGGGCGCGAAGTCGGCGGCGACGTTCGCGTACGGCCGGCGCGGGTCGCCGACCGGGTTCAGGTCACCCGTGGTCAGGTCCAGCAGGTGGTAGACGACGAAGAGCGCGATGATCACGCCGCCCCAGCGCATGGTCCGGGCCGCGTAGCTGCCCTGCACCTTGGGCCGGTGCGCGTACCGGACGGGCCGGGCGGCCCGGGCCCTGCGGGCCAGTACGGTCGCCGACCAGATGTGCGCCACCAGGGCGATGCCGAGCACCGACCGCTGGATCCACAGGTACCAGGTGTCCGGCAGTACGGGGGAGCCGATCGTCCGCAGCCAGTGCGCGTAGTGGTCGAACGACGTGGCGCCGACGAAGATCTTGAGGTTGCCGAGCATGTGGGCGATGAGGAAGAGCACCAGGAGGATGCCCGTCACCGCCATCACGGCTTTCAGGCCGATGCTGGATCGGATCGGCGACCGCGTGCCTACTGCTGTCACCCGATAAACGCTAGGAGACCTCTGATTAGTCGTCCAATGCATCGAAGGCGCAGTGTCCATAGCCGTAAGCTATGTAGGTGCAGCTTCACCAGTTGAGGTACTTCGTGGCGGTGGCCGAAACCCGGCATTTCACCCATGCGGCGGACATTGTCGGCATCACCCAGCCCTCGTTGAGTAAGCAGATTCACGTCCTGGAGTCGGATCTCGGCGCGCCCCTGTTCGAGCGGGTGCGCGGAAACATCGGCCTGACGGCGGCCGGCGAGGTGCTGCTGCCGCTCGCCAAGCGGATCCTCGCCGACGTCGACACCGCCCGGCGGGAGGTCCAGGAACTCGTCGGGGTACGCCGGGGCCGGGTGCGGCTCGGCGCCACCCCGAGCCTCGCCACCTCGCTGGCCCCGGCGGTGCTGCGCCGGTTCCGGGACCTCCATCCGAACGTCGACCTGCGGGTCGAGGAGAGCGGCTCGCAGGACCTGGTCCGCGACCTGCTGCGCGGCGAACTCGACCTGGCGTTGATCATCCAGCCGGGGCTCGGGCCCGACCCCGCGCTGCGGGCCGAGCCGATCCTCCGGGACAACCTGGTGGTCGCCTCCCTGCATCCGTTGCCGATGACCGATCCGACCGGCGTGATCCGGCTCACCGACCTGCGCGACCAGCCGCTGGTGATGTTCCGGCAGGGCTACGACCTGCGCGACGCCACCATCGCGGCCTGCCGGGAGGCGGGCTTCGAACCGTCGCTCGCGGTGGACGGCGGCGAGATGGACGCGGTGCTCAGCTTCGTCGAGGCGGGACTCGGCGTCGCCCTGGTGCCGGGCATCGTGGTGGCCCGGCGCCCGCAACTGTGGGTCACCCCGCTCGCCCCGCCCGGGGTGCACCGGACGATCGCGCTGGCCCGACGGCGGGAGGCGGAGCCGACCCATGCCGCGCGGGCGTTCCGACGGATCCTGCTGGACTACGTCCGTACCGCCGCCGAGAACTCGACCCTGCCGGCCGGGGTCACCCCCTACTGACCCAGTCGCTGCCGGGCGAGGAACCGGGGCACGACCATCCGCCACGCGTCGGTCACCAACTCGGTCATGTACCCGTGGTCGAGCCGGGCCAGCCGACAGCACACCCAGTGGAAGCGCAGGTCGGACGCGGACGGCAGGAAGAAGAGGTCCGGCTCGGCGACGACGAGCGCGGCACGTTCCTCCTTCGGGTAGCCGAAGCCCATCGTCGTCTCGTCCCGGGAGAACGCGACGTAGACGATGGAGCCGATCCGGAACTTGACCCGGTCACGGATCAGGTGCTCGGTGGTTCGCGGCAGCGTACGCGCCAGTGCTCGTACCTCGGCGACGGTGACCATGCCCGCACGGTAGTCCGGGGGACCGACGGTCTCCGTCGACGGCGTATTGACCTCAAGTCCGCTTGACGTCCGAGACTTGGCGCGTCAAGGAAGCGGCCGTCGACGCGCAGCCCCGCCGTCGCGGTACCGGAGCCGGAGGTGGTCAGGCATGCGGGTGATCGAGGTGGCGCGGTTCGGTGGACCGGAGGTGCTCGTGCCGGCGGAGGCCGCCGAGCCGGTGGCCGGAGCCGGCGAGGTGGTGGTCGCGGTCGAGGTGGCCGAGGTGCTGTGGCTGGAGACGATGGTACGCGGCGGGCACGGCGGCGAGCGGTTTCCGGTGCGGCCGCCGTACCGGCCGGGAGTGGGAGTTGCCGGTACCGTCGCGGCCGTCGGCCCGGGCGTGGATCCGGGCTGGGTCGGCCGGCGGATCGTCGCCGGCACCGGCCACCAGGGCGGGTACGCCGAACGGGCGGTCGTGCCGGCAGACGGCCTGGTGGCCGTACCCGACGCGGTCGACCCGCGGAACGCGGCGGCGGTCCTGCATGACGGCGTCACGGCGCTGGCAATCGCCGACATCGTTCAGATCACCGCGGGGGACCGGGTACTGGTGACCGCGGCCGGTGGTGGCATGGGCGCCATCCTGGTCCAGCTCGCCGCCGCGGCCGGTGCCACGGTGGTGGCCGCCGCCCGGGGCACCGCCAAGCTCGACCGGATCGGCGAACTCGGCGCCGACGTGTTGGTCGACTACTCCACGTCGGACTGGACCGACCGGGTCTGGAACGCGACCGGAGGTCTCGACGTGGTCCTGGACGGCGCCGGTGGTGACTACGGGCGCGCCGCGTTCGACCTGCTCGGGCCCGGCGGCCGGTTCTCGGCGCACGGCACTCCCGCTGGCGCGTTCGCCACCGCCGATCCGGAGCTGGCGAAGGCCCGGGACATCACCGCGACCGGCATCGCGGACATCCAGCTCGGCCCGGAGCAGTTCCGTGGCTACCTGGTGCGGGCGCTCGACGACGTGGCGGCGGGTCGGATCACCCCACTGATCGGCCAGACCTTCCCGCTGGAGCGGGCCGCCGACGCCCACGCCGCGATCGAGAACCGCACCGCGGTGGGCAAGACGCTGCTGCTGGTCTGAGCGGACACCGGTGCAGGTCTGAGCCGGCCCCGGTACAGGTCTGAGCCGGCCCCGGTCGGGTCGGGGAGGGCGGATCAGAAGACGGTGCCGACGTCGCGGGCCAGCACGTCGTCGAGGCAGCGCTCGGCGAGGGCGGCGATGGTCAGCGCCGGGTTGCAGGCCGCGGTGGAGCCGGGGATCAGGGCACCGTCCACGACGTACAGCCCGGGGTAGCCGGCCACCCGGCCGAAGCCGTCGCAGGCCCGGCCGAGGACCGCACCGCCGAGCGGATGAAACGTGTACGACTCCAGCCCGCTCAGGTCGAGCAGCCCGTACGGCGCGGCGGCGGCCAGCGAGAGAAGGCCGTCGAGTACGCCGATCCCGGTCGGCGGCGGCACCGGGCCGGGAGCGGTCGACGCGGTGACCAACTGTCGCAGGGTGGCCCGGATCGCCCGCTGGGCGGCGAGGTCACCGTCGGGCGGCCAGATCAGCCGGACGTCGTCGGTCAACGGTACGTACTCGAAGCGGCCGACCGGAGCGCAGATCCCGAATCCGGGTACCGGCATCGCGTGGGTCTCCACCGGAAACGGCGCCGGACCGAACTCGATCGAGACGGCGTTGTCCGGGTCGTCCCAGCGCATGATGGCGACGCTTGTCGGACCGCCCTGGTACGCCCCGGTCGGCTCGGGCACCAGCGCCCGCAGGTAGATCCGCGAGCCGTTGTTGCCCCAGTGCCGGCCGACCTGGTCGGACAGCCCCGGCAACGCCCCGCTGTCCCGGGCCCGGACCAGCATCCGGGAGGTACCCATCGAGCCCGCGGCGAGGAACAGCGCGTCGCCGGTGAGCACCACGTGCTCCAGCAGGTTGCCGTCGGCGTCGATGTGGCGGGCGCGGACGACGTACCGGCCCTGCGCGTCGGTCGACACGTCGGTCACCACGTGAAGCGGCCTGACCTCGGCCAACCCGCTCGCCTCGGCCCAGGCCAGGTAGTTGCGGTCCACCGAGGTGCGCGCCCCGCTGTTGATCCCGGTCAGATACTCGCCGATCGACGCCGACGGCACCGCGTCGCCGGCCAGCTCGGTCCGGACCACGGACCAGTCGCACGCCTCGTCGATCCGGCCCGCCGGCAGTCCGGCCCGACGCGCCTGATCGAGGAAGAGCCGGGTGCCGGCGTACCGCTGATGGGCCAGTACGTCGTCCGGGATGGCGCCGACCCCGATCCGGGAGCGGGCCCGAGGGTAGTAGCGGTCGTTCATCTCCTGGTAGTCGACCTCGGCGGGCATCACCCGGTTGAACACCGCCTCGGCGGGTTGCAGCATCACGCCGTCGACCAGGGACAGACCGCCGACCCCGGCACCGGTGATCACGTTCATGCCCTGCCCGACGATCTTCTCGAACAGTCCCGCGTACGGCCGGTACACCGCTGGTGGCATGCCCGGGTAGACCGGCGTCGGCGTGAACCACGACGACCTGCGGTCGGGGCTCAGGAACGGCGGGAAGGTGTCTCCGGCCGGGGTGATCGGCCAGCGCCGGCCCCGCTCCAGCACGACACTGCGTACGCCGGCCTCGGCCAGCCGGTACGCGGCGATCGCTCCGCCGTACCCGCTGCCGATCACGATCACGCGGTGCCGCTCCTCGACGGTACGGGCGGCGGCCAGCCCGGCGGCAGCGGCGGCGACGCCCGCGCCGAGGCCCAGGAAGTCCCGGCGGGTGAGGTCGACAGCCACGAGCGTCCCCGTCCAGTAGTAGGAAGGCGGCGGCGAGGGCGGGCCCTCGTGCTGAGAAACAGTGTGACCCGTCGATGGGTACCCCGCACGGCGAGGCGAAAGCCGTGGACCGTGGACGGTTCCGGCTCATGGCTGGGCCCGGTGCTGCCCCGCGAGTTCGGATGCCGTCGTACCGCATCGCGGGCAGCACCGGGACCTCGGGCCATCGTCGCGGGTGCGGGACAGCAAGGACCGGTCCGGTGCTGGTGCTCCGCCCGGCCGCCTGCACGGCCTTCACGGCGTCGGTGAAGAGGGGGAACGCCCCGGCGTAGTGTCCTGAGTCGGGAATCCTGTCCGGGTACCCGGACAGGTCAGCTATCGGGCGAGGTGTCCGAGGACCTCGTCCGCGCTCTCGCTACACACGTACGGCCTGGGACCGCCGGCTGGATGGCGATCCGGGTGGGCCTCAGCGGCGAGATCGCGGACGGATCGGTGGACGCCTCGGCGGATATCTCTGTCCGTCATCTTCGCCGCCGGGATGGCCGCTCAGGAAGGAAGACATGATCGATCAGCAGATGGTCGACCAGCGGTGGTTGCAGGCGGCAATCGACATGTCCCGACTCTGCCCCGCCACGGTCAGCGCCTATGCGGTCGGCGCGATCATCGTCGACCCCGACGGAGCCGAGTTGGCCCGGGGATACTCCCGGGAGACCGGTCCGTTCGTGCACGCCGAACAGCAGGCGCTGGCCAAGCTCGACGGCACCGTGCCGGACCTGTCCGGCACCACCATGTACTCCTCGCTGGAGCCATGCACCACCCGCGGTTCCTTCCACCGCACGTGCACCGAACTGATCATTGAGGCACGGATCCGTCGGGTCGTCGTCGCGATGCGGGAACCGCCGGTCTTCGCGGACTGCGTCGGCATCGAACTCCTCCGGGCGGCCGGCATCGAGGTAACCGAGATGTCGGAGTTCGCCGGGCAGGTCAATGCCATCAACGCCGCCGTTGTGGAGGCGGGCACCTCGCGGGCGAGCGGGCGCGACGCGCGGGCTCACACCGATCGGAGGGTTGTCGCCGGACCGGTCTGCCACGATGATCGTCGTTCGTGAACCGGGCCCTCGAACTGACCACGCACATACTGGTTGCGACCCTGCTGGCGATCAAACTGGTCGACATAGTCCTGGGGGTGAAGTTCCGGAGCCGTTTCCTCCGGCAACTCGCCGCCGAGCCGGAAGGACGCGTCCGGTTCTACCGCAACTTCATCCTCGTCTCCTGGGTCACGGCGGCCTTCGTTCCGGCGATCGCGTTCGCCAGCGCCGACCTGTCGGCCACCGACCTCGGCTGGGCCTGGCCGAGCGGCGACGGCCTCGACTACCTGTTGGCGTCGTACGTGCTGCTGCTGATCGGCGTCGGCGGCCTGCGGGCCCGCAGCCGGATGCGCCGGGGACACGTGCTTCCCGGCAGGGCCGGAACGGCCCCGCTGGTGCCGCAGAACACGCGGGAGCGGCGGCTGGCCATCCTGGTCTCGGTCACGGCCGGCGTCACCGAGGAGGCGGTCTTCCGTGGCCTGTTCATCGGGGTCGGCACCCAGCTCTACGATCTGCCGCTGGCACTGGTGGTGCTGGCCAGCCTTGCGCTGTTCGTCGCGGCGCACGCCTATCAGGGCCGGCGCGGGCTGCTCGGAATCACCTTGATCGGCAGTATGTTCACCGCCGTCTACCTGGTCTCGGGCAGCCTGCTGCTGGCGATCGTGGTGCACCTCTGCCAGGACCTGGTGGCGCTGCTGCTGGTCCCGGCCCATCCGACGGTGCCTGAGCCCACGGCCAACTCTGGCACCGGCAGCCACGGCACCGGCAGTCCTGGCACCGGCAGCCACGGCACCGGCAGTCCCGGCACCGGCACCCACGGCACCGGGGCCGTCGGCGAGGCTGGAGGGAACGAGCGGGACACGCAGGTGACGACGACCGACAACGTGACGCCGACGGAGCAGGTCGCGGTCCAGCCGGCCGTACTACCCGGGGTACGGGCGCCGTTTCCCGGCTGACACCTCGGAACGTGCCGAACCGGGGATCGCGGAGAACACCTGACCGATCGCGTTCTGCGTCGATTCCGGATCGATCCAAATCGCCCGACCTCGTGGATCCGGGGTGAGCCACCCTGTCACGTCGTCGTCGGGAAGCAGTGCCGATGTTCCAGTCTGACCCAGTGGTCCGCCTCGTCCAACCCGTACCTCCACCGGCCGGCGCCGCGCAAAATGTCGGTGCTCCGAGTCAGGATCGTACGGACGGTGGACGCCGCTATCGGTCCCCGACAATATGAGGACCCGATCTCGGGGAGGTCTGAGCATGGCGGACGATGACGGATGGTCCATGATGGACTGGCGATCCTGGTCGGAGCTGGTCGAGGTCCGGGCCCGGCTCGCGGCTGGCGCCGACCCCGACGGGGACGTACGCGGCCAGGGTGGTCCACTGCACGTGGCGGCCGAGCGGGGCTCCGCCGACGTGGTCGCGGAACTGGCGGGCCTCGTCGAGGACGTCGACGCGGAACACGACGGCCGCACCGCGTTGTGGATCGCCGTCCAGGCGGACAAGCCCGAGAACGCCCGAGCGCTCGTGGCGGCCGGGGCGGACCCGTGGCGGCCGATGATGGCCGGATGGTCGCCGGGACGGCTGAGCCTGGCCAGCCGGACGCCGGACCTGTTTCCCGTCCCGCCCGGGGTCCCCGGTCTCTCGCCGGCCGAGTCCGCCGCCGCCACCGAGGCCCACCGCCTGCTCGACGCGCTCGGCGACTTCTACTATGACGGCCTGAGCCTGTGCTGCGTGGCCGGAATCGACGCGGCCGAGGCCGTACGGCGGCTGGACGCCACGGTCATCGAGACCGACGATCCGGTGTCCATCCTGGAAAATCTGTCCGACCGCTCGTTGGACGAAGATGCGCTGTTGACCGTCGGTGTCACCGACGTACCGGGCGGCTGCGTCGTCAGCCAGCCGTGGGCGTACGGGGCGTCGACACCGGTGGTGGCCCAACGGCTGTCGACGGGGACGGTCTGCTACGCGATGTACGCCAACCCGAAGAGCGGCAACCAGGGCAGCATCGGCAGGAACGGCGTCATCGAGGGCTGGGACCTGCACCCCGGCGGTGGATGGTCCGGCGCCGACGAGTCAGCCGACGAGATCCTCCGCACGTACCTGTTCCGGTACCGGGCCATCGCCTACTGCTGCGCGTACGCCGGCCTGCGACTGACCGACGCTCGCCCGGTCACCGGGCCGCCCGACCGGTGGGTCGAACTGCCGTCCGGCGACTACTGGTCGTAGCGGGAGCTGCCGTTCGGTCAGGAGATGGTCCTCGGGCCGGTGGTGCCCGTCACCTGCCACCCAATGTCCGGCTGGTTGTGCACGACGTAGGTCAGCCGGGTGGCACCGTCGCAGGCGACGAAGCCGTGGATCGCGACCCGCACCTCGTGGTCGTCGCCGACCACCTCGCCGAGGGTGATCAGGATGCCGCCGTCCTTGACCTCTGGGCAGAGGGTTCCCTCCCGGAAGGCGGCGTCCTGATCGGCGATGAACACCACCTGGCCCATCCCCGCCAATGCGTTCGTGATGTGCTGCTGGACCTTCGGGGCGATCGGAATGCCACGCTCCGGCTGGTCGGGAAGATCGCTGGCGCCCGGCTGGGCCCGGTCGAGCACATAGAAGGTGCCGAAGGACCCCTCGGGAAAGGAGTTGTCCCGGGGCGTGCCGAGGTACGTGCGCACGACCTGCGCGTACACCTCGGCCTTCTTGACGTCGCCGGCCGGCAGCTCCGCGGCCGCCGTTTCTGCGACGGCGGCCGTGGTTCCGCCTCCGGCGGCGCAGCCCGCCGTGCCCAGCACCGCAACGGCGACCGCTCCGGCAACAATCGCGAGTACAGGTCTCCGCCGCATCCAAGCGCCCCCGAACCGTAGCCCGAACCACCGTCGGCGCTCAGACGGGCGGTGACCCGTCGCGGTTCCGCCTACAGCACCTGGGAGAGGAACTGCTGGAGACGCCCGCTGCGCGGTGCCTCGAAGAGTTCGGCGGGCGGCCCGGCCTCGACCACCCGGCCACGGTCCATGAAGACGACCTGGTCCGCGACCTGCCGGGCGAAACCCATCTCGTGGGTGACGACCACCATGGTCATCCCCTGCGCCGCCAGGTCCGCCATCAGCGACAGCACACCCTTGACGAGTTCCGGGTCGAGCGCCGACGTCGCCTCGTCGAAGAGCATCACCCGGGGCGACATCGCCAACGCCCGAGCGATGGCCACCCGCTGCTGCTGACCGCCGGAGAGCCGACCGGGCCGGGCATCGGCCTTGTGCCGCAGGCCGACAACGTCGAGGTGGTGCAGCGCCAACTCGGTCGCCTCGTCCCGGGAGAGCCTTTTGAGTTGCCGCAGCGCGAGGGTGACGTTCCGCAGCACCGTCATGTGCGGGAACAGGTTGAACTGCTGGAAGACCATGCCGATCCGCTGGCGCAGCGCGTCGGGGTCCTGGTCCAGCACGCTCACGCCGTCGAGCAGGATGTCGCCCTGGTCGGGTTCCAGCAGCCGGTTGATCGTCCGCAGCAATGTGGACTTCCCCGACCCCGACGGGCCGATCACGCAGGCGGTCTCGCCGCGTCCGACCTCGAGGTCGATGCCGCGCAGGACCTGGTTGCGTCCGAAGGCCAGGTGTACGTCCCGGGTCGCCACGCTGACCGACTCGTAGCCGGTGCCGGTCACTGCCGTTGCCACCCCGCTCGACTGGCTACGCTCAGGCATGCGACGCCCCTTTCCCGGTGGCGGGTAGCGCCGTCTCGCCGGCCAGCGCCACCGGATCGTCGGAATCGGAATCGGAATCGGCGTCCGGCCCGCCGCCGGCCCGCCCGTCCCGCAGCCGCCGGTCGACCCAGTTGACCAGGTGGGTCAGCGGCACCGTGATGGCCAGATAGAACAGCCCGGCGAGCAGCAGCGCCGACTCGTTGCCCGTGTTGGCGGCATAGTCCTGGCCGATCCGGAACAGCTCCCGTTGACTGGCGACCAGGCCGAGGAAGTACACCAGGCTGGAGTCCTTGATCAGGGCGATCAGCTGGTTGACCCAGGCCGGCAGGACCCGGCGTACGCCCTGCGGAATGATCACCAGGCGCATGGCGGCACCGTGGGAGAGCCCCAACGCCCGGGTCGCCTCCAGTTGGCTGGCCTCCACACTCTGGATACCGGACCGGAAGATCTCCCCGATGTACGCCGCCGCGATCAGCGACAGCGCCAGGATGCCCAACGGGTACGGGTTGGGGCCCCACCAGGTGAGCCCGAGGGGCGCCAACCCGACCCCGATCAGCAGGATGGTGACGGCCGCCGGCAGGCCCCGGAACACGTCCGTGTAGATCCGGGCCGGCCAGCGCAGCCAGCGGGTCCGGGACAGGCCGGCGATGGCCAGGAGCATGCCGAGCAGCGTTCCCAGGATGGCCGAGATGAGGGCCAGTAACAGGGTGTTGCGCAGGCCGACCGTCAGCATCTCGGGCAGCGCCTCGCGCATCGACTCCAGGTCGAAGAACGTTTCCCACAACGTTCTCAGGGTTTCCATCGCCTCGCCTTTGGTCGTCTCGGAACCGTCCGTCGGCCGTCCGCCTCAGTTGTCGGCCGGCTCGGTTGTCGGCCGGGCTCGGGCGTCAGCCGGCGGGGGTGGCCGTCGGGGACGCGGAGGTACCGGCCGGGCCGGCCGATCCGGCCTTGACCGGCGGGTACGCCACCGTGCCGCTACCCGGCTTGAAGGTCTCCGGGATCGGCCGCCCGGGGTAGTACTGGTCCTGGAGCCGGGTCCAGGTGCCGTCCTCGATCACCTGGTCGAGCCCCTTGTCCAGCGCCTCGCGCAGCGCGTCGCTTCCCTTGGCCACCACGAACGCGGTCGGGGCCGAGCTGAGCTGCTTCTCGACGAGGACGATCTTTCCGCCGCTGTCCTGTGCGGACTTCTCGCCGATCTCCGCCGGTGCGATCCAGGCGTCCGCGGTCTTGGCCTTGAGCTGGTTGATCGCGCCGTTGTAGTCCGGCACCCGGACCGGGTCCAGCCCTTCCTTGGTCGCGTAGTCGTCCTGCACGGTGCCCTGCACCACGACCACACGCTTGCCCTTCAACTCGGCGAAGCTCCTGATCGGCGAGCCGGCCGGTACGTCGAGGCCGAAGTAGCCGAAGTCGTACCCGTTGCCGAAGTCCACGGTCTTCTTCCGGGCCTCGGTGATGGTGACCGACGAACTGCCGGCGTCGAACTTGTGGTTGTTGACCTGCGAGAGCAGCGCCGAGAAGTCCGTCCCGACGAACTCGACCTTCAGTCCGAGCTTGCCGGCGACGGCGGTCATCAGGTCATTGTCGAATCCGGTGAACTTGCCGTCCTTCAGGTACACGTTCGGCGGGGCGTCGGTCAGGGTGCCGACCCGCAGCGTTCCGGGCTGCAGCAGGTCGTACGGGTTCTCGGCCACGTCACCGGACGGCGAGGCACCGCCGCAGGCGGCAGCGGCACCCAGCAGCGCGAGGGCGGCGACTCCGGAGAGCAGGCGGGCAGAAACAGCGGTGATACGCATGTGTGGAAACTCCATGAAATATCCGGCGGCAGGTACGCCGACGGCTGCCACGGCCGGCGAACGGCACGGCCGGCGAACGGCACGGGCAGCGACGACGGAGCCGCCTGGAAGGGTGGTTACGAGAGCGGTCGGATACGCCGACCGGCGGCTGCGGTCAGTCCTGGCCGGGACAGAGCATGGTGCTGGTCCGGCAGAGATCCACATGTCGACGCCACCGATGCCAGGTGACGTGCAGCCGGCTGGTCCGCTCGGCACACGACGTACGCACTACAGGTACCTCCATCGATCCTGGCGGTAGCACCCGCACCCACGGTCGGGGGGTTGCTGCGACGTCAACGAGCCAGGTCTCTCGGTCGCTCTGGATGGCCGGACCCGAGCATAACGACCCCGGCACCGGACACCCACCAATCCGGCCCCGCCTGTGGCGCGGGCCACGCGGGAGGGGGCGTTACGTGTTAGGAAGGGCCCCTTCTTCTACAGAAAGCGATAAGAAGGGGCCCTTCCTTACACCCCTGACTACCCCTCGGCGAGGTCCATGGCGCGGTAGATGCGCTGTTCGGAGATCGGGTACGGGGTGCCGAGCGCCTGGGCGAAGACGTTGACCCGGAGTTCCTCGATCATCCAGCGGATGTGTCGTACGGCGTCGTCGTCGCGGCGGGCCGGGGGGAGGGCGGCGAGCATGTCCCGGTACTCCTGCTGGACCTGCTCGATCCGAGCCTGTTGTTCCCGGTCGCGTTGCGGGTTCTGGGGGAGCCGGTCGAGGCGTCGCTCGATGGCGGTCAGGTAGCGGGGCAGGTCGGCGAGGCGGGCGTGACCGGTTTCGGTGACGAAGCCCCGGTGCACCAGGGCGGATAGCTGGGCCCGGATGTCGGTGAGCGCCGCGACCAGAGGCAGGCTGTTGGTCCGGGTCAGCCGCTGCTCGACCCCGTAGGCGCTGGCCAGTACCCGGCGTACCCGCTCGACCACCTCGATCGTGGTGTCGACCAGATCCGCCCGGACCCGGTCCCGCAGCGCGGTGAAGCCGTCGGCGTCCCAGGCCGGGCCACCCGCGTCGGCGATCAGCTTGTCGACGGCCGCGTCGGCGGCGTCGTCGAGCAGGTCCTGCACGTTGCGGTGCGGGTTGCGGCTCAGCGCCAGTTTGGCCTCGTTGGAGAGCCGGCCCTGGAGGAACTTCGCCGGTGCGGCCAGGCCGAGCCGGAGCAGACGCCGGGTGCCGGCCCACATCTGGGTGCGCTGCTCGGCCTCGGACGCGAAGACCCGTACCGCGACGCTGTCGCCCTCGTCCACCAGCGCCGGATAGGCGGTGACCAGGTAGCCGGCCCGGTTCTGCTCGATGGAGCGGGGCAGGGTGCCGAGGCTCCATTCCCGCAGGCCCTGCCGTTCCACGTCGGGTGCGGCGGCGGCCACCATTCTGCGTACCTGGGTGGTGAGTTGGCGTTGCAGCGCCGGCAGGTCCTTGCCCTCGGCGACGGTCTTCTGCTCGTCACCGATCACCCGGAAGGTGGGTCGCAGGTGCGCCGGCAGCCGGTCGGTGTCCCAGGCGTCCCGGGGAACCAGGACGCCGGTCATCCGGCGCAGTTCCCGGGCCAGCGCGTCGAGCAGTGGCTCCCGGCCGGGTGTGATCGCGGCCAGCGCCGCCCGCGCATAGTCCGGCACCGGGACGAAGTTCCGGCGTACGGCCTTCGGCAGCGACCGGATCAGTGCGATGACCAACTCTTCGCGCAGCCCCGGTACCTGCCAGTCGAAGTCCTCGGCGGTCACCTGGTTGAGCATCGGCAGCGGGATGTCGATGGTCACGCCGTCGGTCTCGGTCCCCGGTTCGAACCGGTACGTCAGCGGCAGCGCCACCCCTTCCGAATGCCATTCGTCGGGGTAGTCCGCCGCGTCGACGCCGCCCTTGCCCTGGTTGACCAGCATCTGCCGGTCGAAGGTGAGCAGCTCGGGCTGGTCCCGGCGGGCCCGTTTCCACCAGGCGTCGAAGTGCCGGCCGGAGACGACGTCGGCGGGCAGTCGCTGGTCGTAGAAGGTGAACAGGGTTTCGTCGTCGACCAGGATGTCCCGGCGCCGGGCCCGGTGCTCCAGTTCCTCGACCTCGTCAAGCAGCGCCCGGTTGTCGTGGAAGAACCGGTGCGGGGTCTGCCAGTCGCCTTCCACCAGCGCGTGCCGGATGAACAGTTCGCGGGACAGCGCCGGGTCGATCCGGCCGAAGTTGACCTTGCGACCGGCGACCAGCGGGATGCCGTACAGGGTGACCTTCTCGTACGCCACGACGGCGGCCTGCTTCTTCTCCCAGTGCGGCTCGCTGTAGCTGCGTTTGACCAGGTGCTGAGCCAGTGCCTCGACCCATTCCGGCTCGACCCGCCCGGCGACCCGGCCCCACAGCCGGGACGTCTCGACCAGTTCGGCCGCCATCACCCAGCGCGGCGGCCGGCGGAACAGTGCCGAGCCGGGGAAGAGGCCGAAGCGGGCGCCCCGGGCGCCGAGATACTCGTTCTTCTGGGCGTCCTTCAGGCCGACGTGCGAGAGCAGCCCGGCGAGGAGTGACTGGTGGATCCGATCCGTGTCGACATCGTTGGCCGGCTGCTCGGCTCCGCCGTCCGCGCTGTCGTCCGCTCGCCGCTGGTTGCCGCCGCGCCTGCCGTCGCCCGGCTGTCCGTCGGTTCGGCCGGGCCGTCCGTCCGTGGGCCGTCCGTCCGTGGGCCGTCCGTCCGTGGGCCGTCCGTCCGTGGGCCGTCCGTCCGTGGGCCGTCCGTCCGTGGGCCGTCCGTCCGTGGGCCGTCCGTCCGTGGGCCGTCCGTCCGTGGGCCGGGCGGCCATGCCGCGCAGTACCTGCCGGAGCTGGCTGTTGATGTCCTGCCACTCCCGGACCCGCAGGTAATTGAGGTACTCGGCCTTGCACATCCGGCGGAACGCGCTGGACGACAACTCCTTCTGCTGGTCCTTGAGGTACCGCCACAGGTTGAGCAGCGCCGCGAAGTCCGACTCCTTGTCGGTGAACCGGGCGTGTGCCTGGTCGGCCTGCGCCTGCTTGTCGGCGGGCCGCTCCCGGGGGTCCTGGATGGACAGCGCGGCGGCGATCACCATCACCTCGGTGGCGCAGCCGTTCCGCTCGCCCTCCAATACCATCCGGGCCAGCCGGGGATCCACCGGTAGCTGGGCCAGTTGGCGGCCCAGTGGAGTCAGCCGACGGACGGATTCGTTCCCGGTCGTCGCCTCCAGCGCGCCCAACTCCTGCAACAGGGCGACCCCGTCGGCGACGTTGCGCCGGTCCGGCGGGTCGATGAACGGGAACGCGGCGATGTCGCCCAGTCCGATGGCCGTCATCTGGAGGATGACCGAGGCGAGGTTGGTCCGGAGGATTTCCGGGTCGGTGAACTCGGGGCGGCCGAGGAAGTCCGGTTCGTCGTACAGCCGGACACAGATCCCGTCCGAGGTACGCCCGCAGCGTCCCTTGCGCTGGTTCGCCGACGCCTGCGAGACCGGCTCGATCGGCAGCCGCTGCACCTTCAGCCGGTGGCTGTACCGGGATATCCGGGCGGTGCCGGGGTCTACGACGTACTTGATTCCGGGCACCGTCAGCGAGGTCTCGGCGACGTTGGTGGCCAGTACCACCCGGCGGGCCTGGTGCGCCTGGAAGACCCGGTGCTGCTCGGCGGTGGAGAGCCGGGCGTAGAGCGGCAGGATCTCCGTCCCGCGTAACCTCGGCCGGTTCTGCACCAGCTTGGCCAGGGCGTCGGCGGTGTCCCGGATCTCCCGCTCTCCGCTGAGGAAGACCAGGATGTCGCCGGGACCTTCGGCGGCCAGTTCCTCCACCGCGTCGCCGATCGCCTGGATCTGGTCCCGGACGTTGTCCGAATCGTCGTTGGAGTCGTCGGAGTCGTCCGAGTCCGCCGCCTCGACCAGCGGCCGGTAGCGGACCTCGACCGGGTACGTCCGGCCGGAGACCTCGACGACCGGCGCCGGTTCGGCGTCGGTCCCGAAGTGCCGGGCGAATCGGTCCGGGTCGATCGTCGCCGAGGTGATGATCACCTTGAGGTCCGGCCGGCGGGGAAGCAGCTGCCGGAGGTACCCGAGGATGAAGTCGATGTTGAGGCTGCGCTCGTGCGCCTCGTCGATGATCAGCGTGTCGTACTGCCGGAGCATCCGGTCCTGCTGAAGCTCGGCGAGCAGGATTCCGTCGGTCATCAGCTTGACCAGCGTCCCGTCGCCGACCTGGTCGGTGAACCGGACCTTGTACCCGACCGCCCCGCCCAGTTCGGTGCCGAGTTCGTCGGCGATCCGGTCGGCCACGGTCCGGGCGGCCAGACGTCGCGGCTGGGTGTGCCCGATCAGGCCACGTACTCCCCGGCCCAGTTCGAGGCAGATCTTGGGTAGCTGGGTGGTCTTGCCGGATCCGGTCTCGCCCGCCACGATCACCACCTGGTGGTCCCGGATCGCGGCCAGCAGGTCGTCCTTCTTCTCGCTGACCGGCAGCCCCGCCGGATACGTGATCACCGGCACGGCGGTCCGGCGGCGGGTCAGTCGCTGCTCCGCCGAGGCAACCTCGGTGGCGATCTCGGCGGTGGCGGCCTCGCGTCGGTGTGGGTCGCGGATCTTGGGTATCCCGTCGATCCGCCGCTGGATGCGGCGCTGGTCCCGGA
>NZ_JADPUN010000053.1 GCF_015690345.1 Plantactinospora alkalitolerans | reverse complement strand
CTCGGCGCCCGACGGCGCCTGGCGGACCGCTGCCGACGAGGGTTGGGCCCGGGCCAGCCGGGCCGCCGAACCGGCCACCGCCGGCACGACGCGGTCCGGTCTGCCCAAGCGGGTACCGCAGGCACAACTGGTACCCGGCGGCGTGGACAACAAGGCAGGGCGGGAGCCGACCCGGCGGACTCCGGACGAAGTGCGGGGTCTGTTGTCGGCCTACCACCGTGGCGTACAGCGCGGTCGGACGGCCGGTTCCGAGCAGAACGGCATGACCTCAATCAAGGAGACGAGCGGATGAACAGGCCAGCAGCGATGCAGGATATGGGTTGGCTGCTCAGTAACTTCGCCGACAGCGTCGCGGGCATCGCGCACGTCGTGGCGGTCTCGGCGGACGGCCTGCTCCTCGCCTCCTCCCGAGACCTGCCGCCGGACCGGGCCGACCAGCTCGCGGCGATCACCTCGGGAGTGGTCAGCCTGACCGACGGCGCGTCACGGATGTTCAGTGCCGGCGGCGTGCTGCAGACGGTGATCGAAATGGACAGTGGCTACCTGTTCCTGATGTCCATCAGTGACGGCTCCTCGATGGCGGTGCTCGCCGCCCGGAGCTGTGACGTGGGTCAGGTGGGTTACGAGATGGCGCTCCTCGTGGAGCGGGTCGGCGCAGCGCTCGTGCCGCTCCCGCGCGAGGCTGTGTCGCGTCCGTAGTACCGGCTGATCGGAGATGGATTCGGTGAACCGGCAATTCGACCACGGGGAGGTGACAACGGCATGGACGGACGACGAGAGGACCCACGGGGAGCGCTCGTCCGGCCGTACGCGGTCACCCGTGGTCGCACCGAACCTCGTCAGGACATCGCGCTCGAGGCGGTGCTCGTGGCGAGTCCGGCCGCGGTCGTCGAGTCCCGGTTCGCCGGTCATGACAAGCACCGCATCGCCACAATCTGCGAGGGCCGGGCGCAGTCGCTGGCGGAGATCGCCGCGTACACCCGGCTGCCGTTGGGTGTCGCCCGGGTGCTGGTCGCCGACATGGTGGCGGACAGCCTGCTGACACTGCACAGTGCCGCTCCACCGGCAGAGGCGTTCGAGGAGCGGATGGAACTGCTTGAGAGGGTGCTAAGTGGACTTCGCAGGCTATGACCCGGAAAGGTCGCGGCGCGGCGGTGGAGGTGGCGGTGGCGGTGGCGGGATCACCTCCGCCAAGATCGTCATTGCCGGCGGATTCGGGGTCGGCAAGACGACACTCGTGGGTGCGGTCTCGGAGATCACCCCGTTGACCACGGAGGCGGTGATGACTGCCGCCGGTGTGGGGATCGATGACCCGTCCAAGGTGCCGGGCAAGGAGACCACCACCGTCGCCATGGACTTCGGTCGGATCACCATGGCCCAGGACCTGATCCTCTACCTCTTCGGTACGCCGGGTCAGACGCGGTTCTGGTTCATGTGGGACGAGATCATCCGAGGCGCGGTCGGTGCGGCGGTGCTGGTCGACACGCGGCGCATCGCCGACGCGTTCGCACCGTTGGACTACTTCGAGAACCGGCACCTCCCGTACGTGGTGGCGTTGAACTGTTTCGACGGCGCCCCCCAGTACGAGCCGGAGGAGGTACGCGAGGCGTTGGCGATCTCGCCTCACGTACCGCTGGTGATGTGCGACGCCCGGCACCGTGAGTCGGTCAAGCAGGTGCTGGTGAACGTGGTCCAGCACGCGATGGCGACGCTGCGGGCGGAGCACGGGCGGGGGCAGCCTACGCCGGTCGGCTGACCCCTCGTCGAGTGGCAGGCTGACCGGGGCGCGGGGAGGCTTCGCGGTTCAATCCTGCACAACGAGAGGGACAGACCTATGCCAGAGCGCGACGGTCCCGACGGCGGCTGCGTAGTCGTCGTCGGGGGTACCTCCGGCCTCGGCCGGGACGTGGCCGAGCACTACGCGAAGCGGGGCCGCGAGGTCGTCATCACCGGGCGCGAGGCCGGCCGGACCGAGGCGGTGGCGGCAGAGATCGGCGGCCGCACCACCGGGGTGGCCGTCGACCTCGCCAAGCCCGAGGGCATCGCCGCCGCACTCGCCGGGATCGGCGAGGTCAAGCACCTTGTCCTCGCCGCGTTCGTCCGGGACGTGAACAAGGTCTCGGACTACCAGATCGACCGCGCGGTCAGCCTGGTCACGGTCAAGTTGGTCGGCTACACCGAGGTGGCGCACACCCTGCAGTCGCGGATCTCGACGGACGGGTCGGTCCTGCTCTTCGGCGGTGGCTCGAAGGACCGTCCGTTTCCGGGCTCGGCAACCGTCTCGACGGTGAACGCCGGGGTGATGGGCCTGGTGAACGTTCTCGCCGCCGAACTTCGGCCGGTCCGGGTGAACGCCCTGCATCCGGGCATCGTCGCCGACAGCCCGTTCTGGGCCAGGCAGCCGGTCGAGATCCACCAGACCTACACGGCTCGTACCCCGACGGGCCGGCTGACCACGATGGCGGACGTCACCGACGCGGTGGTGTTCCTGTTGGAGAATCCGGCCGTGAACGCGGTGAACCTCGACCTCAACGGCGGCGCCGGGGTGGTGTAGCGCGTTCCGCCCCGGAAGCCCGAGGGCCTCCGGGGCGGAAGTTTGCCGGAGTATGAAGCCCTGCCGACTCAGGTCGAGATGTGCCGGGCCCAGGGAACCGCCAGTCGTTCCGCGGCGACCACCAGATAGAACAGGCTGACTCCGAACACCGCCAGTAGCGCGATCGCGGCGAACGCCAGCGAGGTGTCCGCCGACTGGTTGCTGACCGCGATGATCGAGCCGAGGCCGCCGTTCGGGCTCTGGATCTCGGCCACCACGGTACCGATCAGGGCGAGGGTGATGCCCACCTTCAGTCCGACGAAGAGCTGGGGCAGCGCCCACGGCAGCCGTACCTTGAGATAGCTCTTCAGCCGGGACGCGGAGAGCGACCGGGTGAACTCGTTGAGATCGGCCGGTGTCGAGGTCAGTCCCGCCATGGTCGAGACGAGGATCGGGAAGAACGCGATCAACACCACCATCGAGATCCTCATCCTCGGTCCGAAGTCCACCCAGACGATGAGCAGCGGCACCAGTGAGACCTTCGGCACGGCGTTGAACGCCACGACCATCGGCAGGGTGGCCTGCTCGATCATCCGTGAGCCGGTCAGGAGCATCCCGCCGAGCATCCCGGCGACGGCGGCGACGGCGAACCCCGCGAGTGTCACCCAGAGCGTCGCCCAGGCCTCTTCGAGCAGGTAGTGGGGTTCCCGGGAGAACGCGTCGACGACGTCCGGTGGGGACGGCAGGAAGAACGTCTCGATGCCGAAGACGATGGTCACCAGCCACCACAGGCCGATCGCGACCACCGTGCCCACGATGGGCAGTCCGATCTTGAAGCTGCGGGACAGTTCCGACCTGCTCGTCATGGAATCCGGTCCTGCTGGATCAACGCGTTCTCCTCCGGGAAAAGGGGACGGCGAGTGGACGTCCACTCGCCGTCCCCGAAGCGGGCACGCCGTCGATCAGGCCTTGGGCGCGACGGTGAAGTCGATGACCTTGTCCGGGGTCAGGCCCCCCGGGATGAGCCCCGCGCCCTGCAGGATGGCGATGGCCCGAGCGGCACGCTGCTCGTCGAGGGCACCGACCACGCCGCCGGGTGCGGACGTCACGTACGGCGTCATCAGCTTGATCTCCGCAGCGGCGCCCAGCTCGTTGACGGCCGGGTTGTTGGCCTTCATGATCTTAGCCGCTTCCTCGGGGTGCTCGATCGTGTACTGCAGCCCCTTCAGCGACGCGTCCCGGAACCGCTTGACGATGTCCGGGTTGTCCTTCGCGTAGCCTGCTGTGGTGGTGATGCCGGTGCCGAGCAGGTCTCGCAGGTAGTCGGTCAGCGGCAGGACTGTCATCTTCTTCCCGGTGACCGTCTCGGCCGTGTTCCGGGTGATGACGAACGTGCTCAGCACGTCGACCTTCTTGCTCTTGAGCAGACCCACCAGGCCCTGCGGCGGGCTTTCCACGAACTTGAGGGTCTGGTCGTTGAAGCCGGCGAGCTTGCCGTACGCCGGCAGCAGCGTCTTGGTGATCGAACCGGCCGCCACGCCGACCCGCTTGCCCTCCAGGTCCTTGGGGCGGGTGATGCCGGAACCCTCGGGGGCGAAGATCGCCACCAGCGTGCTCTGGTGCACCGCCGCGATGACGCGCATCTCGGTGACCTGGTTGGTTCCGGTCTGGATCATCAACTGGGTCACGTCGCTGTAGGTGAACTGCGCCTTGCCGGAGAGCAGGCCCTGGTTGTTCGTGGCCGGCGCACCCAGTTGCACGTCGACGTCGAGCCCGGACTCGGTGAAGAAGCCCTTCTCCTTGGCCACCCATGCGAAGGCGTCGTGGCCACCGGTGCCGAACCCGGTAAGGTATGTGACCTTGTCCGGTGCCTTGCCGTTCTTCCCGGGGTCGGAGTCGCCGTCGGATCCCGAGCAGCCGGCCGAGATCATCAGGCTCGTGGCCAGGGCCGCAGCGGCCAGTACGCGTTTACGCCTCGTCATTCCTACCTGTCCTCTGAGGAGAAATCCGTTCAGGATGCGGGCACATCACGGAGAACTTGCGGTGTCCGTGGTTCACCGCCCTCCTGCGGGTGCAGGTGGGCTGGTCACGGGCACATTGACCGACATCTGTCATGATCGTAGTGCTTAGACAGATCTTCCGGCAGTCCTCCTGACGCGAACGCGAGTAGGGCTCGGCGCAACCCGAGATTTCCTTGCTGCCGGGGCGGCGACGTGCCTATTCGGGGTTCTCTGTACGCAGATCCGTGGCTGTGGGCGGAGATCCGCCGATGCGCCGCGCACTACCCTGCCAACCGGGTGCCCACCAGTCAAGGACGCAATCCGACCGTTACCGGACCCGTTGATGATCCACTAAATCCTATCGGGTCAGTCGATGGCCCAGGATGGCGCTGCTGGATCCGTCGACGACCAGTGAATGACCTGCTAGATCAGTCGACGGGCAGCCGGTAACCGCGCTTGACCACGGTCTGCACCACGCCCGGCGTACGCAGCCCGGCGCGCAGCCGAGCCACCGCCATCTCCACGGCGTGTTCGTCGGCGCCGCGGGGCAGGGTGCGCAGCAGTGCGGCCCGGGACATCACCCGACCGGGCGTGGTCGCCAGCGCCCGCAGCACCGCCATCGGCGCGGGAGCCAGCGGCCGCAGCTCGCCGTCCAGAATGGCCGCGTGGCCGCGCAGGGTCAGCAGGTGACCGGCCACCTTGACACTGATAGCCCTGGGCGGAAGTTCGTCCACGATGGCCCGGACCAGTGCACCGAGCCGGGCCCGGTTCGGCGCGATCACCGGCACCCCGTGCCGGCGCAGTGGGGCGGCGGTGACCGGGCCTACGCAGGCGGCCAGCACGTCGGAGCGCAGCGCGTCCAGCACCGCGTCGGTACTGGGCCCCGCGGCCCGCAGCAGCGCTCCGACGGCCGGCGCGGAGGTGAAGGTGACCGCGTCCACCAACCGCCCGGCGATCAGGTCGACGAGCCGGTGCAGCGGTGCCGGGTCGGTCGGTGCCGCCCAGCGGTAGACCGGTACCTCGATCACGGTGGCACCGGCCGCCTCCAGCGCGGCCGTGCACTCGGGCTGTCGCTCGCCGTGCAGCTGCATCGCGATGAGCTGCCCCCGTACGCCCCGCTGCCGGAGGTGCGCGATCACCTCGTCACAGCTCTCCGATGCCGGCGACCACTCGTCGTGCAGCCCCGCCGCCCGGATCGCGCCCCGGGCCTTGGGCCCCCGGCTGACGATGTAGGCCCGGGACAGCACCGAACGCAGCGGCTCGGCCAGCCCCCAGCCCTCGGCCGCCTCCAGCCAGCCGCGCATCCCGATTCCGGTGTTGGCCATCAGGACGTCGGGCGGGTTGTCCAGGCAGGCCCGGGTGGCCGCGCGCAGTTCGGTGTCGTCGGCCAGCGGCACGATCCGCAGCGCCGGGGCGAGTACCACCCGGGCGCCGCGCCGCTCCAGCATCGCGGTCAGTTCGTCGCGTCGGCGGTCCGCGGTCACCCCGACCGTGAAGCCGGACAACTCCTCGGACATCAGCTTTCCCCGGTGGGACGGTGGCCGGGTGCCACCTCGACCAGGCCGTCGCGGCAGCGCACCCGGTAGACCGGCACCGCGACGCCGGGCACGTCGAGGCAGTGTCCCGTCCGCAGGTCGTAGACCTGCTTGTGCAGCGGGGAGGCGACCGTCGGGGCCTCGCCCCGGCTGCCCACGATGCCCCGGGCCATCACGTACGCCCCGGCGATCGGATCCCGCTGGCCGATGGCGAAGAGCTGGCCGTCGTGGGTGCGGAAGACCGCCACCTGCTCGCCGTCGACGAGCGCGGCCACCCCGCGCTCCGGCTCCAGCCGGGGATACGCGCAGACCGTCGTCCACCGCACGTCGTCGTTGATCGTGGTGTCCAGAGTCAACTCGGTACCCCCATGGTCGTCGGGAGGCCGAGCGTCACCGGTCGGCGTTCTCCCATGGCCGGAACGGGCTGGCCCCGCTCCACCTCGAACGTGATCGACGGATCCGGTACATCCGGTGCGTTGACGAAGGAGATGAACCGGCTCAGCCGGTCCGGGTCCTCCAGGGTGTCGCGCCACTCGTCCGAGTAGGCCCCGACGTGGCGGGCCATCGCGGCGTCCAGTTCGGCGCAGAGCCCGAGCGAGTCGTCCACGATCACCGCCCGCAGGTGCTCCAGGCCGCCCTCCAGCGCCTCGATCCAGGCAGCGGTGCGTTGCAGCCGGTCCGCGGTACGGATGTAGAACATCAGGAACCGGTCGACGTACCGGACCAGGTCCTCGGTGGACAGGTCGGTGCCGAAGAGTTCGGCGTGCCGGGGCCGGAAGCCGCCGTTGCCGCCGAGGTAGAGGTTCCAGCCGTTGTCGGTGGCGATGATCCCGAAGTCCTTGCTGCGGGCCTCGGCACACTCCCGGGCACAGCCGGAGACGGCGGACTTGATCTTGTGTGGGGCGCGCAGTCCCCGGTACCGCAGTTCGAGGGCGATCGCCAGCCCGACCGAGTCCTGCACCCCGTACCGGCACCAGGTGGAACCGACGCAGGACTTGATCGTCCGCAGCGCCTTGCCGTACGCGTGCCCGGACTCGAACCCGGCGTCGACCAGCCGGCGCCAGATCTGCGGAAGCTGCTCCACCCGGGCGCCGAAGAGGTCGATCCGCTGCCCACCGGTGATCTTCGTGTAGAGCTGGAAGTCCCGGGCCACCTCGCCGATGACGATCAGCTTCTCCGGGGTGATCTCCCCACCCGGTATCCGCGGCACCACCGAGTACGTCCCGTCCCGCTGGATGTTGGCGAGGAAGTGGTCGTTGGTGTCCTGCAACGACGCCTGCTCCCCGTCGAGCACGTAGCCGTTGCCGAGCGAGGCCAGGATCGAGGCGACCGCCGGCTTGCAGATGTCGCAGCCCCGGCCGGTGCCGTGCTCGGCGACGAGCCGGGAGAAGGTACGGATCTCCCGGACTCGGATGATCTCGAAGAGCTCCTGCCGGCTGTGCGCGAAGTGCTCGCAGAGGGCCTTGCTCAGGCTGACCCCGGAGACCGCCAGCAACTGCTTGAGCATCGGTACGCACGAACCACAGCTCGTGCCGGCCCGGGTGCACGCCTTCAGCCCCGGCACGTCGACACAGCCCTCGGCGATCGCATCGACGAGCTGGTCCTTGGTCACCCCGTTGCAGGAACAGACCTGGGCCGAGCCGGGCAGGGCGGCGATGCCGGACCCCGTACCGGTGCCGTCGCCGGCCGGTGCGAGCAGCGCCAGCGGCGGACCGGGAAGTGGACCGCCCACGCTGGCCCGAAGCGCCGGATAGGCGGTCACGTCACCCACCAGAACCCCGCCGAGCAGGGTCCTGGCGTCGTCGGAGAGGACGAGCTTGGCGTACACCCGGGTGGCCGGGTCGGTGAAGGTCACGTCCAGGCAGCCCGGGGTGGTGCCGTGCGCGTCGCCGAAGGCCGCGACGTCGACCCCGAGCAGCTTCAACTTCGTGGACAGGTCGGCGCCGGGGAAGGCCGCCGTACCGCCGACGAGCCGGTCCGCCACCACCTCGGCCATCGCGTAGCCCGGCGCGACCAGCCCGTAGCAGGTGCCCTCCACGGCGGCACACTCGCCGATCGCCCAGATCCGCTCGTCGCTGCTCCGGCAGCCCGCGTCGACCCGTACCCCGCCGCGCTCGCCCAGGGTCAGCCCGGCGTCCCGGGCCAACTCGTCCCGGGGACGGATTCCGGCGGCGACCACGACCAGGTCGGTGGGAAGCCAACTACCGTCGGAGAGGGTCAGGCCGGCCAGCTCGCCGTCCGGCCGGGACCGGATCGCGGTGGTGGCCACCCCGAGATGCGGAACGACGTCCAGTTCCTCGACGTACCGGCGCAGCATCGCGCCACCGGCCTCGTCGACCTGCACCGGCATCAGCCTCGGGGCGAACTCCACCACGTGGGTGCCGAGACCCAGCAGGCGCAGCGCGTTCGCCGCCTCCAGCCCGAGCAGACCGCCGCCGACCACCGCGCCGTTGCGCCGGCCCTTGGCGAAGTCGCGGATCGCGGTCAGGTCGTCGAGCGTCCGGTAGACGAAGACCCCCGGCCGCAGCGCCGGCGTCGGGCCGATCGCGTCCGGGCCCGCGTCTACGTACGCGCCGTCGATCGGCGGCACGAACGGGTACGACCCGGTCGCCAGCACCAGGGCGTCGTACGGGTACTCGCCGGCACCGGTCCGCACCCGGCGACGTTCCCGGTCGATGGCGACGACCGGCTCGCCGAGCCGCAGGTCGACGCCGTCGTCGGGCTGGTGCAGGCTGAGTTCCTCGGCGCTGACCCCGTCGAAGAACGCCGACAACCGGACCCGGTCGTACGCCGCCCGGCTCTCCTCGGCCAGCACCGTGACCCGCCAGCGTCCGCCGCCGTCCCGGGACCGCAGTGCCTCGACGAAGCGCTGTCCCACCATGCCGTTGCCGACCACGACAAGTTCACCGCGCTGGCTCGTTCGCTCGTTCACGCCGCCACCTCTTCCGCCGTCTCGGGGGTGTCTATCGCGGACAGCCAGCCGAGGATTCCCTCGACGGCGTCCCGGCAGCTGCCGCAGCCGGTGGTGGCCCGGGTACCGGCAACCAGTTCGTCCATGGATCTCGCCCCGGCCCGCCAGCAGCGCACCAGTGCGCCCTTGCGGACCGTGTTGCACTGGCAGACCGTCGCCGAGTCGGGCATCAGTGCGGGCGACTCGACCGGCGGCGCGCTCGACGTGTCGCGACTGCGGCCCAGCAACAGCGTCCGCCGGTCGATCGGCACCGGGGCGCCCCGGTCGAAGAGCTGGATCACCGTGCCGACCGCCGGGTTGTCGCCCAGCATGATCGCCCCGGTGAGCCGCTCACCGACGATCCGCAGCCGCGCGTACGTCCCCCGGACCGGGTCGGAGAAGCTGAGTTCCTCGACGCCGGGGTCGAGGCCGAGGCCCGGATCCCCCATCGCGGCGAGGTCGATGCCGGCCGCCTTGAGCCGGGTCACCGAGGGCCGGGGGCGGTAGCGGGCCCGGACGTCCTGCCCGGTCAGCACCTGGGCCAGCACCCGGGCCTGTTCCCAGGCCGGTGCGACCAGCCCGGTCACCACTCCCGCGTGCTGGGCGCAGTCGCCGATCGCCGAGATGTGCGGATCACTCGTCCGCAGCCGGTCGTCGACCACCACACCCCGGTCGACGGTCAGCCCGGCGGACCGGGCCAGCTCCACGTCCGGGCGTACCCCGCAGGAGAGCACCAGCAGGTCGGCGTCGAGTTCCCGGCCGTCGGAGAGGGTCAGGGTGACCCCGTCGGCGCGGGCGTCCACCGCGCTGGCCGCCACCTCCAGGTGGGCGGTGACGCCGAGCCCGGCCAGGGTGCGGGCCAGCACCGCGCCGGCCGCCGGGTCGAGCTGTCGTTCCATCAGGTGTCGGACCGGATGCACGACGTGGACGTCGAGGCCACGGGTGGCCAGGCCGCGGGCGGCCTCCAGCCCCAGCAGTCCGCCGCCGAGCACCAGCGCCCGGCGCGCTCCGGTGGCGACGGAGAGGATCCGCCGGCAGTCGTCGAGGGTCCGGAAGACCGCGACCCGGTCCGGCAGCCGGTCCCGGTCGAGCCCCGGCAGCGGCGGCACCAGGGCCCGTCCGCCGGTGGCGAGCACGAGATGGTCGTACCCGAGGAGGTCGCCCCGGCTCGTCGTCACGGTGCGCGCCGCCGGGTCCACGGCGGTGACCTGCACGCCGGGCTGTACGTCGATTCCGTGCCCGGCCGCCTCGGTCAGCTCCACCCCGGCCTCGTCGACCTTGCCGGCGAGCAGGTTCGACAGCATGATCCGGTTGTACGCGCGGTGCTGTTCCGCACCGAGCACGGTGATCTTCGCGTCGCCGGCCCGCGCCGGCAGCTCGGCTGCCAACCGGGCGCCGGCCATGCCGTGGCCGACGATGATGATCCGGTTGCCTGACTCGCTCACGCCGCCGCCCCGTTCCGTTCGCCTCTGCCGCCTGACCGATGTCCTTCGCTGTCCTGTTCGCTCACGCCTTCTCCACCCTGACCGCGCAGACCTTGAACTCCGGCATCCGGGAGACCGGATCGAGTGCGTCGCTGGTGACCGAGTTGATCCGGGCCTGGCCCGCCCAGTGGAAGGGGGCGAAGACCGTGTCCGGCCGGATCGTTCCGGTGAGCCGGGCCGGGGCGCGCATCTCGCCCCGACGGCTGGTCACCAGGACCTCGTCGCCGTCCAAGACCCCGAGCCGGGCCGCCAGGTCCGGGTGCAGCTCCAGAAAGGCTCCGGGTGCGGCCCGGTGCAGTGGCGCGATCCGCCGGGTCTGTGCCCCGGACTGGTACTGCGCCAGCACCCGGCCGGTGGTGAGGTAGACCGGATAGTCGGGGCAGACCTCCTCGGCGGCCGCCCGGTGCTCCACCGGCAGAAACCGGGCCCGCCCGTCCGGGGTGGGGAACCCGTCGGCGAACAGTCGCGCGGTCCCGGCTCCGTCCTCCGTGGGGCAGGGCCAGAAGACGCCGTCCTCGGCGTCGATCCGCTCCCAGCTGATGCCCGCGTAGTCGGCCACCCCGCCGGCAGAGGCGCGGCGCAGCTCCTCGAAGACGACCCGGGGGTCCGCCGGGAACCGGGGCCCGGTGCCGGTGCCGGCCGATCCGACCCGCGCGGTCGAGCCGCCGCCCGCCGGCTCGACGTCGCTTCCGGTGCCGAGCCGGTCGGCCAGCTCGGCGAGCACCGCCAGATCGGTGCGTACGCCCGGTGGGGGTGGGCGGAGGGCGCGACGGCGCAGCACCCGACCCTCCAGATTGGTCATCGTGCCGTCCTCCTCGGCCCACTGCGCCGTGGGCAGCACCACGTCGGCGATCGCCGCGGTCTCGGACCGGACGAAGTCGGCGACGACCAGCAGGTCGAGGTCGCGCAGGCGGCTCTCGACCCGGTTCGCCCGGGGAGCCGAGACCACCGGGTTGGAGCCGAACACGAGCAGCGCCTTCGGGCCGTCCGGGGTGCCGAGCGCGGTCAGCAGCTCGTACGCCGATATCCCCGGGCCGGGCAGCTCCTCCGGGCGTACGCCCCAGACTCCGGCGACGTGCGCGCGGGCGGCCGGATCGTCGATGCGGCGGTAGCCGGGCAGCTGGTCGGCCTTCTGCCCGTGCTCGCGTCCACCCTGGCCGTTGCCCTGCCCGGTGAGGCAGCCGTACCCGGAGCCGGGCCGGCCGGGCAGGCCGAGCGCGAGGGCGAGGTTGATGAAGGCGGTCACCGTGTCCACGCCCTTGGCGTGCTGCTCGGCGCCCCGGGCGGTGAGGATGATCGTCCGGCCGGCCGTGCCGAGCGCCCGCGCCGCCGCCTCCAGGTCGGCCACCGGTACCCCGGACAACTGCTCGACCCGGGCCGGCCAGTAGCTCGCGGCTACCCGGCGTACCTGCTCGAAACCGCTGGTACGGGCGTCGACGTAGTGCTTGTCGACCCACCCCTCGGCCAGGGCGATGTGCAGCAGGGCGTTGGCCACCGCCAGGTCGGTACCGGGGGTGGGTTGCAGGTGCAGGGTGGCCTGCCGGGCGGTCGCGGTGGCCCGGGGGTCGATCACGATCAGGGTGCCGCCGCGCTCCCGCTGTTCGATCAGATAGCGGACCAGCGGCGGCATGGTCTCGGCGACGTTCGCGCCGACCAGCAGGAGGGTGTCGGCGGTACCGAGGTCGGCGAGGGGGAACGGCAGTCCCCGGTCGATCCCGAAGGCCCGGATCCCGGCGGCGGCCGCCGACGACATGCAGAACCGGCCGTTGTAGTCGATGTTGCGGGTGCCGAGCGCGACCCGGGCGAACTTGCCCAGCGTGTACGCCTTCTCGTTGGTCAGCCCACCGCCGCCGAAGACGGCGACCGCGTCCCGGCCGTGCTCGGCCTGGATCCGGCGGATGCCGCTCACCACCCGGTCCAGCGCCTCCGGCCAGCTCGCCGGTCGGAGCTCCGCCCCCGGGCGGTCACGGACCAGCGGGGTGGTCAGCCGGTCCGGATGGTCGAGCAGTTCGGCCGCGGTCCAGCCCTTCTGGCAGAGGCCGCCCCGGTTGGTCGGGAACTGCCGGGGCAGCACCTCCACCCGGTCGGCGGTACGCCGCAGCGTCATGCCGCACTGCAGTGCGCAGTAGGGACAGTGCGTGGCCACTTCCTGGGACACATCCCCCGAATGCGTCGCAGCCTGTGCACCGTCTGTCATGTCCGAAGCGTGCCGGCGCCCGGTTTCACGGTCGGGTCTCTCTTGTTTCGGGCCTGTCAAGAGCCGCTCACACGGATCCGGGGCAGCGAGCCGGTCGCCGTCCGGGCCGGGGCAGGCGTTCGTGAATCTCCAGGCCCGGGGGGAGCGACGCCGGGCGGGCGTTCCACAAGGGCCGGTTGGTACAGCGGCTCCGACGGCTGGCGCGGGACCCGGGCGGCGGCCCTAAGATGAACGCCGTTAATGAGAAGAACGTTCCGTATGTCAGGAGGCGCTTCGATGGCGGTGGTGTCGCTCTTCGAAGCCGTGGCCGGGTCGTACGACGAGTCCTGCCGCAGGTTGGTGCCGTGTTTCGACGACTTCTACGGCACCGCCGTGGAGGTGGCCGCCCCGCCGCTGCGCCGGGCGCTGGCCTCCGGGCGTATTCCTAGCGTACTTGATCTAGGCGCCGGTACGGGACTGCTGTCGATCCTGCTCGGCGCCGCCGTACCGGGCATCCGGCCCACCCTGCTCGACGGGGCGCCGGCGATGCTCGCGGTCGCCGGGGGACAACTCGGCCGGCTCGGCGTACCGCACGAGACGCTGGTGGCCGACCTGACCGCGCCGCTGCCCGCCGGCCCGTACGACGCGGTGGTCTCCGCACTGGCCATCCACCACCTCGACGACGCCGGCAAGCGGGACCTCTACCGCCGGATCCGGCAGGTGCTGGTCCCCGGCGGGGTGTTCGTCAACGCCGAACAGGTGGCCGGGGCCACCCCCGACCTGGACCACCGCTACGACGAGGTGTGGCTGGCCCAGGTCACCGCGCTCGGTGCGACCGAGGCGGAGATCGCCGGCGCCCGGGAGCGGATGCGGCACGGCCGCCCGGTGCCCGTGCCGGACCAGCGCCGATGGCTGGTCGAGGCCGGCTTCGTGGGTGTCGACTGTTTCTACAAGTCGTGGCGGTTCGCCGTGTTCGGCGGCCGGCGCGAGCTGGAATGACCACCGGTCATACCGCCGGTAGGCTGAACGGCATGACTGCCAAGGTGACGCTCTCGTTTTCGGACGAGACGATCGAAGAGGCGCGACAGTACGCGAAACGCGACGGCATGTCGCTTTCCGCCTGGATCGATCAGGCCGCCCGGGAGAAGGCGCTCCGGGAGGTCTTCGCGGCGCACGCGGCGGCCGTCGGCCGGGCACGTCTGGACATCGAGACCGCCGCGCTCGCCGACGCCCAGGAGGCTGCGATGGTCGACGCGGCACTCCTCGGCAGGCGCCCGAGTGCTGCGTAGGGGCGAGATCTGGCGGATCGACGGAGCGCGGTCCCGGCTCGGCCTGGTGGTCAGTTCCGACGTCTACAACGCCACCGACGTACCGATCGTGATCGTCGCGGAGGTGGTCGACGAAGGGTTGCTGCGCGACTCTCCGCTCGCGGTCGCCATGGGCGACTTCGCGGTGATGCCCGACCGGCTCTCCTCGCCGATGAAGAAGTGGTTCACCGAGTACGTTGGTGCGGCCGACGCCGACGCCATGTTCCGGGTGAGCCGGGCGCTACGGATCCTGCAGGGCCTCTGAGCGTTCCGGGGCGGATCTCACTACCGCGCGGAGTGCGCCGTGCGCCGTCCGTTGCCGGCCCGACCCCGAGCGCGAACGGCCGGGAAACCACCCGGCCCTACTTTCGGGCGACATGACGAACACCGCCGTCCCCACAGGCACACCGGCCGCCTTCGATACCGACAGCACGGCCACCGCCCCGGCGGCGGTCGGCACCGGCAACGGCCGCGGCACCGGACTCGGACCCGGCCCCGACGCCCCGATCGGGGCGGGGAGATCGGGCCGGCACCAACTCGACGACTGGCGCCCGGAGGACCCGGCCTTCTGGCGCAGCACCGGCGCCCCGATCGCCCGGCGCAACCTGATCGTCTCGATCGCCTCCGAACACATCGGCTTCTCGGTATGGAGCCTCTGGTCGGTGATGGTGCTGTTCCTCGGCCCGGAGTACGGCATCGACCCGGCCGGGAAGTTCATGCTGACCGCCGTACCGACGGCGCTCGGATCCGTGCTGCGGTTGCCGTACACCCTCGCGGTGGCGAAGTTCGGCGGGCGGAACTGGACCATCGTCAGCGCGTGCCTGCTGCTCCTGCCGGCGGTCCCGATGGCGATCCTGATCGAGCCGGGGGTGTCGTACGGCACGCTGCTGGTGCTGGCCTGCCTCGCCGGGGTCGGCGGCGGCAACTTCGCCTCGTCGATGGCGAACATCAACCTCTTCTATCCGCAGCGGCTCAAGGGCTGGGCGCTCGGGCTGAACGCCGGCGGCGGCAACATCGGGGTCGCCGCCGTCCAGCTCGTCGGGCTGGCGGTGCTGGCGACGGCGGGAGCGGCGTACCCACGCCTGGTTCCGGCCGTCTACCTCCCGCTGATCGTGCTCGCCGCGCTCGCCTCGGCCCGGTACATGGACAACATCCGGGGGGTCCGGAACGAGAAGGGGGCGATGCGGGAGGCGGCCCGCGACCCGCACACCTGGATCATGTCCCTGCTCTACATCGGCACCTTCGGGTCGTTCATCGGGTTCGGCTTCGCCTTCGGACAGGTGCTCCAGGTCCAGTTCAAGGAGCAGTTCGCCACGCCGATCGACGCGGCCTACCTGACCTTCCTCGGACCGCTGGTCGGCTCGCTGATCCGGCCGGTCGGGGGCTGGCTGGCCGACCGGTTCGGCGGCTCCCGGGTGACCCTTGTCAACTTCGCGGCGATGGCGGCCGGCGCCGGGCTGGTGTACTTCGCGTCCCGGGAGCGCTCGCTGCCGCTCTACCTGATCGGGTTCATCGGACTCTTCGTCTTCTCCGGCATCGGCAACGGATCGACGTACAAGATGATCCCGGCGATCTTCCGGGCCAAGGCGACACTGGCGGTGAGCGCCGGGACCCTCGACGCCGCGGCGGCGGAGCGGCGGGCCTGGCGGCTCTCCGGAGCGCTGATCGGCATCGCCGGCGCGGTCGGTGCGTTCGGCGGGGTGCTGGTCAACATCGCCTTCCGGCAGTCGTTCCTTACCTACCAGACGGCGGACGCCGCCTATCTCGCCTTCATCGCCTGGTACGCCGTCTGCCTGGTGATCACCTGGGTGGTGTACCTGCGCCCGTCGCGCCACCGCCTCACCGGGGTGTAAGGAAGGGCCCCTTGTTATCGTTTTCTGTATAGGAAGGGTCCCCTGTTAACGTGTGCCGAGGCTGCGGGGCTGCCGCGCGGAGCGCTGGGGATGTGCGTTTTGACCCCGGAGCAGGGGAGCGGGTATCGTTGCCTGCTGTTGTGTGACAACCAAGTTTTTCACGTGACAGCCGAAGGCGTGCCGCTCAGGTACGCTTGGTCGTTTGTGCGTGCCTGGTGACCGGTGCGCGACCCCAGACCGACGACGAGACAAGGTAGACCTGTGCGTACGTACAGCCCGAAGCCGGGTGAAATCGAGCGTCAGTGGCACGTCATCGACGCGTCAGACGTCGTGCTGGGCCGTCTGGCCACCCACGCCGCCACGCTGCTGCGGGGCAAGCACAAGCCGACTTTCGCGCCGCACGTCGACACCGGTGACTTCGTCGTCATCGTGAACGCGAGCAAGGTGGCGTTGACCGGCAACAAGCGACAGACCAAGATCGCCTACCGGCACTCCGGCTACCCGGGTGGCCTCAAGCAGGTCCGTTACGACGACCTGCTGAACTCGCGTCCCGACCGCGCCATCGAGTTGGCCGTAAGGGGCATGCTCCCGCACAACAAGCTCGGCCGTAAGCTGATCGGGAAGCTGAAGGTCTACGCCGGCGCCGAGCACCCGCACGCCGCGCAGCAGCCGGTGCCGTTCGAGATCAAGCAGATCGCGCAGTGAGCGCGGACGAAGGAAGCAGCATGACCGACACCATCGAGACCGCGGAGTCCCCGGCGCCCGCCCCGGTGGTCCGGGCACCCCGCGGCGACCGCGCTATCCAGACCGTGGGCCGCCGCAAGCGGGCCATCGTCCGGGTCCGGATCGTTCCCGGCACCGGCAAGATCACCTGCAACGGTCGCGAGCTGGAGGCGTACTTCCCCAGCAAGGTGCACCAGCAGTTGATCAAGGAGCCGCTGGTGACGGCCGAGAAGGTCGAGACCTTCGACATCATCGCCAACCTGCGCGGCGGTGGCACCACCGGTCAGGCCGGCGGGCTGCGGCTGGGCATCGCCCGGGCGCTGATCACGAACGACCCCGACGACCGTCCGGCCCTGAAGAAGGCCGGCTTCCTCACCCGGGACGCCCGGGAGAAGGAAAGCAAGAAGTACGGTCTCAAGAAGGCTCGCAAGGCGCCCCAGTACTCCAAGCGCTGATCAGCGACCACATCTTGTACGTCTGATTGGAATGGCCGGAAACCGCCCCCTCATGCGGTGGCGCTTTCCGGCCATTCTGTTTTCCATCGGTGCGCTCTCCGGAGGTTTCGCGCATGGGGCGGCTGTTCGGCACTGACGGTGTACGCGGACGCGCGAACGCTGACCTCACCCCCGAGTTGACACTCGCGGTCGCGGTGGCGGCCGCGCACACCCTGGCCGAGCAGGACCGGAGTCATCCACCGCTCGCGGTGGTGGGCCGGGACACCCGGGCCAGCGGCGAGATGCTGGAGGCCGCGGTGGTGGCCGGGCTGACCAGCGCCGGCGCGAACGTGATCCGGGTCGGGGTGCTTCCGACGCCGGGAGTGGCATACCTGGTCGGCGAGGCCAAGGCCGACTTCGGGGTGATGCTCTCCGCCTCGCACAACCCGATGCCGGACAACGGGATCAAGCTCTTCGCGGCCGGCGGGCACAAGCTGCCCGACGAGGTCGAGCTGCGGATCGAGGCCGCCGTCGAGGCGAACGGCACCGCCGGTTGGCAGCGCCCGACCGGGGCCGGGGTCGGCCGGGTCCACGACCTGCTCGACGGCGCCGAACACTACGTGCAGCACCTGGTCGGCACGGTCCCGCACCGGCTCGAAGGGTTGAAGGTCGTCGTCGACTGCGCGAACGGCGCGGCATCGGAGGTCGCCCCGGTCGCGTACCAGGAGGCCGGCGCCGAGGTCATCTCGATCCACGCCGAGCCGGACGGCCTCAACATCAACGACGAGTGCGGGTCGAACCACCTCGACGCGCTCCGGGCCGCGGTGCTGGAACACGGGGCGGACCTGGGCCTCGCGCACGACGGCGACGCCGACCGGTGCGTCGCGGTCGCCGCCGACGGCACCGAGGTGGACGGGGACCAGATCATGGCGATCCTGGCCCTGGCGATGCGGGACGCCGGGACGCTGACCCAGGACACCCTGGTCGCGACCGTGATGAGCAACCTGGGTCTGCGGCTGGCCATGTCGGCCGAGGGTATCCGGCTTATCGAGACCAAGGTCGGCGACCGGTACGTGCTTGAGGAGCTGCGGGCCTCCGGATTCGCGCTCGGCGGCGAGCAGAGCGGGCACGTGGTGCTGCCCGCGTACGCCACGACCGGCGACGGGATCCTCACCGGCCTGCACCTGATGTCCCGGGTGGCCGCCACCGGACGGACGCTGGCCGAGCTTGCCGCTGTGGTGACGAAGCTGCCGCAGGTGCTGATCAACGTCCCGGTTGCCGACCGTACCGTCGGGGCCGGAGCGCCGGCGGTGCTCGCCGCCGTAGAGCGGGCCGAGGCGGAACTGGGCGAGACCGGCCGGGTGCTGCTCCGGCCGTCCGGCACCGAACCGCTGGTCCGGGTGATGGTCGAGGCGCCGACGGTGCAGCTGGCCCAGGAAGTGGCCGAGCGGATCGCGGTCGAGGTGCGGAACGCCAGTCCCGTGCCGGCCTAGGCCAGCGACCGGAGTCGGGTGACGGCCTCGGCCAGTACCTCCGGTCGCTTGCAGAAGGCGAACCGGACCAGCCGCCGCCCCGCCTCCGCATCGTCGTAGAAGACCTGGGTCGGTACGGCCACCACGCCGCAGCGCTCCGGCAGCGCGCGACAGAACTCCATCCCGTCCCGACCACCCAGCGCGGTGATGTCGGTCGTGACGAAGTAGGTGGCCTCCGGGGAAAGCACCCCGAAACCGGCCTCGGTCAGCCCGGCGACGAGCTGGTCCCGCCGGGCCTGTAGATCGGCCCGGAACCCGTCGTAGTAGCCGTCCGGCAGGGCCAGCGCCACCGCGACCGCCGGTTGCAGGGGCGCGCCGTTGACATAGGTCAGGAACTGCTTGACCCGCATCGTCGCGGCCACAAGTCGAGCCGGCCCACTGGCCCAGCCGACCTTCCAGCCGGTGCAGGAGAACGTCTTGCCGGCCGAGGACACCCGCAGGGTGCGTTCCCACATGCCGGGCAGGCGAGCCAGCGGGACGTGTCCGGAGTCGGCGTCGGTGAAGACGAGGTGCTCGTACACCTCGTCGGTGACCGCGTAGGTGTCGTACTCCTGGCACAGTTCGGCGATCAGCGCCAGTTCGGCGGCGTCGAAGACCTTGCCGGTCGGATTGTGCGGCGAGTTGAGCAGTACCAGCCGGGTACGGGGGCCGAACGCGGCGCGCAGGGCCGCCGGGTCGAACGCGTACCGCCCGTTGTCGGCGGGGCGGAGCGTCACCGGTCGGCGGACCGCGCCGGCCAGCGCGATCGAGGCCGCGTACGAGTCGTAGTAGGGCTCGAAGCAGACCACCTCGTCGCCCGGCTCACACAGTCCGAGGATCGCGGCGGCGATCGCCTCGGTCGCCCCGGCGGTCACCAGCACCTCGCCGTCCGGGTTGTACTCCAGGTTCCAGAACCGGCGCTGGTGCTCGGCGATGGCCGAGCGCAGAGCCGGAATGCCGGGACCGGGCGGATACTGGTTCTGGCCGCCGCGCAGCGCGTCGGCCGCCGCGGCCAGCATTTCGGCGGGGCCGTCGCTGTCCGGGAAGCCCTGACCGAGGTTGACCGCGCCGGTGCGCACCGCCAGCGCCGACATCTCCGCGAAGATGGTGGTGCCGAACGGGCGCATCCGGCGTACCAGGGGATCGGGGTCCATCGTCGTCGTCACCCCCGTCACCCTAGACGTTCCGTTCCGGCTCAACCCGTGCTGAACCGCGAGCAGGTGACGGTCGCGAAATCACCGCTGCCGGTCTTGGTGGCGACCTGCTGTCCGTCGATGGTGACCTTGCAGGTGATGTCTCCGGAGCCGTTGCCGATCCGGATCGCGGTCAGGATCTTGGGCAGGTTCGCCGGAATCTTGACCTCCTTCTTCCACGGCAGGTCGACCGATGAGCCGTGGGTGGGCTTGCCGGACTGGTCGGTGTACGACAGCGCGACACGTCCCGAGCCGGACAACTCGTAGACCACGGTCTGGCTGCTGCCGGAGTTGCCGGTGTCGCCGCCGGGGAGTCCGGGGGTCTCCGGCACCGAGGTGATCTCCGGCGGGTCGAAGCCCTGGCTGTCCTCAAGGCTGTCCCGGAGCCGGTCCATCGCGGCGAACGGACCGAGGCAGATCCCGACGCAGGCGCCGAGGATCAGAACCACCCCGATCGCGACGATCACGGTGATCATCGTCTTGTTGCTCTTCTTGGGCGGTGCGGGCGGGAACGGCCCACCGGGAGCGCCGGGCTGGCCCTGCTGGTAGCCCGGCTGGCCCTGCTGGTAGCCCGGCTGGCCCTGCTGGTAGCCCGGGTAACCGGGGGTGGCACCGTACGGGTCGGGCCCGGGT
>NZ_JADPUN010000055.1 GCF_015690345.1 Plantactinospora alkalitolerans | reverse complement strand
GGCGGAGGTGGCGGAGGTATCCACGCCGATGGGGAGAACGGCAGGGGCCTCCGGTGGCCCGGTGGCGGCCGAGGCCGGACCGGCATCGCCACCGAATGCCGCGCTGGCTCGCCAGTTCTCGCTCCGGCCGGCCAGTCCGGGAGCCGCGCTGTACGACCTGGGGCAGCACCGGACAGCCCGGAACGGGGTGAACCGTTCGAAGGCCTACGAGCCGGCGATCCGGCCGGCCGGAATGGACGCGTCGTCGGATCGCCGTACCGACGGTGTGGCACCGGAGCCGGAGGACGGGTCGGGAGAGCGGATCAACGACGTACGGCGGCCAAGTCCGAGTTCGTCGACTTCCTGAGGAGACCGCACCGAGCTGTCGCGGCAGGCCCGTGGGGCGGGTCGCGGCGGCGCGGGCAAGTGGCCCCCCGCGCTGCCGACACGGAGGGCCACTCTCACCGGGGGATCGGTGTACCGAAGGGACGTTTCAGGTGTTGTCCCTAGATTAACCGCCTCATGGCGTACTAGATAGATCTGTCCATTTGGTGCAACTTCTGTTACTAGCGGACGCTTGGTTCGTGTCTCGGGGTGTTGGTTCCCGTGCTCGGCTCCGTCGACTCCGCCCGGATGGGCAGCAGGACGAGCAGGAGTAACGCGAACAGGACGTACACGTTCCGGAGCAGGAACTCACTCGCCGTGTCGGTCCGGTCGAACTCGACACCCCAGTCGTAGAAGGAGACGACCCCGTAGACGATGCCGGTGGCGAGCAGCAGGGCGAAGGCCAGCAGGCCGATCCGGCGGCGTCGCCCGGTGACCCCGGAGGTGGGTTCGGGCCGCCGCAGAGCGGCGTCGACCAGCACCACCAGGGCGGGGATGAACCAGTAGACGTGGTGCGTCCAGGTGATGGGACTGACCAGGGCGCCGACCAGCCCGGTCAGGGTCAGCCCGGACAGGTGGTCGCCGGCCCGCATCGCCCGGGCGGCCCGCCACAGCCCGTACCCGGCGATGATCGCCACCAACAGTGCCCAGAGCAGCTGGTTCGGCCTGCCCGGCGTCGTGAACCGGCTCAGGAGGCCGAACAGCGACTGGTTGCCGGTGTAGTCGGGGCGGCCGACCCGGTCGGTCAACCACAGCTCGTGGGTCCAGAACCGCCACGAGTCGCCCGGCGCGATCGCCGCCGCCAGTAGGGTGGCCCCGGCCGCGGTCGCGCTGGCAACCAGCGCCGCCCGCCACTTCCGGGCGGCCAGCAGGTAGACGATGAAGATCCCCGGATACAGCTTGAGCGCCGTCGCCAGCCCGATCCCGACGCCGGACCAGCGCGACCCCCGGGGTACGGCGAACAGCAGGTCGGCCAGGATCAGTGTGACGAGCAGCATGTTGATCTGCCCGAACGTGAGGGTCTCCCGGGTGCTCTCCACGGCGAGGACCAGCGGGATGGCGAGCCCGGCGGCGAACCACCAGGGCAACCGGTGCCGGACGGTGAGCGGCTTGACCAGCCACCAGGTGGTCGCCACCAGCGCGGCCAGGCTGAGAATGGTGAAGATCGCAATTGTGTAACCGATCTTCAGCCCGGTGAACGGCCGGAGCAGCAGGGCGGCGAACGGCGGATAGGTGAAGTACAGCTCACCCTGCAACTCGTCTGCCTGCACGTAGTCGTACAGCGGATGACCGTCGGCCCACCACTCCATCGCACTCATGTAGATCTTGAGGTCGAAGAAGTTGTGCGGGGTGTCCAGCAGGTACGAGAGTGGGACCAGGGCGATGACCACCACCATGGCGACGACCAGGCGTGCGGTTCTGCCGCCGGGATCGTCCTCGTCGGTGGCGGATGGCACGGGGGGATCGGCTGGCACGGGAAAACCCTAGCGGGCCGTTCTGTCCGCAGCGTTGAGGCGCGGGTCGCCGGGCTACGCGTAGTCTGGGCGCGTGGCTGATCTTCTTGTCTGGGTCGACTGTGAGATGACCGGGCTCGACCTCGGCAAGGATGCGCTGATCGAGGTCGCCGCCCTGGTTACCGACCGTGATCTCAACGTGCTCGGTGAGGGGGTGGATGTCGTGATCCATGCCGACGACCAGGCTCTGGCGGACATGCCGGAGATCGTCCAGGCGATGCACAAACGGTCGGGCCTGACCGAGGAGGCGCGCCGGTCGGCGGTGACCCTGGGCGAGGCGGAAGACCTCGTCATGGACTACGTCACGGCGTTCGTCAAGGATCCCAGGACCGCACCGCTGTGTGGCAACTCCATCGCCACCGACCGGGGCTTCCTGGCCCGGGACATGCCGCGGCTGGACAACCACCTGCACTACCGCATGATCGACGTCTCCTCGATCAAGGAACTGTGCCGCCGCTGGTACCCCCGGGTCTACTTCGGCCAGCCGGCCAAGGGGCTGGCCCACCGGGCGCTGGCCGACGTCCGGGAGAGCATCCGGGAGCTGGAGTACTACCGGCGGACCCTCTTCGTCCCGCTGCCGGGGCCGGATGTCGAGACCGCGAAGGCCATCGCCGCCGAACTCTGAGCCTGGTGGGCGGGTCGTCGGTACGGGTCCGCAACCCGGTCGACGGCGGGGGTGGGGGTGTGGCTATCATTGGTCGGCGCCCCGGCCGGGTCGGATGATCCGGGTGCGGCGCATGCTCCAGATCAAGTGAACATGGTGGCTGTAGCTCAGTTGGTAGAGCACCGGGTTGTGGTCCCGGGTGTCGTGGGTTCAAGTCCCATCAGTCACCCTCGTGATGGATCTCCTGATCCACGAAGCAAGACCCCCTCAGCAGAGGGGGTCTTGCTCGTTTCCGGGGGCGTTTCGGGCTACGGGGGCGCTTCGGGCTCCGGCGGCTCAGCCCGTGGTCGTGTCAGCCCGTGGTCGTGTCAGCCCGTGGTCGTGGCGGTCGGCTCGGCCGACGGCGCGGTGGTGGGTTCGGGCGACGTGTCCTCCAGCGGGATCGCGCTGCCCTTGACGTAGTCGTCCCAGCCCATGTTCCAGTCGGTCCAGCCGTTGCCGTTCTCCAGCTTGCGCTCGGTGCCCTTGACCTGGATCGGGTCACCGACGCGGGTCTGGTTGAACAGCCAGCTGGCGTTCGCGGTGGACATGTTGACGCAGCCGTGGGAGACATTGGTACGTCCCTGGGAGGCGACGGACCACGGCGCGGCGTGGATGAACTCCCCACCCCAGGTGAGCCGCTGGGCGTACTCGATGTCGGTGACGTAGCGGTTCGCCGGGTTCGGGTCGTCCGAGGTGTCGAAGACGGTCTTCTTGAGCTTCTCGATGACCACCATGGTGCCGCTGGAGGAGGGCGTGCTCTTCTTGCCCAGGCTGATCGGGATGGTCTTGATGACCTTGCCGTCCTTCTTGACCGTCATCTTCTTGGTCCTGTTGTCGACGGTCATCACCACCGCCGGCCCGGTCTTGAGGTCGACGGTGAGGTCGGAGCGGCCGTACCAGCCGCCGCCCATCGGCAGACCGCCCGCCTGGATCTTGTAGAAGATCTTGGTGTTCGCCTTCCAGTACGTCTTCGGGCGGTACCGCACCTCGGTCGGGCTGACCCAGCGCCAGATCCCCACCTGGGCCGGGGTCGCCTGCACGGTCATCCGGCGCTGCACGTCGTCCCGGTAATCCTGCGGAATCGCCCGGTCGAATTTCACGATCAGTGGCATGCCGACGCCGACGGTCTGGCCGTCGCCGAGGAAGCTGGTCACCCGGATCTGCTTGCTGGGCTTGGCCATTGTGGTGAAATTGCTGGTCACCGTCGCGGGCTTGCCGTCGTCGCCGGTCGCGGTCACGGTCGCGGTGTACGTCGTACCGTATTCGAGCGTCTTGTCCGGCAGCCAGGTTCCGGTGGCGCCGACCTTGCCCTTGACGGCGGCGCCAGCCGCGTTCTTGACCTCGACGGTGGTCTCGACGGCGTCCTTGCTGTTGAACGTGATCTCCGTCGACGCGGGCACGTCCTTGGCGTCCGCGGCCGGAGCGGTGATCGCGGCAGTCGCCTTCGGCGTCTCCTCGCCTCCACTGCCGCCCTGGAAGGACGGGCCGCCTCCCTTGCCGCCGTCACCGGTGCACGCGGTCGCGGTGAGCGCGAGGGCCCCGGCGAGCAGGACCGAGGCGACGGCCCGGACCGGCGTGAGTCGCCGCCGCGACGCCAGCGCCGGGCCGGACGTGCGACGTATCAACTGATTTCGGCCTGCTCGCATGATTCCCTCACAGTGCTGATTCCCACGGCCATCCCACTTGATCCCTACGGGTCATCCTCTCCCAATGACGCTCGTCAGCAAGTTTTGGTTTCCTGCCGTGCCGTAAAACACCACTCGAGGTGGTCGATTAGTCGGTTAGCTCACCAATTGTCGACACAGTCGCTTTGTCGTCAGGTGCCCAGGTCGGCGGGGACCGGTAGGGCGCTGCCCTTGATGAAGTCTTTCCAGGAGAGATTCCACGCGGTCCAGCCGTTGCCGGGCTCCAGCTTCCGCTCGGTGCCGCTGATCGTCACGGGGTCGCCGGGCTTGGTCTTCTCGAACAGCCAGCGTGCGTTCGGGGTGGAGACGTTGACGCAGCCGTGCGAGACGTTGCGCCGGCCCTGGTCGCCGACGGACCAGGGAGCTGCGTGGATGTACTCCCCGCCCCAGGTCAGTCGTTGGGCGAAGTCGATCTCCGTGACATAGCGGTTGGACGGGTCGGGGTCGTCCCGGGTGTCGAAGACGGTGGAGGACTTCTTCTCCATCACCACCATCTTGCCGCTCGACGACGGGGTGGCCTTCTTGCCGAGGCTCACCGGGATGGTCCGGACCAGCTTGTCGTTCTCGAAGACGGTCATCTTCTTGGTCTTGTTGTCGACCTTCATCTCGAACTTGCTGCCGATCTTGGAGGTCGCCTTCCGATCGACGTTGCCGTACTTGCCGTTGCTCAGCGGAATGCCTTCCAGGCCGATCCGTACGGTGAGCGTGGTGCCCGGCTTCCAGTACTCGGGCGCCCGGTAGTAGGCCTGGGTACCGCTCGACACCCAGTGCCAGGCGCCCGGCTGTGGCGGGTCGGACTCGACGAACATCCGCCGCTGCACCTTGGCCCGGTCCTTCTTGGCGATGCCCGGCGAGAACTCCACCACCACCGGCATGGCCACGCCGTACGTCTTGTCGTCGAAGAGGTAGAGCCCGGAACCGATGACCGACCTCGGCTTCGCCATCGTGGTGAAGGAGGTCGTCTTGGTCTCGCTCTGCCCGGTCGAGGTGGTCGCGGTCACCTTGGCGGTGTACGTCTTCGAGTACTTCAACGGTACGGCCGGCACCCACGAGGAGCCGTCCTCCCGCATGGAGCCCTTGACGGTGCCTCCACCGGCGGCGGTCAGGCTGACGCTGTCGATCTTTCCGCCGGTGATCTTGGTGCCGATCTCGACGCTGACCGGTTGCTTCTTCGCACCGCTGGCCGGCGTGACGGAGAAGTCGAGCGGCTCGGCCGGTGGTGTCGGCGTCGCGGTTGCCCCGGCGGTTGTCCCGCTACCGTTCCCGAACTGCGGTTTCTCGCCTCCTTCGCCGCCGCAGGCCGCCGTGCCCAACGGCGCGACGACCGCCAGAGCGATGACCATCGCCCAGGTGCGCGTGTTCCTGCCCATCCCCACCTCGGTCCACTCGAATCCCGGGGGACATCGTGCCCTATCGCCGCCACACTTTTGACCCCGGAGGTCTAGACTAGTGGGCGGATTGCGGCGATTTGTCGCCTCTGTCGGATTGGCGAGGCCGGCTGGGTAACTGGTTGGAGGAGCCTCGGGAGCCCGTGTTAGGGTTTCTCCCGTTGTCAGAGAGCGCCGCTAGCTCAACTGGCAGAGCAGCGGACTCTTAATCCGCGGGTTCGGGGTTCGAGTCCCTGGCGGCGCACCAACGAGCAAGGCCCTGACCTGGTGTTTCACGCTGGGTTGGGGCCTTTTTCGGGTACGCGGTGGTGGGTGGTCGCTCGGTGGGTGCTCGGGAGCCGTTGGACCGTTCATGCCCAAGCCTCACCCCCGTGAAGTGCCCCTCCTCGGCGGGCCGGGCGAGCACCCGTACACCCCAGACCGTGGTTCGGGGCCGATCTTGGAGATCACTGTTCAGCGAATCAGCCGACGCCACGCCGACGGGTAGGTCGACCGCGTACGGCGGGAATCTCGGCCGGGGATCTGACCAAGGCGTCCACGACCACCCCACCGCATCCAAGGTAGGCACGGCGACATCCTTCCGGCCCGCCGGCAGGGCAGGCCATCTCAGGTGTCACCTGGTGGTGCGGCAGACCCACCGCCTGGTCGTCGATGTCCATTGTCGCGGGCTGATGTCGCTGGCCCGGCGCGGTACGACTGCCGTAGGGACGAGCGCATCACGGCGAGCGCAGCGGGAGGCGGATGCGGAAGGTGGCGCCGACGCCGAGGGCGGACTCAACCGTGGCGGTGCCGCCGTGCGCCGTTGCCACGGCGGCCACGATGGACAGACCGAGGCCGGCGCCGCCGGTCTCCCGGGAGCGGGACACCTCCGTACGGTAGAAACGCTCGAACACCCGGGCCGCTTCCTCCGGCGCCAGACCCGGCCCGGCGTCGGTCACCTCGATCACCGCGTGCCCGTCCACCCGGCGCACCCGAACCGTGGCCGCCGCCGCCATCGGCACGTGCCGCTGCACGTTGGACAGCAGATTGCCGAGCACCTGCCGCAGCCGGGCCGCGTCGCCGCTGACCAGTACCCGGTCGTCCGCGTCCAGGGTGAGCGGCCGCTGCGGCTCCACGGCGCGCGCGTCGGCCACCGCGTCGGCGGCGAGCACGGCGAGGTCGACCGGGCCGAGTTCCAGCGGACGGCCCTGGTCGAGCCGGGCCAGCAGCAGCATCTCGTCGACCAGCGAACCCATCCGGACAGCCTCCGACTCGATGCGGTGCATCGCCATCGCCAGGTCGTCGGGCCGGTCCGAGGCGCCACGGCGGAACAGTTCGGCGTACCCGCGGATCGTGGCGACCGGCGTGCGCAGTTCGTGCGAGGCGTCCGCGATGAACCGGCGCAGGCGCTGCTCGGATTCCTCCCGCTCGCGGAAAGCCGCCTCGATCTGACCGAGCATCGCGTTCAGCGCCGCGCCGAGGCGCCCCACCTCGGTCTTCGGTGAGGTGTCCGGGATACGCCGGGTCAGGTCACCGTGGCCGATCGCGTCGGCGGTGGCCCCGATCCGGGCGAGCGGGCGCAGCGCCAGCCGGACCGAGCGCGCCGACAGCACGGCCATGGCGAGCAGCGCGACCAGGCTGGACACGATCGCCGCCCGGGTCGTGCGCTGCATCAGCTCGTCCGACTCGGTGGAGTGCCGGCCGACCAGCACCATGCCGCTGCCGTCGGTCAGCCACGATGCCCGCACCAGCCAGTAGGGAGCGCCACCGCCGACGCTGGGAACCCGGTGGAAGTCCTGCCCTTCCGGGTTGTCCGCTGTGATCTGCTGCGGGCTCAGCGCCGCCGGCAGCGGGTCGGGCAGGTCGGGGGACGCGCCGACAGCCAGGGTGTCGATTACTTTCCCGGCCGGTGAGCGCAACTGCACGAATGAGGGCACGTCGCCGTTGTCGGCGAGCCGGTGCCAGAGCTGGCTCATCTCGTCCGATGCCGGGGTCAGCGGTGTCAGCCGGCGCTCGGCGGGCGCGACCGGCAACACCCGGGCGCTCACGTCGGCGCCGAACGCCGCCAGCACCTCGTGGTTGCGGTCGGAGCGCCAGTCCTGGATCGCGCCGTAGATGGCGCCGACCGAGATGGCCAGCCCGAGCGCGAGCAGGCCGACCAGCGTCAGAACCAGGCGTCTGCGCAGCGGCACGGCGTCAGTCCTTGTGCCCGCGGCGAGGGCGGACCACGTAGCCGACCCGGGGTACGGTCTGGATCAGCGGCGGACCGGTTGCGTGGAGCTTGCGGCGCAGGTAGCTGATGTAGGTCTGGACGACGCCGTCGTTGCCGCCGAAGTCGTACTCCCAGACATGGTCGAGGATCTGCCGCTTGGTGAGTACCCGACCGGCGTTGGCGACCAGATAGCGCAGCAGCTTGAACTCGGTCGGGGTGAGGTCGATCGGCTCGCCGTTGCGGCGTACTTCGTACGCGTCCTCGTCGATCTCCAGGTCGGCGACCGTGAGCCGGGACGGACCCTCGTCGTGCCGGGTGCGTCGCAGCACCGCTCGCACCCGGGCGACCAGCTCCTCCAGGCTGAACGGCTTGGTGACGTAGTCGTCGCCACCGACGGTCAGCCCGGCGATCTTGTCCTCGGTGGCGTCCTTCGCGGTCAGGAACACCACCGGCGCGTCGTGGCCGAGCTCGCGCAGTTCGCGGCAGGTGTCCAGGCCCGAGCCGTCCGGCAGCATCACGTCGAGGACGATCAGGTCGGGGCGCATCGTCTCGACCCGCTCCAGCGCCTCTCGGCCCGACCCGGCGACCCCCGTCTCGAAGCCCTCGTAGCGCAGTGCGGTGGCCACCAGGTCGGCCAGGTAGCGCTCGTCGTCGACGACCAGGATCTTGATGGGTGTGTCCGTCACGCTCATGAGTGTCACCCTTGAGCAGCGCGCTGCTTCTTAGGGATCCCTGTGACAGCGAACTCTAAGAACGCGCCCAGAGCGGTGGAAGATCGCGGTGCTGTTCTGGATCCCATGGAACGATTCTCCCGAACTCTGCTGCGCCGCAAGCGCCTTGTCGGCCTGCTGGTGCTACTCGGTCTTTTCCTGGGACTGGCCGCGACGCCACTGACGGTCAGCCGCATATCGGAGGAGTACGCCTACCCGGGCATGGAGTCCTTCGAGGCCAACCAAGCGGTCCTGGAGCATTACGGCAGCGGTGGCTACCAGCGTCCGTACGTACCGGTGGTGGTGCTCCCCGAGGGCCAGACCGTCGACTCGCCGGGCACCCGTGAAGCACTGGGCCGCGCCTTCGGCGGCGTCGCGACGGACCTCGAGGCGCGCGTCGCGTCCTATGCCGACACGGGTGACCGCCGGTTCGTCGGTGACGACGGCCGCACCACGTACGCGCTGGTCTTCACCGGCCCGACACCGGACGGCAGCCCACCGGGCGGCGGTCTCGGCGAGGTGCCGGACGAGACGCCGCAGATCATCGAGGCCCTGCAACGCGAACTGCCGCCGGGTACCACGCTGCGGGTCACCGGCCTGGACACGCTGGCGACCGGCGTGGACGCCGGCGGCCTGAACGTGCCGTTGAAGATCGCGGTGGCCGCGATCGCCGCGGTGATCGTGCTGCTGGTGGTCTTCCGGTCCGCGCTCGCTTTCGTACCTCTGCTCATCTCGACCGTCGCGGTGCCGGTGGCGTTCCTCGTGTTGCTGGCGTTGACCACCGTGATGGAGGTGCACGACAGCGCGCTGACCACGATGCCGCTGCTCGGCCTCGGTATCGCGATCGACTACGCGTTGCTGTTGACCATCCGCTGGCGGGAGGAGCAGGCGCACGGGCACCGCGGCGACGAAGCGGTGCACCGGGCGATGCGCACCGCCGGTCACTCGATCGTCTTCAGCAGCGGCGCGGTGGCGATCGGCCTGATCACGATGGCCATCCTGCCGATCCCGTTCCTGCGCAGCCTGGGCATCGCCGGCATGATCATCGCTGCGGTGAGCGCACTGATCTCGCTGACGCTGCTGCCGGTCATCCTGGCCACCACCGGCCGCCGGCTCGACCGGCGCCGGCTGGAGCAGGGCGGCGGCCGCGGCGAGCGGCTGATCCAGCGCGAGGCGGACGCCGGCCGCCTCTGGACGGCGTGGTCCCGGCTGATGGTTCGCTTCCGCCGGCCCACCGTGCTCGCCACGGCGTCGCTGCTGGTCGTCCTGTCGATCATCGGCCTGCAGATCAACCTGGCGCTGCCGGTCAGCGAGAACCTGGTGAAGAGCGGCCCGGGGTACGAGGGCCTGGCGGCGCTCACCGACGCGGGTGTGCCGACCGGCGTGCTCAGCGCGTTCGACGTGTTCGTGCCGGATGCCGCGGACGCGAGCACGATCGCCGACCAGATCCGCGCCACCGAGGGCGTGCACACCGTCGTCGACCTGCTCACCTGGCGGGAGGACGGCACGGCTCTGCTCACCGTGGTACCGGTGCAGGAGAGCCCGTCGCCGGCGGGTGCGGAGGCGCTGACCGCGCTGCGCGACTCGTTGCCGGACGGTGTGCTGGTCGGAGGCAGCGCGGCGCAGACGGCCGACTACGTGGCCACCACGTACGGCGCTTTCCCGTACCTGCTCGCGCTGATCTTCGTGGTCACCTTCATCATGCTGGCCCGGGCGTTCCGGTCACTGCTGCTGCCACTGAAGGCGATCGTGTTGAACCTGCTCTCGCTGGGCGCGGTGATCGGCGCGATGGTGATCCTGTGGCAGTGGGGCTGGGGCACCGAGCAGGCACTCGGCATCCAGCCGAACGGCACCGTCGGCACGTTCGTGCCGCTGACCATCTTCGCGTTCCTCTACGGCCTGTCGATGGATTACGAGGTGTTCATCCTGGCCCGGATGCGTGAGGAGTACGACCGTAGCGGCTGCACGGCCGAGGCGGTGGTGCAGGGTGTCGGCCGGACCGGCCGCCTGGTCACCTCGGCGGCACTGATTCTCTTCTTCTCGTTCGTGTCGATGGCCAGCGGCGGCGAGTTCGACGTGGCCGTGTTCGCGACCGGCATGGGTCTGGGCATCCTGCTCGACGCCACGCTGATCCGCGCGATCCTGGTGCCGGCGACGGTGGCGATGATGGGCCGCTGGAACTGGTGGCTGCCGGTCTGGGCGGCCCGCCTGCTGCGGGTCGAGCCGTCACCGCTGCGTGACGAGCGTCCGGAGTCGCCTGCCGAGCCCCGGCTCGCCAGCGTGGGCGCCCGCTGAGCGGGACCCCACCCGGCAGACGCAACGGCTCCCCGGGCACTGCGACCAGGAGCGCGGCGGGTTGACCGCAGCGGCCGGCCCGCTCGTCCAACGGGTCTTCCGCCAGATCGGGTACGGCACCGGCCAGGGCGTGACCGCCCAGTTCGACAATCTGTCCATCACCCCGGTGGGTAACACCGGCGATCCGGGCCCGACCGGCACGATCCGGGGTGCGGCCTCCAACCGGTGCCTGGAGGTCAACGGAGCCAGCCAGAGCGACGGTGCGACCGTCCAGATCTGGGACTGCAACGGCGGCGCCAACCAGCAGTGGGTCCGCGGCTGATCGGTTGAGATTCCGGCACGAGGACCCGGCGTACCGTCCGACGGCGGCCGGCCGCCCATCCGAGCGGTCGGCCGCCGTCCACGTGGGTGGCGGGCTTTCTCATCCGGCCCGGTGACCAACGGATCGCTGCACCGCCAGGTGGAGGAACCCGGCCGGTACCGGTGCGGCAGCCGGAGGCTCCGGGCCCGATGCTCGGCGAGCAGCCCACCGGAGTGAGCCGGGGACGGCCGCCCGAACGCGGCCGTCCCCGGGGGTGTTGCGGATGCGGAGGGCCTGCCCGCAGTTCAGCGGGTCGCCGCCCCGCCGCCGGAGGCTGGCTGGACCCGCTCGAACCGCACCCGGCTCAGCCAACCCGGGAGGTCACTGAGTACGTACAGCTCGCCGTGCACGTCGGCGTCGATGGCGGTCGGCTGGATCGGGAAGTTGCCGATCGTGGCGGACTCGTAGCCGCCCGTGGGTTTGGGACGCACGGCGAACGCGAGGGTCGAGCAGTAGTCGCTCGCGACGTAGGTCCCCCGGGCCTCCGGGGTGGCGGACCCTCGGTACACCACGCCGCCGGTCACCGAGCAGCTTTCCGTCATGAAATGTTCGTACTCGAAGACCGGGTCGGTGTACCGCCCGCCCGACCGGCACTGCTCCGGGTCGAACACCGGAGTGCCCTCCCGGCAGGACCAGCCGAGGTTCGCCCCACCCTGCCACGGGCGGATGTGGTTGATCTCCTCGACCAGGCCCTGGCCGACGTCACCGATCCACAGCGAGCCGTCGGCCGGGTCGACGGAGAACCGCCACGGGTTACGCAACCCGTAGAGCCAGATCTCTGGCCGTGCGCCGCGCGTGCGGATGAACGGGTTGTCGGAGGGCACACAGTAGGACTTCGCCCCGCAGGTGCGGTTGACGTCGATCCGCACGATCTTGCCGAGCAGGGTGCCGAGGTTCTGACCGGACTTGAACGGGTCGTTCGCGTGGCCGCCGTCGCCGAGGGACCAGTAGAGGTAGCCGTCGCGGCCGAACGCCACCTGTCCGCCGTTGTGGTTGCCGTACTCGGCGTGCTCCTGGGTGAGCAGCACCTGCACCCGATCAGGAGCGCTGATCGGCACTCGCGCCAGGGTCAGCGTGCCGGCCGGCAGGCTCGTGTAGGCCACGTAGAGGATCCCGGTCCGCGCGAAGTTCGGCGCGGGCGTGATGCCGAGGAGGCCGCGCTCGTTGTCCGACGTGTCGATCCGGGCGCTCAGGTCGAGCACCGGCGCGGCCGCCAGGCCGGTGTCGGGGTGGTAGGCGCGGACGGTGCCGTTCTTCTCCGCGATCAGCATCCGGCCGTCCGGCAGCCCGGTGAGCGCGATCGGACGCCGCAGACCGGAAGCCACCTGTTCGGATACCACGGTCAGCTCGGTGAGTGGCACCGCGCGGGTGTGGGGTGCGCCGGCCGTCGCGGTACTGGCCACCGACGCCGGTGGCAGCAGGACTGCAGACAGGGCCAGAACGAGCAGGCCGGCCAGCAGGGTGGCCGGGCGCCAACGCCGTCGCGACATGTTTCAGCTCCTCGAGCAGGTGGAGTGGAGGATGCGATCTGGCAGCGTTCCGACACTACATCGAGGCTCGCCAATATCCAACCCGCCGTCTTCCCGCCTTTCCGTTGGGTCTTCCCTGGCCCGGCGACGCCTGGCACGGACGGCAGTGGTTTCAGCCAATGGTCGCGGCGACCCCTCGAGCGTTGACCGTCCAGCCCGGCTACGTCTACAGCATCATCACCACCACCACCACCGGGCAGGGCAAGGGGACGGCCGTCAGCCCCGCCCAGGGCACCCTGAAGCTGCCGTACAGCGACAACTTCGACAGCTACTACGCCGTTGGCCGTGAGGCGAAGTACCTGATGGACCAGCAGGGCTGGTTCGAGATCGTGGGCTGCGGCGGCGGGCACCCGAGCGGGCGGCCGCCGTCCACGCGGGCGGGCGACCATCGGCCGAGTGGCGGGGTGTCTACCACGACGTGTTCGCGGCGGGTCGACGGGTCCGTACTCGCTGGGCGAATGAGCCCGCCTGTTGCAGCGCGTCGGCGGCCTCCGGCAGAAACGACCAGAACGTGTGGAAGCCATGGGTGGCGGCGGGGTAGAGCTCCAGTTGCACGTCGACGCCGTGTGCGCGGGCGCGGGCGGCCAGTTGCTTGGCCTCGTCCACGACGAAGTCACCCGTGCCTGCCTGGATGAGCAGCGGCGGCAATCCGGTCAGGTCGGCATTCAGCGGGTCGATCACCGGGTCGTCGACGGGATGTCCCCCGAGGTACAGCGCGGCCAGGCTCCGTACCTGTTCCGGTGTGACGGCCAGCTGTGGCCCGTCGTCCGTCGATCGCCTGATCAGCGCGCCGCTGAGGTCTACGCCGGGGCAGAGCAGGATCGCTCCGCCGGGCAGCGGTCCCTGCTGTTGCCGGAGGGAGAGCAGCAGTGCCATCACCAGGCCGGCGCCGGACGAGTCGCCCACCACGATGACACTGCGGGGGTGGGTCTCCCGGTCGACCAGCCAGAGGTACGCCCGCATCGCGTCTTCGAGCTGGGCGGGGAAGGGATGCTCCGGCGCCAGCCGGTAGTCCGGCAGGAGCGTCCCGACGCCGGCCGCCACGGCGAGGGCGCCAGCCAGGTGCCGGTAACCGAACGCCGAGCCGCTGACGTTGCCGCCACCGTGCAGGTACAGCAGGCTGGTCGGCGCCTGTGGCTCGGGGCAGAGCAGCAACGAGGAGACTCCACCGCTGTTCACCGGCCGGATCGCGACCTCGGCCGGCGGGACGAATCGTCCGTGCAGCGCCTCGGTGACCTCGCGGAGCGCGGCGACGTCGGAGCCGGCGTTGGTGTCGCCGACGGCGTCCTCCCAGACCCGTCTGATCCGGGTGGCCAGCTCGCCGCCGACCGACCTGGTCACCGTGACGGCGTCGTCCACGTCGCCGAGGATCCGGCGGGTCCGCTCCAGGAGGGCGTCACCGGCCAGGGTGAGCTCGACCCGATGGGTGGAGCGCCGCAGCAGGTCGCAGCCGAGCAGGCGCTCGAGGGCGCGGATCTGTCGGCTCAGGGCCGGCTGCGACAGGTACAGCCGGGTCGCCGCCCGCCCGAAGTTGAGTTCCTCGGCTACCGCGACAAACGCCCGTAGGTGCCGCAGTTCGATCGCGTCGGGCGCCGCCGGTAGCGCGATCACCCTGCCGGCCCCTGACGGGCCCTCCTCGTCCATACCGAGATTATCGCCGCAGCCGTCCGCTTGCGGTCATGTCGTCTGCGCATGGCCGCCATACGCACAAGGTCTTTCCCTGTCCGGCCGCTTTGCTGCGAGCGTGGCGCCATGGCAGAGGCAACCGTTGTGGGGCGGGCGGCATGGATGCGACTGCGTGGCCCGGCCGGGCCACTGCGCGCTCGGGTCCACTGGCCGGTCCGGCGATCCGGCGGCCCGGCTCCGGCGTTGCTGGTGTTCTTCCACGCGAGCGGCTTCGTACCGGGCAGCGTGGACAGCGCCGAGGCGTTGTGCCGAGAACTGTGCTCGCGAACCGGTGTGGTGGTGTTGTCGGCGTCCTATCGAACGGCACCGCCGCATCCGTACCCGGCGGGCTTCCATGATGCGGCGAACACCCTGGAGTGGGCGGCCGACCACGCCACCGAAATCGACGCCGATCCAGCGCGCCTGCTGGTGGCGGGGGAAGGCGCTGGCGGGAACCTCGCGGCGGCCGTGGCGCTGCACGCCCGCGACCGTGGGTGGCCGTCGCTCACCCGGCAGGTGCTGGTCTCCCCCAACCTGGACGCGCGGCAGAACACGCGTTCCTATGCGGACCACGCGCATGCCGCGCCCAACAGCGCCGCCCGGATGCGCTGGTACTACGACCACTATCTCCCCGGGGGGCCCGCGTCCGCCGACCCGTACGCCTCGCCGCTGTCCGCACCGTCGGTGGCCGCCGTGGCACCGGCCACCATCGTCACCGTCGAGCGCGATCCGCTGCGCGACGACGGCCGCCGCTACGCGGCCCGGCTGCGCCGTGCGGGTGTACCGGTTCGGGAACTGCGCTACGTCGACCTTGCCCACGGAGCCCTCGCCCGGCTCGGCGACAGCGCCGCCGACCGGATGCTCGCCGATCTCGTCCGCACATTGCGGGAAGGAGCAGGACCCGATCCTGCGTGAGACACCAATCAAGGAGGACCTGATGGCCCAGTACGGAATCTTCGTCTACTCGCCAGCGCCGGCCGATCCGATGGCCCTCACCCCGGAGTACGTCGAGTTGCTCGAGCGGCACGCGACCGAGGTCGAGGAACTCGGCGGCCGGATCGTGACGGGTTTCGCGTTCGAGCCGAGCACCACCGCCCTGTCCGTCCGGGGTGACGTCGTGACGGATGGAACGGCCCTCACCAGTGCCACGGACGTCATCTCGGGCTTCTTCGTCCTGGAGGCGCCCGACCTGGACACGGCAGTGCGGATCGGCAAGCTCAACCCGGCGACCCGCGATGGCGGCGTCGAAGTCCGACCGTTGTTCGTTCCACCGGCCGGATAAGCCCTCCATCACGGCGTACGCACAGAAAGGCAACGGACATGCACACACTGGATGTGGCGGGGGGCTCCAGGGCGACCCGCCGTGAATGGACCGCGCTCGCCGTCCTCACGCTACCGACTCTGCTGCTGTCGCTGGACATCAGCGTGCTCTACCTGGCATTGCCGCACCTGAGCGGGGATCTGGATGCGAACGGCGTCGAACAGCTGTGGATACTCGACATCTACGGATTCCTGCTCGCCGGGTTCCTGGTGACGATGGGAAAGCTTGGCGACCGGATCGGCCGCCGAAAGCTGCTGCTCGTCGGCGGGGCCGCGTTCGGCGTCGTTTCGATTCTTGCCGCGTACTCCACCAGCGCCACGATGCTCATCGCGAGCCGCGCGCTCCTCGGCCTGGTCGGCGCGACCCTGATGCCGTCGATGATGGCGCTGATCCGCAACATGTTCCACGATCCCGTCGAGATGGCGAGGGCCATCGCGATCTGGTTCGCGTGCTTCATGACCGGGGTGACCGTCGGTCCACTGGTCGGCGGCGCACTGCTCGAGCACTTCTGGTGGGGCTCGGTGTTCCTGCTCGGCGTGCCGTTCATGGCGCTGTTGCTGGTGTTCGGCCCGGTGCTGTTGCCGGAGTACCGCGACCCGCACGCGGGCGGACTCGACCTGCTCAGCGTGCTGCTGTCACTGATGGCGATCCTTCCCACCATCTACGGGCTGAAGTCCCTCACCCGGTCCGGCGCCAGCCTGGTGGCGGTGACCGCGATCGTGGTCGGGGCAGCTGCCGGCACCGGGTTCGTCCGGCGCCAGCGCAAGCTGGAGAATCCGCTGCTGGACCTACGGCTGTTCCGGGCCGGGGCGTTCAGCACCGCGCTCTCGACGATGTGGTTCGGCGGAGTCGTGATGGCCGGCGTCAGTCTGGTGTCGGCGATGTATCTGCAACTCGTCCAGGGCTTCTCGCCGTTGGCGGCGGGGCTGTGGCTGATCCCGCAGAACCTCGCGATGATCATCGGTTCCGTACTGGCGCCGCGGTTCGTCAAGAGTTTCCACGCCTCTCGCGTCATCGCCGCCGGACTCGTCGTCTCGGCCGTCGGTCTGCTGACGCTCACCTTCGTACGCGCGGACCACGGCCTGCCTCTGCTGGTCGCCGGACTCGTGCTCGCCTCGTTCGGCATGAGTCTGCCGATGGCGCTCAGCGGCGCGGTGGTCATGGGTTCGGCGCCGCCGGAGAAGGCGGGTTCAGCGGCGGCGGTCCTGGAGACCAGCGGCGAGTTCGGTGTCGCCGTCGGCATCGCGACGCTGGGCAGTCTGGCGACCTACGTCTACCGCAGCGAGGTCGCCGACGGAGTCCCCGCAGATCTGCCGGCCGATGTCGCCGGCGCCATCAACGACAACCTCGCCGTCGCGGTCAGCGCCGGCCAGGAGTCCGGCGGGCGGTTCGCTGCCGAGCTGCTGACGATGGCGCAGGCTGCGTTCGTATCCGGGCTGAACGTGGTCAGCGCCGTCGGCGTGGTCGTGTTCCTCGCGCTCGCCGCGCTGTGCGTCCGCCTGCCGTCCAGGGCAGGTGTTCCGGGCGCGGTCGGTTCCGCGGCCGGCGGGACGCCCATCGTCGCCAGCGCCGACCGTCCCGTGCCGGTCGATTCCTCAGCCTCCCGGTAGCCCGGAGCAGAAATGGGACGAACACAAATGCACAGGGTCATTCATCCGAGAGTTCTGTACTTCGGCACTCCGGTCGTCCTTCTCAGCACCGTGAACGAGGACGGCTCACCGAACCTGTCACCCATGTCGTCGGCGTGGTGGGTCGGTCGGTCGTGCATGCTGGGCCTGGATGGGACATCGAAGACGACCGAGAATCTGGGTCGGACCGGCGAATGCGTCCTCAACCTGCCGGCCTCCGAGATGGTGGAGGCGGTCGACCGGCTGGCACTGCTGACGGGCAGCCGGGTGGTGCCACCCCACAAGCTCGAGAAGGGGTACCGGTACGAGCCCGAGAAGTTCGCGACCGCCGGTCTCACTCCCTGGCCCTCCGACGAGGTGGCTCCGCCGCGGGTCGCGGAGTGCCCCATCAACCTTGAGGCTCGGATCGACCGGATCCATCCATTCGGGGCGGACGGGTCGGGTGTGGTGGCGGTCGAGGTGCGGATCGTTCGGGTCCATGTCCAAGAGGGACTGCTGATCCCGGGATCCTCGCGGCATCTCGATCCCGATAAATGGGATCCGTTGATCATGAAGTTCCTTGAGTTCTATGGCGGGGGAACGAACGTGCACTCATCCCGGCTCGCCAGAGGATGGGGGGCGCCCGAGCGACGCGGCGCGCACCTCGGTCGGGGATTCTGACGCGTTGCCGGACCTTGCCGGGGCGATCCGGCCGGGGCAAGGTCCGGCCGTGGCAAGGTCTGGACCAGGCTGTGCACCGCGGTCAGCACGAATACGCCGAGCGTCAGGGGGATGCGGCGCGCCGATGTCATTCGACGCGTTCCGCGTCCGGCCCGGGCATCGCGGCGAACCGCGCTGTGTCCGTCGCACCGACCCCTTCTCGGCGTGGTCGGACAGCGAGGAAAGCCGTACCAAGGGCGTCGCGGCGGCCTCGGTGCCGACTCTCGGAAGTACCGGCAGATAACCGAAACTTCCGGTTGAGAAACCTGGACCAGTCTGCCAGCCTGAAGCCATCGATAGATGTGATCGCTAACACGATCTTTCGACCCTCTGGAGGTCCGTCCGTCTGACGAGCGCCATGGCTTCGCGCCGCTGAACCAGTCCGTCATCCCAGCAGCCCCGGGCGTTCCACCACCACAGTCCGGCCAGGCGGGCGACTGGGATCTCGGACCGCAACCACCCCGTGCTCTCCGGGAGCCCGAATCGATCCACGCCTGCTGTCGTGGTCCCAGTTGGTGGGGCGTGCGCGGCGGTACGGCCGACGTCGCGAGTTGGGTGAGCCCTTGACCGAACAGCGCCGGAACGTCCCTATCCCACAGATGGAGGATCAGAATGATCTCCCGGACCCGTCCCTCCGGGCGTCGATTCCGAACACTCGTGGTTTCCGGATTCGCCGCGTTAGTCGCGACCCTGACCGTATCGCTGCTACCAAACCTCGCCCAGGCCGCCGAGGCCACGCTCGGTGCGGCCGCAGCCCAGTCCGGCCGGTACTTCGGTGCCGCGGTCGCCGGGGGGAGGTTGGGCGACAGTGCGTACACGACGATCTTGAACCGGGAGTTCAACGTCGTCACCGCCGAGAACGAGATGAAGATCGACGCGACCGAGCCACAGCAGAACAACTTCAGCTTCGGTAACGCCGACCGGATCGTCAACCACGCCCTGAACCGGGGCTGGCGGGTGCGTGGGCACACTCTGGCCTGGCATTCGCAGCAGCCGGAATGGATGCGGACCATGGAGGGCAGCTCGCTGCGCTCCGCGATGCTGAACCACGTCACCCGGGTGGCCAGCAACTACCGGGGCAAGATCATGGCCTGGGACGTGGTGAACGAGGCGTTCGACGACGGCAACAGCGGCGCGCGACGCAACTCGAACCTGCAGCGCACGGGGAACGACTGGATCGAGGCGGCGTTCCGGGCCGCGGACGCGGCGGACCCGGACGCGAAGCTCTGCTACAACGACTACAACACCGACAACTGGACCTGGGCCAAGACCCAGGCCGTGTACCGGATGGTCCAGGACTTCAAGTCCCGGGGCGTACCGATCGACTGCGTCGGGTTCCAGTCGCACTTCAACGCCAACTCGCCGTACAACAGCAACTACCGCACCACACTGTCGAGCTTCGCCGCCCTCGGGGTGGACGTGCAGATCACCGAGCTTGACATCGAGGGCTCGGGCAGCACCCAGGCCAACACCTACCGCAACGTGGTCAACGACTGCCTCGCCGTTCCTCGCTGCAACGGCATCACCACGTGGGGCGTACGCGACTGCGACTCGTGGCGTTCCAGCGGCACCCCGCTGCTGTTCGAGTGCAACGGCAACAAGAAGGCGGCGTACACGGCCACCCTCGAGGCGTTGAACAGCGGCACCCCCGCGCCCACCACCCCGCCGGTGACCGGCAACCCGACGCCGACTCCCACCGGAGGATCGGGCGGGCCCGTCGACTCGAACGCCTGGTACGAGGTGGTGAACCGCAACAGCGGTAAGGCGTTGGACGTGTGTGGCGTGTCCACGGCCGACAACGCCTGCATCCAGCAGTACGCCCGCACGGGTGGGCAGAACCAGCAGTGGCAGTTCGCGAACTCCGGTAACGGCTACTACCGGGTACGGGCGAGGCACTCGGGCAAGGTACTGGACGTGTCCAACAACTCGACCGCGGATGGCGGCGCGATCGTGCAGTACGCGGACCACGGCGGGGCGAACCAGCAGTTCAGGCTGGTCGACTCGGGCGGGTACTACCGTCTGATCAACCAGGGCAGCAGTAAGGCGGTGGAGGTCCAGAACTCGTCCACCGCTGACGGCGGCCGGGTGGTGCAGTACAGCGACCACGGCGGGACGAACCAGCAGTGGCAGCTCGTCCAGGTCGGCGGACCCACCAACCCGACGCCGACGCCGACGGCCAGTGCGACACCGACACCCACGCCGACACCGACGGGCGGTGGTGGGTGCTCGCTGCCGTCGTCGTACCGGTGGTCGTCGACGGGTCAGTTGGCGACTCCGAGGTCGGGGTGGGTCTCGTTGAAGGACTTCACCTACGCGCCGTACAACGGTCGGCATCTGGTGTACGCCACGACGCACGACAACGGAACGTCCTGGGGTTCGATGAACTTCAGCCTGTTCTCGAACTGGTCGGAGATGGGTTCGGC
>NZ_JADPUN010000291.1 GCF_015690345.1 Plantactinospora alkalitolerans | reverse complement strand
TGGTGGGCGTGGTGGTCGGGGGAGCGGTGGTCGGGGTCGTGGTGGGTGTGGTGGTCGGCACCGGGTCGCCGGTACAGGCCACCCCGTTCACCGCGAAACTGGTCGGAGCGGGGTTGCTGCCGGTCCACGAGCCGTTGAAGCCGAACGAGACCGTTCCGTTGGTCGCGATGGCTCCGTTGTAACTGACGTTCCTGGCGGTGACCGCGGCACCGCTCTGGGTCAGCGTCGTGTTCCAGGCCTGTGTCACGGTCTGGCCGGCGCTGTAGGACCAGGTCAGTGTCCAGCTGGTCAGCGCGTCACCGAGATTGGTGATGGTGACGTTGGCGCCGAAGCCACCCTGCCACTGTGACGACACCGTGTAGTTCACCGAACAGCCGGCGGCGGCGGCCCCGGCGGGGAGCGCCACGGCGACCGCGGTCGATGCCAGCAGGACGGCGCCGGCCGATACCAAGGCGGCATTGGCCACTCTGAGTCTTCTCACAAAACTTCTCCTGATCCCGCCGGGTGCGGTCGGCCGGTGGTGCGCCGCCGGATCCGCTATCGAAGCCTCGCCACGAATGTTAGCGATAACAATTCGCCCACGGTCATGTTACGGCGGGGCGCCTTCATATTCAAGGATCCCGATGTGCGGACGAGGTGCGCGGCGACGCCGGCCACGTGGCGGGTCGGCTGGCCCCGGGCGGGCCGGGATCTTTTTCGGGCTGCGGTCCGGGTGTCCCGGCGAGAACGGGTAGCCGTCGTACGGGTGCCGAACCTGCTGGTCAACGCGAGGCGTCTGGCTGGATGGTCCGGCGCCTCGCCGGTGGCGCCATCGATCGGACACGTGGCCCGGAAGCCGTCCCGTCCGCCAGTTATGGGCGTTTCAGAGGGCAGCACACGATCTTGTCTCGACAGCCGCGTCGATGCTGGATCGAGTCAGGACTTTCGCGAAACATTGCCGACACATCTTGACGAGCGTCACTGTCATCGTCCACAGTCCATCTGGGCATGGTGGTCAGCCGTCCGGGGGGTGCCCGGGTGAGCCGGTTCGGCATTCCTTCGTGTGGACGTCTGATCTCGGCAGCCGCCCGGCATCGGTGTTAGCGCTCACATGGACCTTCCGCTGCTCGCTCGCCGGTCGCCGGGCCGGGCCGGGCCGGGCCGGGCCGGGCGCCCCATGGCGACGCGCAGCCGGCGCCTCCGAGCCTTGGCGGAACGGCGGGCCCCGTCCCACAAGGACAACTGAGCCGGTTCCGCCACCGTCGTCCGCCCGTCGTCGCCAGCATCCGCAGTCGGCTCAGAAAGGTCAGCATCGTGGTTGTCACCCGACGAGCACTTCTCAAGGCCGCTGCGGCCTCGGGCGGGCTGTCCGCCGTGTCGGTGGTGGGCCTGCCCGGTACGGCCTGGGCGGCGAACACGGGCGCTACCACCGACGGCGGACTCGTCTCCCGGTGGGGTACGCCGAGCTGGGTACGCCTGAAGTTCTCGAATTTGCCCGACTACTTCGTACGGCATTACGCCTACGCGCTGCGGCTTGACCCCGACGACGGTTCGTCGACGTATCGGGCGGACGCCACCTTCTATCCCACGGCCGGACTGGCGGACCCGGCGTGGACCTCGTTCCGCTCGTTCAACTTCCCGGACCGCCACCTGCGGCACGCCAACTATCTGCTGCGGATCGATCCGCTGAACGCGAGTTCGAGCGAGGCGGACCGGCAGGACGCGACCTTCCGCATCACGTCCTGAAGATGCGTCCCGACCAGAGTGTCGCGAGCGATGTCCGGCGACCGGGCGACACCGAGGAGTGGGTGTCGATAGTCATCCTATCAATTTGGGCAACCGATGGACCTTTTCCGAAAATAGCCCCAGAAAGGACCGAAAGCCGTTGCGCCAGATATTGACATTCATCAGATGATCGCCATACGGTGACAGCGATAACCGTCGATGACAGGCATGGTGACCGGGCCGGCGCCGTGCCACCGGGCGACCTTGGGCAGGGCTGCCCGGCGAGAGCGGGCCGGACGGCCGTGGAGCCGTACCTACATGTGTGCCGGTGTGCAGGGCAGAAGGGGTTGCGTCACGTCGGGCCGGGCGCACCATCCCGGGATCGGCACCCCCACTCGCACCAGCCCTGATCCGCGCGACCTGGAGAGATCATCATGTCTGAAGTGACACGAAGGAAGCTGCTCCGAGCGGGGGCGGCGGGTGCCGGAGCGGCGTTGCTGCCGGCGGGATGGACCGCCGTCGCCCGGGCCGGCTCCGTCGCGCCCCCGCAGGTGCTGGCGGCCAACGACCTCGCACTCTGGTACGACGAAGCGGCCGGCACCGACTGGCTCCGGGCACTGCCGATCGGCAACGGGCGCCTCGGCGCCATGGTGTTCGGAAACGTCGACACCGAGCGGTTGCAGCTCAACGAGGACACGATCTGGGCCGGCGGCCCGTACGACTCCGCCAACACCCGAGGCGCAGCCAACCTGGCGGAGATCCGGCGGCGGGTCTTCGCCGACCAGTGGAGCCAGGCCCAGGATCTGATCAACCAGACGATGATGGGCAGCCCGGGCGGACAACTCGCCTACCAGCCGGTCGGCAACCTCCGACTCGCCTTCGGCTCCGCCAGCGGGTCGTCGCAGTACAACCGGACGCTCGACCTCACCACCGCCACCGTCACCACCACCTACGTGTTGAACGGCGTGCGGCACCAGCGCGAGGTCTTCGCCAGCGCACCGGACCAGGTGATCGTGATCCGGCTGACCGCCGACCGCGCCAACTCGATCACCTTCAGTGCCACGTTCGACAGCCCACAACGAACGACCGCCTCCAGCCCGGACGCCACGACGATCGCCATCGACGGCATCTCCGGCAACATGGAGGGCATCAACGGCTCGGTCCGGTTCCTCGCCCTGGCCAACGCCACCGCCACCGGCGGCACCGTCAGCAGTTCCGGCGGCACGCTGCGGGTGTCCGGGGCCACCAGCGTCACGCTGCTGGTCTCGATCGGGTCCAGCTACGTCAACTACCGCACCGTCAACGGCGACTACCAGGGCATCGCGCGCACCCGCCTCAACGCCGCCCGAAACGTCAACCACGACCAACTGCGGAGCCGGCACCTGGCCGACTACCAGGCGCTCTTCAACCGCGTCACGATCAGTCTGGGCCGCACGTCGGCGGCCGACCAGCCGACCGACGTCCGGATCGCGCAGCACGCGAGCGCGAACGACCCGCAGTTCTCCGCGCTGCTGTTCCAGTTCGGGCGGTACCTGCTGATCTCCTCCTCGCGGCCCGGCACCCAGCCGGCGAACCTCCAGGGCATCTGGAACGACCAGATGGCGCCCTCGTGGGACTCGAAATACACCATCAACGCCAACCTTCCGATGAACTACTGGCCCGCCGACACGACCAACCTCCCCGAGTGCTTCCTGCCGGTCTTTGAGATGATCAAGGAGCTGGCCGTCAGCGGCGCCCGCACCGCCCAGGTGCAGTACGGCGCCGGCGGTTGGGTCACGCACCACAACACCGACGGCTGGCGGGGCTCGTCGGTGGTCGACGGCGCGTTCTGGGGCATGTGGCAGACCGGCGGCGCCTGGCTGTCCACCCTGATCTGGGAGCACTACCTGTTCACCGGTGACGTCGGATTCCTCCGGTCGAACTACCCGGCGATGAAGGGCGCCGCCCAGTTCTTCCTCGACACCCTGGTCACCCACCCGACGCTCGGATACCTGGTCACCAATCCGTCGAACTCCCCGGAACTCGCCCACCACACCGACGCCAGCGTGTGCGCGGGCCCCACCATGGACAACCAGATCCTCCGCGACCTGTTCGAGGGCTGCGCCCGGGCGAGCGAGGTGCTCGGTGTGGACGCCACCTTCCGAACCCAGGTCCGCACGGCCAGGGACCGCCTGCCACCGACGCGCGTCGGCTCCCGCGGCAACATCCAGGAATGGCTGGCCGACTGGGTCGAGACCGAGCGCTACCACCGGCACGTCTCCCACCTGTACGGGCTGCATCCCAGCAACCAGATCACCAGGCGTGGAACCCCCCAGCTGTACGAGGCCGCCCGCCGGACGCTGGAGCTGCGCGGTGACGACGGGACCGGCTGGTCACTCGCCTGGAAAATCAACTACTGGGCCCGGCTGGAGGACAACGCCCGCGCGCACAAGCTCCTCCGCGACCTCGTACGGACGGACCGGCTCGCGCCGAACATGTTCGATCTCCACCCGCCGTTCCAGATCGACGGCAACTTCGGCGCCACCTCCGGCATCGCCGAGATGCTGCTGCAGAGCCACAACGGTGAACTCCACCTGCTGCCGGCACTGCCGACCGCCTGGCCCACCGGACAGGTCGCGGGCCTGCGGGGTCGGGGCGGATACACCGTCGGCATGGCGTGGACCAGCGGTCAGGCCGACGAGTTCCTTCTCCGGGCCGACCGCGACGGCACCGTCAGGCTACGTGCCCGACTGTTCACCGGCAGCTACACCCTGGTCGACGTCACCGACGGCGCCACGCCCTCCGCCACGCGGCCCGAGTCCGACGTCGTCCAGTTCAACGTCCAGGCCGGTCACAGCTACCGTGCGGTCCGGCCCGGTGCGACACCATCGCCGACCCTCGGTCCCACGGCGTCGGTGAGCCCGACCGCCCCGGTCTCCCCGACGTCGAGTCCCACCAGTCCGCCCGCGCCGTCCGGGGCCCGTGCGTCGTACGCGGTGACCGGCTCGTGGGCGGGCGGCTTCCAGGGCGCGGTGACGGTGACCGCCGGATCGTCGCCGATCCAGGGTTGGACCGTGTCCTGGACGTTCCCCAGCGGGCAGGTGATCAACCAGATGTGGAGCGGCTCGTACACGCAGAGCGGAGCGAACGTGACGGTGACCAACGCGACCTACAACGGAGCGCTCCCCGCCGGCGGCTCCACCACCTTCGGATTCATCGCCACCGCGAACAGTGTCAACAACTCACCGACCGATATCACCTGCACGACGACCTGACCGGACGTGGCGCGCCTCCGCGTCGCCCCCTCGGCCTTCCCAGCTGCGGAGGCGTGCCGCGCCGGCCACCACCCTCGCCGGATGCTCGCCGCCCAGCGGCGGGCGACGGCACCCTCCTGGAGAGGATCGAAACCGATGAGACGTCTCGTTCGCGGCCGCCGGATGGCGATCGCGTTGGCGGCCGGGCTGCTGGTGACGGCGGGGGCCGCGACCATGCTGCCGACATCCGACGCGCAGGCGCTCGAAAACGGTGTCGGACGCACCCCGGCGATGGGCTGGAACAGCTGGAACACGTTCGGCTGCAACATCAACGAAACCCTCATCCGGCAGATGACGGACGCGATGGTCAGCTCCGGGATGCGCGACGCCGGCTACCAGTACGTCGTCGTCGACGACTGCTGGATGAACCCCAACCGCGACTCCGCCGGAAATCTGCAAGGCGACCCGAGCCGGTTCCCCAGCGGAATGAAGGCCCTCGGAGACTACATCCACGCCCGAGGCCTGAAGTTCGGCATCTACCAGGCGCCGCTGGACCGGACCTGTGCGCAGTACTTCGGCTCCTACCCCGGCGCGACCGGCAGCCAGGGCCACGAGACCCAGGACGCGCGCCAGTTCGCGGCCTGGGGCGTCGACTACCTCAAGTACGACTGGTGTTCCCCCAGCGGCAGCATCGACGACCAGGTACGCACCTTCGCGAGGATGCGCGACGCCCTGGCCGCCGCCGGCCGTCCGATCCTCTACAGCATCAACTCGAACAGCATCCACTCCAAGACCGGCCCGCAACGCAACTGGGGCGACGTGTCCAACATGTGGCGCACCACCGAGGACATCACCAATACCTGGAACAGCGGCCAGACCAACGGCTACCCCATGGGGATCCAGAACATCGTCGACGTCACGGTGCCGCTGGTCGGCTACGCGCGGCCCGGCTCGTTCAACGACATGGACATGATGGAGGTCGGTCGGGGCGGCATGACCGACACCGAGATGCGCAGCCACTTCGCGCTGTGGGCCATCCTGGCGTCGCCGCTGATCGCCGGAAACGACCTGCGGAACATGAACGCGGCCACCCAGACGATCCTGAAGAACCAGAACCTCATCGCGATCAGCCAGGACACTCTCGGCCTACAGGCCTCCCAGGTCTCCTTCGACGGAACCCGTCGCGTGCTCGCCAAGCGGCTGGCCAACGGAGACGTCGCCGTCGCGCTGTTCAACCAGGGCGCCGGCGCGACCACCATCAGCACCAGCGCCACCGCGATCGGCCTGTCCGGAAGTTCGTTCACCCTGCTCGACGCGTGGACCAACGCGACGAGCAGCACCTCCGGCAACATCTCCGCGAGCGTGCCCGGTCACGGCACGGTCGTCTTCCGGGTCAGCGGCGGGCCCGGTACCCCCACGGCCACGCCCACCGCAGGTCCGACCGCGACGCCCACCGCCGGACCGACCGCGACGCCCACCGCGGGTCCGACCGCGACGCCCACGACCGGCCCGACCACGGCGCCCGGCTCCTGCCAGGTCACCTACGCGATCACGGGCCAGTGGCCCGACGGCTTCCAGGGCGACGTGACGATCCGCAACACCGGCACCGCACCCGTCAACGGCTGGAGCCTGCGCTGGTCCTTCGCCAACGGCCAGCAACTGAACCAGGCGTGGAGTGCGAGCTACACCCAGAGCGGCTCGCAGGTCACCGCGACCAACGTGTCGTGGAACGGATCAATCAGCCCCGGCGGCGCCACGAGCTTCGGATTCATCGCCAACTGGGCCGGCAGCAACGCCAAACCGACCGCCTTCACCCTGAACGGAGCGGCCTGCACCACCGCCTGAGGCCGCGCCCGAACCGGTGGCCAACGGCCGCTGGTTGAGCCGAGCCGCGAGCGTTACGCGAGCGCCGTCCGCCGGACGGTGGAACGGAGAGTGGCATGTCCCTGACACGTACCCGATCGATGGTGGCCGCCGCAGCGGCGGCGACGCTCGTCGCGGTCGGCCTGACCGTGGCGTCCGCGCAGGCCGCCGCCGGCTGCCGGGTGACCTATACGATCACCAACCAGTGGCCGACCGGTTTCGGCGCCAGCGTCAACATCGACAATCTCGGCGACCCGGTGAATGGTTGGCGACTGACCTGGTCATTCGGGGCCGGGCAGACGATCACCCAGCTCTGGAGCGGCAGCTTCACCCAGTCGGGCGCCGACGTGACCGTGACGAACGCCACTTGGAACGGCAGCATCCCGACCAACGGCGGCGTGAGCTTCGGCTTCAACGGATCGACGAGCGGCAGCAACAATCCGGTACCGGCCAGCTTCGCCCTCAACGGCACCACGTGCTCGGGCACCGTCCCGTCCACGTCGCCCACCACGACGCCCACGTCGACACCACCCCCCACGTCGACGCCGACGCCCACCCCGACGCCGACGCCCACCTCGGGGCCGTCGTCGTTCAGCAACCCGGTGGTCTGGCAGGACTTCGCCGATGTCGACATCATCCGGGTCGACAACGCGTACTACATGTCGGCGTCGACCATGCACTACTCGCCGGGCGCACCGATCCTGCGCTCCTACGACCTGGTCAACTGGGAGTTCGCCGGCCACTCCGTGCCCAGCCTGGCGGATTTCGAGAACAGCGCCTACAACCTGTCCGGCGGGCGCGCCTACGTCAAGGGCATCTGGGCGTCGACGCTCAACTACCGGCGGAGCAACAGCACCTACTACTGGATCGGCTGCACCGAGTTCAACCGCACCTACGTCTACACCGCCACCACCGTCGAAGGCCCCTGGCAGAAGCGCTCGCGCATCAACAACTGCTACTACGACGCCGGGCTGCTCGTCGACGACAACGACACCATGTACGTGGCGTACGGCAACAGCACCATCAGCGTCGCCCAGCTCTCCGCCGACGGGCTCAGTCAGGTCCGGGCGCAGCAGGTGTTCCAGACCCCGTCCAGCGTCGGCACGCTGGAGGGTGCCCGCTTCTACAAGCGCAACGGCAGCTACTACATCTGGCTCACCCGCCCCGCCAACGGGCAGTACGTCCTGAAGGCGAGCAACCCGTTCGGGCCGTACGAGATGCGGCAGGTGCTGCTCAACCTGCCGGGTCCGATCTCCGGCGGTGGCGTACCCCACCAGGGCGGGCTGGTGCAGACCCAGAACGGCGACTGGTACTACATGTCGTTCGTCGACGCGTACCCCGGTGGCCGGGTTCCCGCCCTCGCGCCGATCACCTGGAGCTCGGACGGCTGGCCCGTGTTGCAGACGGTGAACGGCGCGTGGGGCGCCTCGTACCCGAAGCCGAACCTGCCGCCGCCGCCGCGCGCGGTGAAGCCGCTCACCGGCGTCGACACGTTCGCCGGCACCACCCTCGGCCCGCAGTACGAGTGGAACCACGTGCCGGACAACAGCCGGTGGTCGGTCAACGACGGGCTGCGCCTGCAGACCGCGACCGTCACCAACGACCTGTACAACGCCCGCAACACGCTGACCCACCGCATCCAGGGCCCGTCCTCGACAGCGACCATCGAGCTGAACTACTCGGGGATGGCCAACGGCGACCGGGCCGGGCTCGCGATGTTGCGCGATTCGTCGGCGTGGATCGGCGTTCGACGCGACAACGGCACGACCCGGGTGGTGATGACCAACAACCTGACCATGAACTCGAGCTGGCAGACCACCGGTACCGGCAGCGAACAGGCCGGTGCGGCGGTGTCCGGCGGCCGGATCTGGTTGCGGGTCAATGCGGACGTCAGACCCGGGTCGGGTCGGCAGGCCCGTTTCTCCTACAGCACCGACGGGGTCAACTTCACCAATCTGGGCCCCGGCTTCACCTTGAACAACGCCTGGCAGTTCTTCATGGGCTACCGGTTCGGAATCTTCAACTACGCCACGGCGGCCCTCGGCGGATCCGTGACCGTCAGCCGCTTCGACCTGACCACTCCCTGACGGGGACGGTCCGGATGGAGCGGGGGACGGGCCAGTTCAACACCGGTTTCCACTCGGTCACGACCTCCTGACCGAGTTCGTACGACCGGGCGGGCCGAAGTACCGGGCCCGCCCGGTGGGAAGGATCACCGGCCGGCGGTCACGCCGGCCCGCCGGCCGGTGATCTCTTCGCGTCCGTTGCGCCGGGCGGACGCCGGAGGCACCCGGCTCCGGCGCGGTTCGGAGCCGGCTACTCCTGCGCCCGGCCCCCGGTGATCCGGGACACGACGAGCGCGATGAGGATGATGGCGCCGTTCAGCGCGCCGATCCACTGCGCCGGAACCCCGGCGAGTGTCAGCACGTTCTGGATCATGAAGAGCAGCAGGATACCGGTGAACGCGCCGAACATCGTGCCCTTGCCGCCGTTCAGACTGACGCCCCCGATGACCGCCGCGGCGAAGACGGTGAAGATGGCGCCGTTGCCCTGTGAGGCGGCGACCGAGGCGAGGCGACCGGAGAGCATGAGGCCGCCCAGGGCCGCCAGGACGCTGGCACCGATGAGGGCGATCCAGAGTACGCGGTCGGTGCGGATGCCGGCCGCCTTGGCGGCGTCGACGTTGCCGCCGATGGCGTAGAGGGATCGTCCGAAGCCGGTGTAGCCGAGCAGGATGATCCCGGCCGCGAACAGCGCGACGCAGAGCCAGATGGATGCCGGAATGCCGATCCAGACGGCGTTGCCGAGGTACATCATCGACTCGGGGAGGTTGAAGAACGTCTGCCCGCCGGAGATGCCGGTGAGCAGGCCGCGCAGGACGATGAGCATCCCGAGGGTGACGATGAAGCCGTGTAGGCCGAACCGGACGATCAGCGCGGCGTTGGCGATGCCGATGAGCGCGCCGACCACCAGGGTGACCGGGATGCTCCAGGCGCCGGGTACGAGCCCGATGCCGTGACCGGTGCCGACGGCGACGGTCAGCCATGCTGCCACGCCGGGGGCGAGGCCGAAGGTGGATTCCAGCGACAGGTCCATCTTGCCGGCGACGAGGACGATCGTCTGGGCCAGGACGAGCAGCGCGATCTCCGACATGGTCTGCACAATGTTGATCAAGTTGTCGGGCTTGAGGAAGACCGGGTTGATGATCTGCCCGACAACGGCGATGAGCACGATCGCCGGTACCAGCGCGAGGTCTCGTAGCCGGGCGATCGCCAGCTTGCCGACGGGACGTCGGGGCGTGCGGCCGGCGGTGACGGCAGGGCCGTCGGTGGCTGTGTCAGCCGCGGTCAGGCTCTCAGGCATCGACGGTCAGTCCTTCCATGGCGGCCACGATGTCGTGGTCACTCCAGCCGCTGGGCATGTCGGCGACGATGCGGCCCTGGAACATCACCAGGACGCGATCACAGATCCGCAGGTCGTCGAGTTCGTCGGAGGCGACGACGACACCGGTGCCGGTGCCGGCGACCTCGTCGACCTTGTCGAGGAGAAACTCTTTGGACCGTACGTCCACGCCCGCCGTGGGCGTGATGAGGACGAGCACCCGGGGGTCGTTGGCGAGGGCGCGTGCCATGACGACCTTCTGCTGGTTGCCGCCGGAGAGTCCGGAGACGGGCAGGTCCGGTCCGGGCGTCTTGATGGCCAGCTCGTCGATCAGGGTGTTCGCGATGGCGTCGCGTCGGCGGGTGCTGAGGAAGCCGGCCGACCCGAGCCGCTCCGGGATGGTCATCGTGGCGTTGTCGGCGATCGACATGCCGGTGACCAGGCCCTGGTGGTGGCGGTCCTGGGGCACGAACCCCACGCCGCCGGCCAGGGCGGCGCTGACGCTGCCCGCTCGGGGGTGCCGGCCGTCGACCGTGACGGTTCCGGCGTGCGGCGCGCGGAGCCCGACAATTGTCTCGGCCACCTCGGTGCGGCCGCTGCCGCCCGAGCCGGCGAGGCCGACGACCTCGCCGGACCTCACCTGGAACGACACGTCCTGGAACATCCCGTCGAGGGTCAGTGCGGCCACGTCGAGGACCACGTCGGCGCTCCCGGCCGGCGCCGTCCGGGAGCGCGGGGCCTCGAGTGCGGTGGCGTCGCCGGTCATCGCCGCGACCAGCTCACTGCGTGGCAACTCGGCGACCGGGGCGGTGACGATGTGCCGGGCGTCGCGGAAGACCGTCACCATGTCGCAGATCTCGTAGATCTCCTGTAGGTGGTGGCTGATGTACAGAAAGGTGACGCCCTGGTTCTGCAGGTCGCGGACGCGGTCGAAGAGGCGGTCGATCGCGGCGGCGTCCAACTGGGCGGTGGGCTCGTCGAGGATGATGAACCGGGCGCCGAACGACAGGGCCCGGGCGATCTCCACGAACTGGCGCTGCTCGACGCTGAGGTCCATGGCTCTGGCGTCGACGTCCACGTCGACGGACCAGACGGCCAGCAGGTCCCGCGCCCGGCGGCGGAGCGTTCGCCAGTCGATCAGCCCGCTGCGGCCCCGGTCGTACCGGTTGATCAGCAGGTTCTCGGCCACGGTCAACTGGGGGATGATTGTCGACTTCTGGTAGACGCAGGCGACCTGCTGCCGCCAGGCGTCGCGGTCGGACGGCCGTGGTGCCGGTTGCCCGGAAAACCTGATCTCTCCGGAGTCGGCGGGCTGCAGACCGGTCAGGATCGAGACGAGGGTGGATTTGCCAGCCCCGTTCCGGCCGACCAGGGCGTGTGTCTCGCCACTGCGTACGGTGATCCGCGCATGGTCGAGGGCCACGGTCGACCCGTACCGCTTGGTGATGTCGGTAGCCTCCGCCACGGGCGGGCCCGCTGGGGCCCGCCCGTCGTCCGGGGCGGATGGCGGGCGCGTCGACGACTTCCCGTTGCCGCTCATGTGCCGGTGTTCTCCTCCGCGGCTGGTCAGCCGATGTTGTTGCCCCAGAGGGACTTGTCATCGGGCTTGAGGCTCGGTACGCCGCCGTAGGTTCCGCCGTCGAGGGTCACCAGCGGTGCGGAGAGCTGGTCCTCGAGCACCCCGTCGCGTACCTGGATGATCGTGCTGTCGTGGTCGGTCGGGCCCGGCTGGAACGTCTTGCCGTCGATGGCCGCCTTGAGATAGTGCAGCGCGTACTTGGCGTAGAGGTCGGCGGGCTGGGAGACGGTGGCGTCGATGTTGCCGGCGCCGATGTCCTGCAGCTCCTTCGGGATGCCGTCGTTGGAGACCACGAAGACGTGCTTCGGGTCGGTCGGCGCGGTGAGCAGGCCGCGCTGCTTCAGCAACTGAAGCGTCCCGGCCAGGGCGAAGCTGGACTGCATGTAGACGCCCTTGATGTCCGGGTGCTCGGTGAGCCGGATCTGCAGCTTCTGCGACGCGAGAGCGCCGTCCCAGTTCGTCGCCTCACCGAAGACCTTGATGCCCGGGTAGTTCTTCTTCATGCACTCGCTGAACGCCTCGGTACGGTCCCGGCCGTTGACGGAGGCCAGGTCACCCTGGAGCATGACGACCTTGCCTGCGCCGCCCAGCTTCGTACCGAGGAACTGGCACGCCTTCTCGCCGTAGGCGCGGTTGTCGGCGCGTACGACCATGAACACCTTGCCCTGGTCGGGGCGGGTGTCGATGGTCACGACCGGGATCTTCTTGGTGGCCAGGGTCTGCAGGGCCGGGGCGATCGCGGCGGTGTCCTGCGGCGCCATGGCGATGCCCTTGACGCCCTGGCTGATGAACGACTGCACGTTGGAGGTCAGCTTCGCCACGTCGTTCTGGGAGTTGGTCGTCTTCAGGTCCAGCCCCAGTTCGGTGGCGAACTGCGGGGTGTACTTGATGTAGGAGTTCCAGAAGTCGGTGTCCGACCGCGGATAGTCGACGCCGACCACCGGAGTCGTGCTACCGCCGTCACCGGGGGAGTTGTCGCTGCCGGCGCAGCCGGTCAGCAGTGCGACGGACATGGCAACGGCCGCGGTCGCGGCGATGGGTCTACGGTTCATCACGGCTCCTGTCTGAGAAATGCCCGGACGTGAGGTTGAGGGTGCTTGCCGTGGGCTGGCCGAGAGGCCAGCCCACGGCACGGCCACCCGTCGCCGATCTGTTCACTGGCCGACCGGCCAGCGTGCGGAGGTCGACTGCGGGCCGGTCGAGAAGCGGTATGCGGCGACCGACTCGGGATGCATCCGCGCACCGATGCCCGGGGCCCGTGGTGCCGCATAGTGGCCGTTCCGGATGACAACGGGATCGACGAAGTGCTGATGGAGATGGTCGACGTACTCGATCATGCGATCGTCGGTGCTGCCGCTGACCGCGACGTAGTCGAACATCGCCAGGTGCTGGACCATCTCGCACAGGCCGACGCCGCCGGCGTGCGGGCAGACCGGCACGCCGAACTTGGCGGCGAGCAGCAGGATCGCGACGTTCTCGTTCACTCCGGCGACGCGGGTGGCGTCGAGTTGCAGGACGTCGATGGCCTCGGCCTGCAACAGCTGTTTGAACATGACCTGGTTGTGGCAGTGCTCGCCGGTGGCGACCTTGATCGGTGCGACCGCTCTGCGGATCGCGGCGTGGCCGAGAATGTCGTCCGGCGAGGTGGGCTCCTCGATCCAGTACGGGTCGTACGGTGCGAGGGACGTCAACCAGGTGACCGCCTGGTCGACTCCCCACGCCTGATTCGCGTCGACCGCGATCCGGATGTCCGGCCCCACCGCCTCCCGGGCCAGGGCCATCCGCCGTACGTCGGCGTCGTTGTCCGCGCCGACCTTCAGCTTGATCAGGCCGAAGCCGTCCCGTACGGCCTCTTTGGACAGCCGGACGAGTTTGTCGTCGGTGTAGCCGAGCCAGCCCGGTGTGGTGGTGTAGGCCGGGTATCCGTTGTCGAGCAGCCGCTGCTGGCGCTGCGCCCGTCCCGGCTGCGCCCGCTGGAGGATCTCCAGTGCCTCCTCGGGGGTGAGGACCTCCCGCAGATACCGGAAGTCGATCAGGCTGACGAGCTGCTGCGGCGACATCTCGGCCAGCAGGCGCCACAGCGGCTTGCGTTCCCGGCGCGCGTAGAGGTCCCAGGTCGCGTTGACGATGGCTCCGGCGGCCATGTGGATGGCGCCCTTGTTCGGGCCGAGCCAGCGCAGTTGGCTGTCGCCGGTCAGCAACTGCGAGAAGCCGTGCAGGTCGGCGAGGACGTCCGCGACCGGCAGACCGATGACGAGGGGGGCCAGCGCCTGGATCGCGGCCACCTGGACGTCGTTGCCGCGTCCGACGGTGAAGGCCAGGCCGAACCCTTCCTGGCCGGTGCTGGTGCGCACGGTCACGTAGGCCGCCGAGTAGTCCGGTTCCGGGTTCATCGCGTCGGAGCCGTCGAGTTCGTGGGAGGTGGGAAAACGGACGTCGACCGCGTCGACCGCGCTGATCACCTCGGTCATAGCCGTCCGCCTCGTCCACTCGCCAACCCTGTCGGCCGCGGCGCTGCCGTCCGCCGCCGCGATGTCACGTCGCCCACTGAACCGTCTGGCATGGGATGTCTTTATAGCCGTCCTGGTGAGTCGCGTCTAGACACAGATCGGAAACACGGGCGTGACCAGCAACTTCAGCGTGCAGCGATGGAGTACCCATCCGGATCCTCGGAAGCTCTTGCTCCAGACATGGGATCACCTTGCTAGGGTTGCGGCCTCCGCAGGCCACCTAAAACCCGCTGACCTTTGCGGGAGACCAGCAAGGGGTCACGACATGTCGCTGACCGACAAGGCGATGACACGCCTCCGCGAGCTGATCCAGTCGGGGGAGCTTCCGCCCGGCTCCAAGCTCCCGCCGGAGCAGCAGCTGGCCTCCGAACTGGGCGTGGGGCGCAACATCATGCGCGAGGCGGTACGCGCACTTGTGGCGGCCCGGGTGCTGGAGGTGCGACGGGGCAACGGCACCTTCGTCACCAGCCTGCAACCGCGGGTGCTGTTGGAAGGCATCGGCGGTGCGGTCGAGCTGCTACAGGGCGACACCGTGCTGGAACTCACCGAGGTGCGGCGGCTATTCGAGCCCGCGGCGACCGGGCTCGCCGCCACCCGGATCTCGCCGCAGCAGCTCGCCGAGGTCAAGGGCCATCTGGAGGCCATGCGCGCGGCCGCTGACGATGTGGAACTGCTCAACCAGCACGATCTTGCCTTCCACCGCGCGGTCGTCGCCGCTACCGGCAACGAGACGCTGTCGACGGTATTGGACGGCATCTCCAGCCGGACCCTGCGGGCCCGGGTGTGGCGCGGGCTGGTCGACGCCGACGCCGCCGGACGCACACTGCGCGAACACGAGGCGATCTACCTGGCGTTGGCCGCCGGGGACGCCATCTGGGCCCAAGCGGCCGCCCTGATGCACATCACCACGACCGAGAACTGGCTACGCACCCGCCTGCCCGAGGACCGTTGAGCCCGGACGCCGGCGGCCCTTCCGAAGCCGCACCGGTGGGCCGGTGACCGTCGGTCAGTGCGGTCCCTGCTCGGACAGCGGCTCGTCGTCGGCCAACGCGTAGAGGGACTCCTCGACCCCGACCAGATGGTTCGCCATCCGGATCCGCGCCCGTTCCGGATCGCGCGCCACGAGCGCTCTCCAGATCGCCAGATGCTCCTCGTGGGTACGTCGGTCGGCGCCCTCCTCGTGCAGGCTTCGCCACAACCGGCCGCGTACCGTGCGTCCGGCGAACGCGTCGATGAGCCCCACCAGGATCGGGTTGCCGCCGTGCACCGCGATGATCCGGTGGAAGTGGATGTCGATCTCGATGATGCGTTCGTGGTACTGCGGCGCCTCACCCGCGATCCGGGTCGCCTCGTCCAGCAACTCGCGGGCCTGGAGGAGTGCCTCGTCGGTGATCCGGGTCGCGGCCAACCGGGCGGCCTCGCACTCCAGCACCCGACGGATCGTATGGACGTGCCGTGCGTTGCCCCGACCCTCGAGGTCGACCACGAAGCCCAGCGGTGCCAGCAACTGGGTGACGTCGAGTTTCGTGATGTACGTCCCGTCTCCCTGACGGGTGTTGACCACACCAAGCAGTGACAACGCCGAGATCCCCTCGCGCAGGGAGCTGCGCGATACCCCCAGGGACTCGGCGAGATCCTTCTCGACGGGCAGCCGGTCGCCGGGTTTGAGCACCCCCTCGAGGATCATCCGCTTGATACTGTTGATCACTTCGTCAGTGCGAGACATGCCACCCTCGTAGTTCGACCTCCGGCCGGAGCCGGCGAGACTGCGGTGGTCGACCGCCGGCCGGCGCGCAGACGGGCCATCGTTGAGGTAAGTGTTGGTTTGACCGGTTGGCGGATTCTAACCGACCGCGTACCGACGCGGCGGTGCGCTTCCGGGTGGCGATAGCAGCCCTCCGAAGCGCCGGATCGGATACATCAGATCTCTTTTCACCGCAAGGCAGGCTCTCTGAGTCTTCGCTGCTGCCGATCGCCGTGGAGGATCGCGGGTTCTCCGCGTAGTTCCAGCTCAGAGCGGATATCCGAGATGGGTTGAGCCTCGGCGCCCGACGCCCGACCACATTGACTGTTGCAAGTGCGAAACGTAACGTGTGATGACTGGTGCGGCTGAAGTTGGGGGCGTCGGAGCCGGGTACCGACCCCAATGGACCACCACTGCGGTCTGGCCTCGCGAGGCGACGGACGGGCGGGAATTGGCTCTCGCCCGGACCGGTGGCCGAGTCCGGCTTCCTCGGTCACGGTCGAGGCTTCCGCATGGGCGGGGATCGCGGCTGCCGGGGGATTAAGTTCATGTGAGCGATCACAATCCACCCGGTCAGCCCCTAGCCGTGCCCGACCGACCAGTGGCCCGAACGTGGCCCAACCGCGACCCACTCATCCGTCCACAATCCCCACTGTGCAGGACAAATTCGGATCCGCTCAGCAGCAAGACAGCTACGGTCTTGAATCTCGGCGGGTGCTACCCATAGCATCGGGATGCGATGTGAACGCTCACCTCTCGTTCCGAGCCGTCCCGCGTTTGTGTTCGTCCCACCTTCGGCTGCCCCGCCAGCCCTGGTGCTCCACCTGGAGGTCCTAGATGTCATCCATGCCGATCAGCCGGCGGCGAATGCTGCAGGTCGCCGGTGCGACCGCAGCGCTTTCTGCCACCGGCACCGCCGGCGCCACCCTCGTCGGTGGACGCCCGGCTGCTGCCGCCGTGGTTCCTCCGGTCCGCCCGGACCTCGGCGTGTCGGCGTATCCGTTCGACCTGGGTCAGGTCCGGCTGACCACCGGCCGGTGGCTGGACAACCAGAACCGGACCCTGAGCTACCTGCGTTTCGTCGATGTCGACCGGCTGCTCTACAACTTCCGCGCCAACCACCGCCTGTCCACCAACGGGGCCGCGACAAACGGGGGCTGGGACGCGCCGACGTTTCCGTTCCGGACCCATATGCAGGGGCACTTCCTGACCGCCTGGTCCCACGCGTACGCGGTGCTCGGCGACACCACCTGCCGGGACAAGGCGAACTACATGGTGGCCGAGATGGCCAAGTGCCAGGCGAACAACGGAGCGGCCGGGTTCGCCGCCGGCTACCTCTCCGGCTTTCCCGAGTCCGACTTCACCGCGCTCGAGGCACGGACGCTGTCGAACGGCAACGTGCCCTACTACTGCATCCACAAGACCCTGGCCGGGCTGCTCGACGTCTGGCGGTACACCGGCAACACCCAGGCCCGGACCGTACTGCTGGCGCTGGCCGGCTGGGTCGACACCCGGACGGCCCGACTGAGCTCCAGCCAGATGCAGGCGATGCTCGGCACCGAGTTCGGTGGCATGAACGAGGTGCTGACCGACGTGTACCAGCAGACCGGTGACGGACGCTGGCTGACCGCCGCCCAACGCTTCGACCACGCCTCCGTGTTCAACCCGCTGGCCGCCAACCAGGACCAACTCAACGGGCTGCACGCGAACACGCAGGTGCCCAAGTGGGTGGGCGCCGCCCGGGAGTTCAAGGCCACCGGCACCACCCGCTACCGCGACATCGCCGCCAACGCCTGGAACATCACCGTAAACGCGCACACCTACGCCATCGGCGGCAACAGCCAGGCCGAGCACTTCCGGGCGCCCAACGCCATCGCCGGGTACCTCAGCAACGACACCTGCGAGCAGTGCAACACCTACAACATGCTCAAGCTGACCCGCGAGCTCTGGCTGGTCGACCCGAACCGCGTGGCGTACTTCGACTACTACGAGCGGGCTCTGATCAACCACCTCATCGGCGGGCAGAACCCGGCCGACGGCCACGGCCACATCACCTACTTCACCCCGCTCCGGCCGGGTGGCCGCCGGGGCGTGGGGCCGGCCTGGGGTGGTGGCACCTGGAGCACCGACTACAACTCGTTCTGGTGCTGCCAGGGCACCGGCATCGAGATAAACACGAAGTTGATGGACTCGATCTACTTCTACAACGACACGACGCTGACCGTGAACCTGTTCGTGCCGTCGGTGCTGACCTGGTCCCAACGTGGCATCACGGTCACCCAGAGCACCACGTATCCGGTCAGTGACACCAGCACGCTGACCCTGTCCGGCACGATGAGCGGCTCGTGGAGTATCCGGGTGCGGATTCCGGCCTGGACCAGCGGCGCGACCATCGCCGTCAACGGCACGACGGAGAACGTCGCCACCACGCCGGGCAGCTACGCCACGGTCACCCGTACCTGGGCGGCGGGCGACACGATCACCGTCCGCCTGCCGATGCGGATCATCGCGCAGGCCGCCAACGACAACGCCAACGTCGCCGCGATCACGTACGGCCCGGCGGTTTTGTGCGGAAACTACGGCAACACCAGCCTGTCCGCACCGCCGGCGCTCAACGCCGCGTCGATCACCCGGACCAGCACCAGTGCGCTGGCCTTCACCGCGACCGCGAACGGGTCCACGGTCAACCTCGGGCCGTTCTACGACGCCCACGGATTCAACTACACCGTCTACTGGAGCACCAGCGGCGGGAACAACGGCGGCGGCAGTCACCGGCTCGTCAACGTCGGCACCGGCCTCGTCCTCGGTGTCCAGAACATGTCCACCGCCGACGGCGGGCTCGCGGTGCAGTGGAGCGACTCGGGCACCGCCGACCACAACTGGGTCGTGGTGACCGACGGCGACGCGGTCAAGTTCCGCAACGTCCACAGTGGCAAGGTCCTCGGCGTGGAGAACATGTCCACCGCCGACAACGCCCGGGTCCTGCAGTGGTCGGACAACGGCACCGCGGACCACAGGTGGACCCTGGTGAACAACGGCGACGGCACCTACAAGATCCGCAACGTCAACAGCGGCAAACTGCTCGGCATCCTGAACGGGTCGACCGCCTGGGGCGCCCAGGCCGTGCAGGACTCCGACAACGGCAGTACGGACAACCGTTGGCGGCTCACCCCCAACGCCTGACGGACAACGAGCAGGGAGAGCACCGCTCGCAGTTGCCCGCTGGCAGCTCGGTGCGCGGCCACGAGACCGGGCACCGGGGCGGCTGGGACGAGAGGTTCCCGCACGCCTCTGGGAAGGGCCGGGGGTGAAATCCCCCGGCCCTTCGGGCGAAGTCGCATCTGCGGACGCCGATGTTAGCGTCAACAGTCTGCCACTCGTGGAGGTCCGGTCCCGGTCTGTGCTGGTGGGCGGGATGATGCCGGCGGGGGAACGATGCAGGACAGGTCGCACCGGGGGTGGTGGTCCGCCCACCGGCCGGCGGACCCGGGATGTTACGACTTGACGAACGGCATGTTATCGCTCACAGTCGATGGTCAAGGACGACGAGGCCTGCGGCTACCGGGCAAGCCTGCTTCGTCGGCTCTTGGATCGGGCGTGCGCCAGCACATGACGGACGTCTTGTTAGCGCTAACATTTCGACGCATGTGCCTGGCCATGCGTCGCGGTGCGCCCATCTTCGGGCAGACCGTTCGGCTTATGGTCATTGGAGGAGGATCATGTCTGCCTTTGGTAGGCCTCCATCGAGCGCGCCGCCGTCGCGGCGGCGTGGGTGGTTGTGGCGGGTCATCGCCGCTGGCGTGACGGCGGTGGTGATCGGTGGTACCGCTGCGGCGGTGGTGTCGACGCCTGCCGCAGCGGCGACGGTCGACACGAGCGCGTGGTACGTGTTGGTCAACCGCAACAGTGGCAAGGCCCTGGACGTGTACAACCTGGCCACGAACGACGGTGCGCGGATCGTTCAGTGGGCACGGAACAACGGCAACCAGCAGCAGTGGCAGTTCGTGGATTCGGGCGGTGGCTACTACCGGCTGCGGTCACGGCTGTCAGGCAAGGTGCTGGACGTCTACAACCGGTCGACCGCGAACAGTGCCAGCATCGTGCAGTGGGCCGACGGCAACGGGACCAACCAGCAGTTCCGGTTGGCCGACTCCGACGGCGGCTACGTCCGGTTGATCAATCGCAACAGCAACAAGGTGATGGAGGTGCAGGGCGCCTCGACCGCCGACGGCGGCAACATCGTGCAGTACGACGACTGGAACGGCAGCAACCAGCAGTGGCAACTCGTCCGCGTCGACGGCGGGGGCAACCCCACCACGGGGCCGACGACGCCGCCGGGTGGTGGTGGGTGCTCGCTGCCGTCGTCGTACCGGTGGTCGTCGACGGGTCAGTTGGCGACTCCGAGGTCGGGGTGGGTCTCGCTGAAGGACTTCACCTACGCGCCGTACAACGGTCGGCATCTGGTGTACGCCACGACGCACGACAACGGAACGTCCTGGGGTTCGATGAACTTCAGCCTGTTCTCGAACTGGTCGGAGATGGGTTCGGC
>NZ_JADPUN010000205.1 GCF_015690345.1 Plantactinospora alkalitolerans | reverse complement strand
ACCGACCACGCCGGGCCGACCGCCCCCGGTCGCCCGGCCCGGCGTGGTCGGTGATCCGCGACATGTCGGCCGGCGCGCGGGGTCGGCGTACCCTGCAATCCGCACCCAACTCTGGCCGAAAGGGGGGCGGCGATGCCGGATCGAGTTGATCACGATCGAGTTGACCTCAACGGGAGCGGCAGGCCGAGACCCCGGGCCTGGACCGCTCCGGTGCGCGCGGTGACCCGCATGCTGAACACCGAGGTTGGCCCGCAGCAGACCCAGGACAGCCGTGCCGAGCACGGCGGCGTGGTCGACTGCGGCCTCTACGTCGACGGGGTACGCCAGCCGGGCGAGTGGAGCCACGCCGACGCCCTGGAGGCCGCTCGCGCGCAGCCCGGCGCCTTCGTCTGGCTCGGCGTGCACGAGCCGAGCTCGGCGGAGATGGCCGGCATCGCGGAGACGTACGGGCTGCACGAGCTGGCCGTCGAGGACGCGGTCAAGGCGGAGCAGCGCCCCAAGCTGGAACGGTTCGGCGAGGTCACGTTCCTGGTGCTGCGTACCGTCCGCTACGTCCGGCACGGCGAACTGACCGAGAACTCCGACGTGATCGAGACCGGCCAGGTGATGCTCTTCATCGGGCCGGACTTCGTGGTGAGTGTGCGGCACGGCGACGCCTGCCGGCTCGCTCCGGTCCGGTCGGACCTGGAAGGCCGGCGGGAGATCCTGGGCCAGGGGCCCTGGGCGGTGGCGTACGCCGTGATGGACCGGGTGGTCGACGTCTACCTGGAGGTGGCCGACCGGGTCGGCGACGATCTGGACATCCTCGAGGGCGAGGTGTTCGCCCGCCAGGCGCACGGCCGGATCCAGCGGATCTACCAGATGAAACGGGAACTGGTCGAGTTCAAGCGCGCCGTGGTTCCGTTGCAACGGCCGCTGATGTCGTTGACCGCCCAGGTGAACCGGAGCGTGCCGAAGGAGATCCGGCGGTACTTCCGGGACGTGCAGGACCACGTGACCCGGACGGTCGAGCAGGTCAGCGCGTACGACGACCTGCTGAACTCGATCCTGCAGGCCCGACTGGCCCAGGTGACGGTCGAGCAGAACAACGACATGCGCAAGATCGCGGCATGGGCCGCCATCGCGGCGGTCTGGACCGCGATAGCCGGGATCTACGGGATGAACTTCGACTTCATGCCGGAGACGAACTGGAAGTACGGCTATCCGGTCGTCCTTGCCCTGATGCTGGCGATCTCCCTGGGTCTCTACCGCTGGTTCCGGCGCAACCGCTGGCTCTGACCAGCTCCGCCGCCGGCACGGCAGGTAGGGCGACCTCGGCCGGGGACGCCCCGGGATGAGACGTGGCGTGGGGCGAACCTCGCCCCACGCCACGATCGTCTCGCCGGTACCTGGTCCGCTCCGCCCTCGGCGGTCGTTCCGACCCGGTACCGCCCACCGGTGTCCGGCCTCGGCGGTCGTTTCGACCCGGTACCGCCCACCCGTGTCCGGTGCTCAGCTGCCGCTGTTCCGCGACGGCGTGGCGGCGGCACCGAGCAGGCCGTCCGACCTGTCGCCGTTCTTCGTTCCGACCTTCTTGGTGCTCTCGCTGATCGGCGCGGTGGTCGTGGCGAGTTTCTCCCCGGCCGCCGCGGTGCGATCCTTGGCCCGCTCCGTCGGGGAGGACTTCGGCGAGGCGGGTTCGCGCCCGGAACCGCCCGCGGAACTGCCCATGATCGAGGCAGCGTCGTCGCGTACCGCGTCCAGGGTGGCCGCCGGGTCGTACTCGTCCCACGGTTGTCGTCCCCGCCGTCGCATGGCGGCCGCGCCCATGGCGCCGGCCACCGCTCCGGCGACGAGCAGTCCGGTCAGCATCGGCCAACGTCGACGCATCATCGAGTTCTTCTTCCGCATCGCTTTCATCTTCTTCGACCTCGCCTTAAGGGCGACCGAGCCTGCCTGGCGGGCGCCGTCCGCAGCGGCTGCGGCGGCCACGGCCAGCGGTGCGAACCGGGTCATCGTCGACTCCCAACCGTCCGACGCCGTCTGCCGCACCATGTTCGCCGTCGGCGAGAGGTACGCACGGGCGGCGTCCGCCCGTGGCCCCACCGCCGCCCCGACCCCCGACGCGGCGTGGGTGGCCGCCCGCATCAGGTGATCGAGACTCTCGCCCAGTTCGGCCTTGGCGAGCTTCCTGCGGGATCTGCGCCCCCCGAATCCAAACACCGGTCCCCACCTCCTTGGGTGTTGTTCCTCCGTCATCCTGCACCCTCGGATGCGCCCGCACTGCCAGAACGGGCACATGGGAGGATCCGCATAGAACCACCTACCCAGCGCCGGTCTGGGCCTCCCGGCCGGCGGAGGAGTCCCGCCGGCCGGTACCTCCCGGCCGGCGGCATGTCGATCGAGGAGCACTCGTGGCCGAGGCCGTCTACGCAACTCTGCACACCAACGCCGGGCCGATCCGGCTGGAGCTTTTTCCCAACCACGCACCCAAGACCGTCACCAACTTCGTGGAACTCGCCGAGGGCACCCGGCAGTACACCGACCCGCGTACCGGCCAGCCGGGCAGCGGGCCGTACTACGACGGCACGATCTCGCACCGCGTGATCAGTGGCTTCATGGTCCAGATGGGTGACCCGACCGGCACCGGACGGGGTGGCCCCGGTTACAACTTCGCCGACGAGTTCCACCCGGACCTGCGGTTCGACCGGCCGTACCTGCTGGCGATGGCGAACGCCGGACCGGGCACCAACGGCTCGCAGTTCTTCATCACCGTCGGACCGACGCCGCACCTGAACAACCGGCACACCATCTTCGGCCAGGTCGCGGACGAGGACTCGGCCAAGGTCGTCGACTCGATCGCGAGCACCCCGACCGGAGCGCAGGACCGGCCGATCCAGGATGTCGTCATCGAGCGCGTCGAGATCGAGCGTAAAGACGCCTGACGTCGATCCCGGGTACCTTTGCCGGCATGAGTGAGCGCGGCGAGCCCGGAGGACGGGCATGAGCGAGCGCGGCGGAGGACGGGCATGAGCGAGTCCCCGCCGACGACACCGGTCTGCTATCGCCACCCGTCCCGGGAGACCTACGTCCGGTGTACGAGGTGTGAGCGGTCGATCTGCCCGGACTGCATGCGGGACGCCTCGGTCGGGCACCAGTGCCCGGAGTGCGTGGCGGAGGGCCGCCGGACGTCACGGCCGGCGCGTACCGTCTTCGGAGGCGGTACCGCCGGTCGTCAGGGCTACGTCACCAAGGCGCTCATCGCGGTCAACGTCCTGGTGATGTTGCTGTCCATCTACTCGGCCCGGGGTGGTGACTCCCTCGGCGGGGCCGGTTTCGGCGGGCTGCTCGGCGGATCGACCCCGCTGACCAGCTGGGGCGCGGTACTCGGGTTCGACCCCCGGTTCTTCCCGCCGGAGGGGGTCGCGACCGGCGAGTACTACCGGCTGTTCACCGCGATGTTCCTGCACTACGGCCCGCTGCACCTGCTCATGAACATGTGGGCCCTCTGGGTGCTGGGCCGGTCCCTGGAGACCACCCTCGGCCCACTGCGGTTCCTGGCGTTGTACCTGGTCGCCGGGGTGGGCGGCAACGTCGCGGCCTATCTGTTCAGCAATCCGTTCGCGGAGACCGTCGGCGCCTCGACCGCGATCTTCGGACTCTTCGCCGCGCTGTTCGTGATCATGCGGCGGATGGGTCGGGACACCTCGTCGGTGATCCCGATCCTCGTGATCAACCTGGTCTTCACCTTCGCCGTACCCGGTATCTCCATCGCCGGTCATCTGGGCGGCATGACGGCCGGCGCCGCCATGGCCCTGGTGCTGGCGTACGCCCCGCGGTCCCGGCGCACGCTCTTCCAGGTCGGTGGCGGCGCGGTGATCGGGCTGGTGCTGACCGGGCTGACCCTGATGCAGACGGCCGCCCTGCTGAGCTGACGGCTCCTGCTGAAAGCTGACGGTTCCTGCTGAAGCTGACGGCTCCCTGCTGAAGCTGACGGCTTCAGTGGGACGGGTCGCCGGGGCGGCCCGTCGGCCGGGTCGGGCGTGCCGTCTGGAGTGCGGCGGCGACGTCCGTCGGCGGGACGCCGAGGTCGTACTGGCTGAGCAGATGGATCGAGGCCCCGGTGTCGATCTCCAGCGTCTCGGTGCGCAGCCCGAGGCGGGGCCGGCTGTCGACGCTTATCTGTTCCACCTCGGTCCAGGGGATGTGCCGCCGCCCGGCGAATCCTCTGGGCACGGTGATGCCGCCGGCATCGGCCGCGAGCCGGACCGGGGCGACGAGATCCCGTACCGCCCAGCCGAGCAGGCCGAGCGCGGCGAGCGAGGCGATGCCGAGCCGTACCGGGTCGCCGTCGGCGAAGGCCGCGCCCAGCGCGACGAAGAGCACCGCGCCGGTCAGCTTGAGTACGGGCAGCGCCCGGTTGACGCGCCAGCGGAGCGGTGGATTGTCCGGGTCGGGATGCACGGGTCCAGGATGCCACCGTCGGCGATCGGGCCGCCGTACCCGGCCCGAGCCGGCGCCCGGCTTCCGCCGATGACGACGTAGGATCGGAGCAGGCAAGTTACTGGGGAGTAGATATGGCGGACGCGGTCATCGTCGGTGCGGTACGGACCCCGGTCGGACGGCGCCGAGGCGGACTCGCCCCGGTGCATCCGGTCGACCTGTCGGCGCGGGTGCTGACCGCGCTGGCCGAGCGTGCCGGGATGGACCCGGCCGACGTGGACGACGTGATCTGGGGATGCGTGTCCCAGGTCGGCGAGCAGGCGTGGAACGTCGGTCGGAACGCCGTACTCGCGGCCGGCTGGCCGGAGTCGGTGCCCGGTACCACGCTGGACCGGCAGTGCGGATCGAGCCAGCAGGCACTGCACTTCGCCGCCGCCGCGGTCAGCTCCGGACAGGCGGACCTGGTGGTCGCCGGTGGCGTGGAGTCGATGACCCGGGTACCGATGGGCAGCAGCATCCAGCCTCCGGTCGAGGGCGCCCCGGCCGGCACCGGACTGCCCTACGGTGGGCAACTGCGGGACCGCTACCGGGGTCGACCGGGCTTCGCTGCCGACGATCCGGTGCCGTTCAACCAGGGCGTCGGCGCGGAGATGATCGCGCAACGGTGGCGGCTGTCCCGGACCCAACTCGACGAGTACGCGCTGGCCAGCCACCAGAAGGCGGCCGCCGCGCAGGACGCCGGCGCGTTCGAGCCGGAGATCGTTCCGATCGCCGTACCCGACGGGGCGAAGGTCGCCGCCGACGAGGGGATCCGCCGGGACACCACGCTGGCCCGGCTGGCCGAGCTGCCGACCCCGTTCCGGACGGACGGCATGGTCACCGCCGGATCCGCCTCGCAGATCTCCGACGGTGCCGCGGCACTCGCCGTGACCAGTTCGGACTGGGCCCGGGAGCGAGGGCTGCGACCGCTGGCCCGGATCCACACCGCCGTGGTCGCCGCCGACGATCCGGTGCTGATGCTCACCGCGCCGATCCCGGCCACCGCGAAGGCACTGCGCCGGGCCGGACTGGGAATCGAGGAGATCGGGGTGTACGAGGTGAACGAGGCGTTCGCCCCGGTACCGCTGGCCTGGCTGGCCGAGACCGAGGCCGATCCGGCCCGGCTCAACCCCCGGGGCGGGGCGATCGCCCTGGGGCATCCGTTGGGCGGCTCGGGCGCTCGGATCATGACCACGATGCTCCAGCACATGCGCGACAACGGCATCCGGTACGGCCTGCAGACCATGTGCGAGGGCGGTGGCATGGCCAACGCAACCATCGTGGAACTTCTATAGTTTCATTTTCGTCCATGTCCCTGCCGCGTCATCGTCGGCAGAATCTCGTTGAAACGGACATGGATGTGTTCTGTCGAACGTTCCTGCCGGCCGCCGCACAGACCGGGGTGGCCAGCCCGACGGTGAGTCGGCACCTGCCGATCCTGCGCAACTGTGTGGACGCCGGAGATCCCACGGTCCTGGTGACCCGGTGCATCCGGCCGGAACGGTCGACACATCACAGCTACCTGCTGCTGGTGACCACCCGGCGGCTGGTGGTCACCGAACAGACCCGGGTTCTGCACCGGCTCCGGCTGCACCTCAATGCCGACCTGCGTCACCTCGGCAACGTCACCTGGACGCCGGATCCCCGGGAACTGCTGCTCGAACTGGCCGCGACCGCGGTCGACGGCGTCCGCGAGCGCTTCCTGATCCGGGCCGACCGTCCGAGTCAGGTGTGGGAACTCGACGCCCTGTTCAGCCACGTGTTCCGCCCGAAGATGACGGCGCGGGCCGGCTTCCCCCCGCGGGCCGTCGCGGTACCCGGCGCCGGCACGCCGGCCGACGCCACGGCCGTGCAGGGCAGTCGTGCCGCGGTGTCGCCGGTGGTCCGGCCCGCCGGGGTGGCCCCGGCCGGCGTCAGCCGTACGCCGAGGTTGCGCCCCGTCCTCGCCGTCTGAGTCCTCGCCGGCACCGCGCGGCCGACCCCGTCCCCCGACCACGACTCCGTAACGACCACGACCCGGTACCCGACCACGACTCCGTACCCGATCCGAACGTTCCGGCCCGGGCGCCCGGGCCGCCCGTCGGACATCATTGTCGGGTGGCCGTCGACGCGTACCCGCGAGGGCTCGTCCTCGTCGTCGAGGACGAGCGGTCCATCGCCGACCTGGTCCGCCTCTACCTGTCCCGGGACGGGTTCGGGGTGCACGTCGAGCACGACGGCACCGCCGGGCTCGACGCCGCCCGCCGGATGCGTCCGGTCGCCTGCGTGCTGGACATCGCGCTGCCCGGCATGGCCGGTACCGAGGTCTGTCGCCGGATGCGTGCCGCCGGCGACTGGACCCCGGTAATCTTCCTCACCGCCCGGGACGACGAGGTGGACCGCGTCGTCGGCCTGGAACTCGGCGCCGACGACTACGTGACCAAGCCGTTCAGCCCTCGGGAACTGGTGGCCCGGATCCGGGCGGTGCTGCGCCGGACCGGCGGAAGCCCGGAGGGCGCGGAGCGGCCCCGGGTCGTCGGCCCGGTCACGCTCGACCCGGTACGGCGACTGGTGACCGTGGACGGTGTCCCGGTACAGCTCACCTCCACCGAGTTCGACCTGCTGGCACATCTGATGGGCCGTCCGGGGCGGGTGTTCACCCGGGAGGAACTGCTGGCCGGCGTCTGGGGCTACGCGGCGCACACGGGCACCCGCACGGTCGACGTGCACGTGGCACAGGTACGGGGCAAGCTGGGCCGCGCCGCCGAGGTGATCCGGACCCATCGGGGCGTCGGGTACGCCTGTGCCGACTGACCCCGCCGGGCCGCCGGGCGGCACCGAGCCGCCCGGCCGGCGGCGGCGCCGGTTCGGTCGTACCCTGACGGTCCGCGCGGTCGGGGTCAGTTGCGCGGTGGCCCTGGTGTCGGTCTTCGTGACCGCCGTGGTCGCGGTCCCGCTCGCCGCCCGCTCGGCGGAGCGGCAGGCCCGGAGCGCGTTGACGGCACAGGCCCGGCTGGCCGCCGAGGCGCTGCGCCCACGGATCGACCGGGGACGGACGGCCGACGAGGAGCGGATCGTCCGGCAACTTCGCAACCAGGGGATCAACGCGTACCTGATCCGGGCCGGCCGGGCCGACCGGCCCGGACTGCCGACCGAGGTGGTGGACCGGGTGGCCGCGGGCCGGAACTTCTCCGGACGCCGACAACTCTCCGGCCAACCGACGATGATCGAGGGTCGCTGGTTGCCGGGCGGCAACGGCGTCGTACTGGCGCGTCCGGTGACCACCGGCCTGTTGGAGGAGATCGTCGGGTGGCTCTGGCTGCCGCTGCTCGCCGGGCTCGCGGCCGGAGTCGTGGCGGGAGCGTTGCTCGCCCGCCGGTTGGCCCGGCCGATCAGCAACGCGGCGACGGCGGCGGCCCGGCTCCGCGCCGGCGACCGGGCGGTCCGGGTACCGGTGGAGCCGCCGGAGGAGGCTGCCGACCTGGCGTACGCGCTCAACGACCTGGCCGCCGCGCTCGCCCAGAGTGAGGGACGGCAGCGGGAGTTCCTGCTCTCCGTCTCGCACGAGTTGCGTACGCCGTTGACCGCGATCCGTGGCTACGCGGAGGCCCTGGCCGACGGGGTGGTCGGCCCGGACGGGGGCCAGCGGGCCGGTCAGATCATGTTGACCGAGGCGGAACACCTCGATCGGCTGGTCAGTGACCTGCTGTCGCTGGCCCGGCTCGAGGCGGCCGACTTCGCGTTGGAGCCGGTGCCGGTCGACCTCGGCCGGTTGGGTGGTGATGCCGCGCAGACCTGGTCGGCCCGCTGCGCCGCCCTCGGCGTCGTGATGCGGGCCGAGATTCCGGAGGTACCGACCTGGGTCCACACCGATCCCGGGCGGATCCGGCAGGTCATCGACGGGCTGCTGGAGAACGCGCTCCGGGTGGTGCCGCCGGGGGCGACGATCGTGCTCGCGGTACGGCCGCCGGGTCCGGGCGAACCCGGGGGTGGCGTGCTGGAGGTCCGGGACGGTGGGCCGGGGCTGGCCGACGACGACCTCGCGGTGGCTTTCGAACGCGGTGCGTTACGGCAGCGCTACCAGGGTGTCCGCAAGGTCGGGAGCGGCCTGGGCCTGGCGCTGGCCGCCGGACTGGTCCGCCGGCTGGGCGGCCGGATCAGCGCGGGTCACGCCCCGGAGGGTGGCGCCCGGTTCACCGTCTGGCTACCGGCCGACGGGACGGTTACGTACCGGACGGGCTGACCGTGGCCCCGGCCGGCGACGGCTGCGAGCTCGGGTCGCGAAGATCTGACCAGGGGCCGTGCCCATGCCAGGGACGGCGAAGGGCGCCGATCAGGCTAGGCTAGTCCCGATTCGTCGTCGGCACCGTGGAGATCCCCGTGAAGCTCTCGATCCTCATGCCGGTCTACAACGAGGAAGAACGCATAGCGGACGCCCTCAAGCAGGCACTCGCGGTCGACTATCCGTGCGAGGTCGAACTTGTGGTGGTCGACGACGGTAGCCGTGATGGTACCGGAGAGATCCTCGGACGGGCCGACGACACCCGGCTCCGGGTGATCACCCATCCGCGTAATGCGGGAAAGGGTGCCGCGATCAGGAGCGCGGTCGACAACGCCGAGGGCGAGTACATGGTGATCCTCGACGCCGACCTGGAGTACGACCCGCAGGACATCCCCAGGCTCCTCGCGCCGGTGCTCGACGGCCGGGCGACGGTGGTCTACGGAAATCGAACATTTGGCAGCCACAGCGCCTACAGCTTCTGGTACGTGATCGGCAACAAGGCCGTCACCACGGCCGCCAACGTGCTGTTCAACTCGTACATCGGTGATCTGGAGACCTGCTTCAAGCTGATGCCGGTCGCGCTGTACCGCTCCCTGGACGTCCGCTCCCGTGGGTTCGGCATGGAGGCGGAGGTGACCGGCAAGCTGCTGCGCCGCCGGATCCGTCCGTACGAGGTGCCGATCAGCTACCGGGCCCGGGGCCGGGAAGAGGGCAAGAAGATCACCTGGAAGGACGGCGTCGAGGCGCTGTTCATCCTCGGACGGGAGCGCACCCGTCGCCGAGCCGTTTCCGGCGAGCGCTGACCGGCCGGAGCCGGCCGCACTGCTCGGCGGCACTGCTCGGCGGCACTGCTCGGCCCCGGGATCAGTCGAGGAAGGCGCTGATCGACCGGCGCAGTCCCGGCGCGTCCAGGCCGTGCCAGCGGGCGTGGTCGGCCGGACTGCCGTACCGGCGCAGGTCGGTGCGGCCGACGCCGAGCGCCAGCAACCGATGCGGTACGCCGGCCAGGGCCCCGCTCACCTCCGCGCTCGACGTGCCGGCGAGGTACGGCTCCACCAGCACCACCGCCGGGGCGGCCGGTGACGGGGTGCCGACCAGCTCCCGCAGACCGGCGGCGTCGAACGGCCGGGGAGTGTGCGTGTACGCGACCGTGACGTCCAGCCCGGTGACGGCGTGCAGTACCGGGTCGAGCATCGGGCCGACCGCCAGCACCAGGGGTGCGCCGACGGTGCCCCGGTGGACCACCATCAGCCGGCCGGCGGCGGGCCGGGGCAGGTCGTTGGTCGCGGTGGAGAGTCGCAGGTAGACCCGGTCGTCGTGGTTCGCCGCCGCCCGCAGCAGCGCCGGCACCTCGTCCGGATGTCCGGGTACGTGCACCGTCCAGTCGGTGAGCGTGTCCAGTAGCGCCACGTCTCCCGGCGACATGTGCGTACGGCCCATGCTCGACCCGTCGTACGACGCGCCGACGCTGACCACGACGGCGCCCACCCCCTGGTGGTCCAGGTCGAGTTTGAGCTGCTCGTAGACCCGGTCGACGGCGAAGGTGGCGTACGAGTGCACGATCGGGCGCAGTCCGGTCAGGGCGAGTCCGCCGGCGACGCCGACCATCAGCTGTTCGCGGATTCCGACGTTGAGCACCCGGTCGGGATGCCGCCCGGCGGCGGGGGCGAAGGAGGACGCGGAGATGTCGGCGAGGACGAGCGCGGTGCGCGGATCGTCGTCCAGCAGGGCGGTGGCGGTCTCGGTGAAGGTGTCCCGCATCTCGTTCACTCCTTCGGTTCGACGACCGCGACGACCACGTGCGGCCGGTCCGGTCGGCGGCTGGTGAGGGCGGTCTCGATCGCGTCGTGGTTCCGGCCGTCGACGGTGTGGGCGGTCCAGCCGTGCACGGTGAACCGGCTCGCGATCCCGCCGGGCCAGCCGTGACTGGCGGACTGGTTGTCGATCACGATCGCGCTGATCGTGGCGAGCCCGGTCGCACCGGCGTACGCGATCGCCTCGTGGTTCGAGCCCTCGTCGAGTTCGGCGTCGCCGAGCAGGACGTACACCCGGGGCAGGTCCAGGCCCTGGGCCCGCAACCCGAGCGCGGTGCCGACGCCCAGTCCGAGGCCGTGGCCGAGTGAGCCGGTGCCGATCTCGACTCCGGGCACCAGGGTCCGGTCGGGATGGTGCCCGAGCCGGCTCTCCGGCCCGGCGAGGTCGTCGAGCCAGTCCTCCGGGAAGAATCCCTTGGCGGCGAGTACGGCGTAGTAGGCGGCCGGTCCGTGGCCCTTGGAGAGCAGGAAGCGATCCCGGTCGGGCGAGTCGGCGGTCTCCGGCGAGACCCGCAGGATCCGGTCGTAGAGCACCCAGAGCACGTCGAGGGTCGAATGGGCGCTGGGTGCGTGTTTCTCGTCACCGGTCAACCGGCGGAGCAACGGCCCGAGCCGGGCTGGCCGTCCAGCACGCCGGTTCCGGGTCGCGGGGGTGACCATCAGGTCGGGAGCAGTGGCGGTCGTGGTCATGAACCCAGCTTGCAAGTTAAAGTGCACTTCAACTCAAGGCCCCGGACAGCGGAGATTGACGTGCGGCAGGAGAGTCTGACGATCGGCGAACTCGCCGTCCGGTCCGGCGTGGCGCCGTCGGCGTTGCGGTACTACGAGCGGCTCGGACTGATCCGGGCCGGTCGTACCGGCGGCAACCAGCGGCGCTTCGACCGGGCCGAGCTGCGTCGGGTGTCGTTCATCCGGATCGCGCAGCAGCTCGGAGTCTCCCTGGAGGACATCAGGTCCGCGCTCGACGCGCTGCCGGACTCGCGTACCCCGAACAAGGCCGACTGGGCGCGGCTCTCCGCGAGCTGGCGGCGCCGGTTGGACGAGAAGATCGACCTGCTGACCCGGCTCCGGGACGACCTGACCAACTGCATCGGTTGTGGTTGCCTCTCGTTGCGCAGTTGCAGCCTCTACAACCCGGACGACGAACTGGCCGGGCAGGGGCCGGGCCCGCGCCGGATGCTCCCGTGAACGCGCCCGCCGACGGACCGACGGACTGGCGGACCGACGGACTGACGGGTCGACGGCTCGGCGGCTCGGCGGTTCGGCGGCTCGGCGGCTCGGCGGGGAGCCGATCAGTCGACGGTGAGCAGCACCTTGCCGAAGTGCGCCCCCGACTCCACGATCCGGTGCGCCTCGGCGGCCCGGGCCATCGGCAGCCTGCGGTCGACCACGGGCCTGATCGCGCCCGACACGATCAGTGGCCACACCTCCTCGCGTACGCCCCGGACGATCGCGGCCTTCTCCGCCGCCGGCCGGGAGCGCAGCGCGGTCGCGGCCACCGAGGCCCGCTTGGCGAGCAGCGCCCCCAGGTCGAGTTCGCCCCGGCGCCCGCCCTGCATGCCGATCACCACGAGCCGGCCGCCGGTGGCCAGCGCCGCGACGTTGCGGCCCAGGTACGACCCACCGACGATGTCCAGGATGACGTCCGCGCCTCTGCCGTCCGTGGCAGCCATTGTCGCTTCGACGAAGTCCTGGCCGGTGTAGTCGATGACGGTGGTGGCGCCGAGTTCACGTAGCCGGTCGTGCTTACCGGCCCGGGCGGTGGCCAGTACGGTCGCGCCGAGCGCGGCACCGAGCTGGACGGCGAAGGTGCCGATGCCGCTGCCGCCGCCGTGGACGAGCAGCGTCTCCCCGGCGCCCAGCCGGGCCAGCCGGACCACGTTCGACCAGACCGTGCAGGCCACCTCGGGCAGCGCGGCCGCCTCGATCAGTTCGACGCCCGCCGGCACCGGCAGGAGCTGCCCGGCCGGTACCGCCACCTGCTCGGCGTAGCCGCCGCCGCTCAGCAGGGCGCAGACTGGTTCGCCGACGCTCCAGCCGGTCACTCCGGTGCCGACCGCGCCGATCACACCGGCACACTCCAGGCCCGGATACGGTGACGCGCCGGCCGGCGGCGGGTAGTGGCCCTGGCGTTGCAGCAGGTCGGCCCGGTTCACCGCACTGGCCCGAATGTCGATCACCACTTCGTCGGGTCCGGGAGTCGGCTCGGACACGTCGGCCCAGAGCAGTGCGTCGGGGCCACCGGGCGTCGGGATCATGATCGCCTTCATGGACACAGTCTTACCGCCGTCCCGCCAGCCCGCAGCGCCGCCCGGCTCGCCGTCGTTCCTACGAACGTCGGACGCGGGCGACGCCAAGTCAACACATGTCAGGACGCGTACTTCTCGCACCATTCGGCGAGCTTCCTGCCGACCTTTCCGGACGAATGGCCGAGGAATTGTGGAAAATGGTAGCCGCACCGGCCTTCAATTGCCTTCACCGGCTACCAATCCGGGCGAATCCATCAGGGGGTTTCCGGTACGGATGAACGGCAAAAGAACGTATTGGAGCCTCCGTCCCCGGGTGCTATAAAGGCCTCCCAATCCGACAGATTCAAAACGGGGTGGGTATGGATCAGCAAGGTCCAACAAACGGCGGCTCGCGGTCCGGCCGGTGGTCTCGACGTACCGTGCTCGGTGCCGGACTCGCGGTGGGCGGACTCGGACTCCTCGCCGATCCGGCCGCCGCCCGCCCCGGCGTTGCTCCCGGCGATCCCTTCGGTCTGGATCCCGGCCTGAATCTCGGCCTGGAGAAGACCCTTCCGGGTCCGGCCGGGCCCGTCATCGACCCGGCCTTCGAGATCTCGCCGCCGCTGCCGCCCGAGGCACTCTCCGATGTGCCCACCCTTCCCCGCGCCGACGCGCGGCGGCTCGCCCCGGTCCGGCCGTCCCAGCCGGGGATCACGTCCCGGGCAACCCCGAACGCCGTACCCGGGGTTCCCTTCGAGTTCGAGTACCACGACTTCGAGATCCGCGAGCTGCCCGACGGGATCCGGCCGTACCACATGAGCTATGCCGTGCCGCTGGTCGACCCGGGCGTGCACGACTCGTCAGGCGTCCGGATGGCGTCGCTGGGTGGAAAGCTCTACGACCATCCGGTCGCCCAGGCGCAGTACGGCCTGCACCTGATCGAGGCGTACCGGATCACCGCGAACGTCGAGTACCTGAACCGGGCCAAGAAGCAGGCGCAGCGGCTGATCGACCGGCGGGTGCTGCACGGCGGCGGCTGGTTCTACCCGTACCCGTTCCGCTACCAGCTGCACCGGTCCAACGACGTCTACGAGGCGCCGTGGTACTCCATGATGGCCCAGGGGCAGGCGCTCAGCGTGTTCAGCCGGCTGTTCACCGCCACCGGCGAGGCCGAGTGGAAGGCCGCCGCCGATGCCACCTTCGCGTCCTATCTGGTGCCTCCGCAGGCGGGCAAGCCGTGGGGGGTGTACGTCGTGGGCGGGAACCTCTGGCTGGAGGAGTACCCGAACCCGACGGAGGTCAAGGGTGACCGGACCTACAACGGGCACACCTTCTCGGCGTACGGGCTGTGGGACTACTGGGTGGTGACCAAGGACGAGCGCGCGAAGGTGCTGTTGCAGGGTGCCCTGACCACCACCCGCGACGTCTACGGCGACGTCCGCAACCGGCACTGGCGGAGCAAGTACTGCCTGCGGCACGCCAACGACGCGGGCAACTACCACACCACCCACGTCACTCAGCACATCCAGTGCTTCGCCATTACCGGTGACACGATATTCGCACAGGTCGCGGAACTGTATTACACCGATTTTCCGCCGCACGGCATAACCGGGACAATCATGTTCCAGGCGGGAACTCACACCGGATACCGGTTCGACAGTGCCGGCACCATCACGGCCAGCCGGAAACTGACATTGGAGCGCCGGAGCAACGCGCCGTCGACCGCCCGGCTGAAGATTATGCGGAACGAGGGAATCTGGTACCAGATCAGTGCCGGAACCCTCGCGGGCTACTACCTCAAGGAAGTGCCGCAGCACTCGTACCAGGTCGGTGAGGCCGCCTCGATCGGCTATCGGATCCTGCGTCCGGCGACGATCGCGACCTCGCCGCTGAAGGCGTACACCATCGACGAGGCCGGCAACATGACCTCGGAGGTCACCAACTATCAGGTGGGTGATCCGGTCAACCTCAACCGCCGGGCGGTGCTGAACGGTGTCGAGCATCTCCGGTTCGCCGACGGCGACCATGCCGGGAAGTGGGTCGGCTACCCGACCATCACGCGGATCTGACGCGGTGCGCCCCGGGAGCGGACGCTCCCGGGGCCGTGCCGGCGGATGCGCCCCGGCCCGACGATCTGGCACACTACGTGGCGGGCAGCGGCTCGTCCCGGCGGGGCGACCACGCCGCTTCGGGAGGGTTCGCCTAGTGGCCGATGGCGCTGGTCTTGAAAACCGGTAAGGGGGCAACCTCTTCGTGGGTTCGAATCCCACACCCTCCGCTTCCCAGCACGACGGCCGGCGCCACCCGTGGCGGCGGGGGTACGCCCGGGTCCGCCACCTGGGATGTCGCCCATAGCCTGTTGACGGGCACGCGGTGCGATCCCTTACCCTACAGATAGTAATCAGACAGTGATCCTACGTAGATATCGCTGAACTGGGATCGCCGCAATCGGCTGGGCTGGCTGCCCACCGAACGGCGGAAGCCCGGACAGGCGTACGGAGTGAAGCGAGGGCGCCATGGAGCTGCGGCTGTCCCCGGTGCAGGTTCGCAACCGACTGATCCTGGCGGCTCGCCGGATCGTCGCCGACCACACTCCCGATGCCGAGGGCATCTGCCCGATCTGCGGAGTACTGCACTGCGAGGCGCTCGCCGTGGCCTTCGGTTATCTGGCCCGGGTGGACCGGCCCGAGCCGCCGGTGGCGGTCGAGATCCACCGTCGCGCCGCCGTTCCGCCACCGGGGATCACCGCCGCCGAGTTGCGGATCGCCGCCGGTTCGGCGCCGGACGCGATGGGCCGGTGGGACGTCGGGATCCGCCACCGCGTCGGGTGGCGGGCGGACGACGACGAGTGCGCCGACTCCGATCGGCCGCGCCGGCAACCCTGATCCTGCCGCCCTGGGCCACGCCAGTCGCGGTGGAGGGTGAGGGTGAGGTGTCGCGGGTGGCGGCGCGCGTAGCGGGTAGAAAGGGCACGGCGGCTTCCGCTCCGACGCCAGCCACCTGTTGCGCTGAAAGGATCTCTTGATGGCTCTTGACCGACCGATCCCACCCGACCCGTACGAGGTGCTGCCGGCCGTACCGTCGTTCACGCTGATCAGCAACGACGTGCAGAACGGCGAGCCGCTGGCCGTCGAGTTCGCGCATCCGAGCGTGGGCGGCGGCAACCTGTCGCCGCACCTTGCCTGGACGGGCTTCCCCGCCGAGACCCGAAGCTTCACGGTCACCTGCTACGACCCGGACGCGCCCACCGGCAGTGGCTTCTGGCACTGGGTACTGGTCAACCTCCCGGCCGAGCTGACCGAGCTGCCCCGGGGTGCTGGCGGCACGCCGTCGGCCGGCGCCCAGGGCGCGTTCAGCGTGCGCAACGACTACGGCGAGCAGTCGTACGGGGGCGCGGCGCCGCCGGCCGGGGATCGTCCACACCGGTACGTCTTCGCCGTACACGCCCTCGATGTGGAGCGGTTGGATCTGACTCCCGAGGCGAGTCCGGCCTACGTCGGCTTCAACCTGACGTTCCACACCCTGGCGCGGGCGGTGATCCGGCCCACGTACCAGGTGAAGGACTGACGGTGGGTCCGGGCCGGCATCCGTGTGCCCTCCTCGGGCCCCGGTGCCGGCCCGTGGCCGGTGGACCGCTCAGGCGGGCACCCGGGCCACGGCGAAGACGGACTGGCCGAACGGTGGCCGTACGACCCGCTCGGCGGCCTTGGTCACCGGCAGCACGAGGGTGTCGTACACCTTGACCATCGGCCCCTCCTTCGGCATCAGCCGGAAGACGTTGGTGGCCATGTAGTAGCCGATCAGGCCGAGCGCGTTCGCGTAGTGCAGGGTCTCCACCTGCAGGCCCGCCTCGTCCAGCGCGGCCCGCATGGTCTTCTTGGTGTAGCGCCGGACATGGCCGGTGGCGATGTCCGCCGGGCCCATCGCGAACTCGAACGCCGGCACGATGAGCACGATCGCCCCGCCCGGGCGGACCAGGCCGCGCATGCTGCGGAGTGCGCCGACGTGGTCCTCGATGTGCTCCAGCACGTTGTACGAGACGGCGGCGCTGTAGTCGCCCTGCTCGTTGGTCGGCAGCAACATCTGCCGTACCTCGATCGAGGGCTCGTCGGAGAGCCGTTCCTTGAGGGCGATCAGCCGGTCAGGGTCCGCCTCGGTGGCGGTGAACCGCTCCAGGAACGGCGCCCACTCGATGGCGTAGTCGCCCAGGCCGCTGCCGATCTCGATCGGGTTGTCACCGAGGTACGGCAGGGCCAGTTCGACGAACCAGCGCCGGTGGTTGACGGCGGTGGCGAGGCCTTCGAGCACCTCTTCCTGAACCCGTTGATCTCCAGTTATTTCTGCCATGCGTCGATTCCTCACGCTCTGACTCGACCTGCACTGGACCGACAGAGTGAACCATCTACGACGACCGTAGGGAAATTGGGGCACTCATGCGAGCCGAACTCAGGCATCGCACTTCGGTTGTGACCAGTTCGGGGGTGTTTTGTTACGTAGCACCCGAAGATTATCTTGATCACATTGGCCAGGTGTGTCGACTCGATAACAGTCGGGTGTCAACCCCTCGGGCTTCCCTCTCCGAGGGCTTCTCGAACGCGTCCGCGCGGATGCCTCGGAAGCCCCCGGAGATGCCTGGACGGACGCGTCAGGGGGTGCGGATGCAGCAGCCGGCGCAGACCTTGGGCTGCGGAAGGGTGAAGGCCAGGCAGCAGGTCTTGCGCTGCACGGTCAGTTCGCCGGTCGGGCCGGGCACCAGGTCCACCAGGTCCGCCACGCCGAGTGTGTCGAGCAACGTGCCGATCGTCGCCGCGGATCCACCGGGCAGCGAGTCCGCGGCGCGCAGTACGCCGTGCGCGACCCCTGACGCGACCGAGCCGAGCAGCGTACGGGCGCCGACCCGGACCTGGGAGTGCAACGCGTCCAGCATCGGGGTCAGGTGTGCGTCGAGCAGGGACGCGCGCAACGCGCCGAGGAGTTCGGCCTCGTCCAGGGCGATCCGGACCTCGGGCAGCCCGGACAGGGCCAGCGGGTCCGACGGAAGTACCGCGATCGTGGTGGAGCGGCGGAGGCCGAGCTTGACCAGGGGCCGGTGCTCCTCCAGTTGGACCAGTACGTCCTCGGGGCGCAGCAGCGGCACCCGCCGGGCGGAGGCCCAGCCCAGCACCACGGGCAGCGCGAGCCAGTACGTGTAGGCCTTCCAGGCCAGCGCGGCGGCGGCATGGGGCTGGGCGCCCCACCGCTGCCGGGTGGCGTCGAGGAGTTCGGGCAGCCGCGTGCCGTCCACCAGTTCGGTGGCGGGGATCCAGCCCGTCTCGTCGGGAACCAGCAGGCCGGTGGCGAGGCCGGGCAGGTCGTCGGTGCCGAAGGTGGCCCGCAGGGTGGCGGTCACCGGGGCGAGGGGTGCGGCGGCCCGGTCACCGATCAGGACGGTCACGCGCGGTCGCCGATCCGCGGTGTTCCGGTGTGCCGGCTGTCGCCCGGTACGGTCGCCGTAACCGGACTGGCCTGCGTCGACGTCAGCAGTGCCACCAGGACCCACCCCCCACTCGTGCCGGCTGCATCGTCACCCTAGCTTGCTAAGGCTAGGCTAACCAGAGTTGGGTGATCGCGCAGTCCCTGGGGCAATGTTTTCTCCGACACGTCGCCAGTTGACCCCGCCGGGTAGGGCCGGCCGGCAAGGATCAGCCGGAGTGGCCGAAATGTCAAGCCATTGTCGTTAACGCGCCAGTTCTGTCAGACTGGCCGACTCGGCCAGCAAACTGAGATTCCCGGCCAGAGGAACCTGATGACCACCTCGCCTATCGAGCGGGCTGCCGACTCGTTCGCGGCCGAGCTTTCCCGCCGGCGGGTCGAGCGGGGAATGACGAAGAAGCAGCTCGCGGCCCGGATGGGGTTCGACCCTTCCTACGTCAGCCACGTGGAGGGGCGTCGGCACCGTCCGACCGAGGATTTCGCCCGCCGCGCCGAGGCCGTGCTGGGCGCGGCCGGAGCGATCTGGCAGCGCTTCCAGGAGTACGACGAACTCCGGCAGGCGCGCTCCGCCGTCGTCGCGCACCGCGACCCCCCGGTACCCGAGCAGTGGATGCCGCCCGGCACCGGCCTGATCGTGGAGCAGGAGACGGCCACCCTCGCCTACGACGGCGACGCCTACCGGTGCGTGATCCGCCGGGCCCTCTACAACGCCGGCACCGAGCCGGTGACCCGCTATCTGGTCCGGGTGGCCGTGGACCGATATCCCAACGATCCGGGTCGGTCGAACCGGCACCACCGGGAGAACCCGCTGACCTTCGCGGAACTGGACCTCCAGGCGTTCTGCGACGACCAGGGCACCCGCGAGCCGATGGAGTGGCGCAAGAAGCACGACCGGGACGCGTTCAAGGAGGTGTGGCTGCTCTTCGAGAACTCCGACGGGCGGTTCCCGCTCTATCCCGGAGAACGGATCACCACCGAGTATTCGTACCGGGTGAACCAGGACAAGTGGGGCCAGTGGTTCCAGCGGGCGGTCCGGCTGCCCACCCGCCGGCTCGCGCTGCGACTCGACCTGCCGCTCGACCTGGACCCGCAGGTCTGGGGGGTGGAAACGTCACTGTCGGCGGAGGAGGGGCCGCTGCGTACGCCGCTGGTCCGGCACGACGGAGACGGACGGGTCCTCTTCGAGTGGTCGACCGACGACCCGCCGTTGAACGCCCGGTACCGACTGGAGTGGCGCTACCGGGCCGCGCCCACCACACCGACCGCCCCGGAGCCCGAGTCGGAGACCCGGGCCAGCGACCGCATGCGGGCCGCCGGAATCGTGCAGCTCGGAGCGGACCTGCTCCGGCAGCCGGCCCGGCAGTTCGACCTGCCCCGCGACGAGGCCAACGCCCGCGACGTGGTGAGCCGGCTACGAACCGTGCTGGAACGGCTCGACGAGCTGCACCCGTTCAGCAAGGGGGTCGGTCTCGCCGCGCCGCAGATCGGGCTGCCCTGGGCCGTCGCCGTCGTCCGGCCGCCGGACCGGGACGCGGAGCCGGTCGTGCTGCTCAATCCCAGGGTCGTCGACGCGGCCCTGGAAACCGACGAACAGTACGAGGGGTGCCTCTCCCTGTTCGACCTGCGGGGCCTGGTGGCCCGGCCGCTCCGGCTCGACATCGAGCACGCCCGCTGGGACGGCGGACGCGTGATCACCTCGTTCGAACTCGCCATGGCCCGGCTGGTCGCCCACGAGGTCGACCATCTCGAAGGCAGGCTGTACGTCGACCGGATGGACCCGGACGTTCCGCTGGTCCCGATCGAGGAGTACCGGGACACCGGCAATCCCTGGCGCTACTGAACGCGGCCCTCGCCTGCGCGTGGGGGGGCCGGGCCTCGTGTCCTGCGGGACAGGACACGAGACCCGGCCTTGGGGGGAGTGGGGGTCTAGAGTTCGCCGAACGCGTCGTACCGGATGTTCTCCGGCGGCACCTCGTCGGCGGCGAGCGTCCGCAACGCGGACCGGACCAGCGAGGCCGAGCCCGAGACGTAACAGTCGTGGCTGGTCCACGGGCCGTACCGGGCGAAGACCTCGGCGATCTCGCCCTGTTCGCCGGGGAAGCCGGGATCGGCACTGCACGCGGGGATGATCGACAACCAGGGGTGCTCTGCGGCCAGCTGGTACAGCTCGGTCAGCCCGTACAGGCCGTCGCGGTCCGGGGCGCCGACGAAGACGTGCATCCAACGGGTGCGGTTGTGCGCCGCCAGTTCCTCGGCCAGCGCCTTGATCGGGGCGAGCCCGACGCCGCTGGCCACGCAGAGGACGTCGCGGGTGGATTTCGGATCCAGCGTCATGGAACCCATCGGTGCGGCCACCCGCAGCAGGTCGCCGACCCTGACCCGGCGGACCAGGGCACTGGAGACCCAGCCGGCACCGACGGCCCGGACGTGGAACTCCAGCGTGTTGTCCGTCCTCGGGGCGTTCGCGATCGAGTAGGTCCGCCAGAGCCGGGGCTGGTAGCGCGGCACCTCGACACTGACGTACTGACCCGGGCGGTAGGGCAGCGGATACTGGAGGGGTCGGCAGGTCAGCACGGCGATGTCCGAACCCCGGCGTTCGTGGCTGAGCACCTCGGCATGCCAGAACGGCGGGTTCGGATCGAGGGCCGCTCCGGCCTGCATCCGCTCCCCGATCGCCTGGTACGCGTCCCGCCACGCCTGGTCGTACTCGACGGTCCACCGCTCGCCGGCGGACTGCCGCAACGCCTCCAACAACGCGGCGCCCATGACGTCGTAGTGCTCGGCCCGTACGTGGTACTTGCGGTGGTCGCGACCGAGGGAGCGGAGGTAGTCGTCGAAGTTCTCCGGATCGTCGATGGTCTGGACGGCGGTGACGATCGCCTCGAGCAACCGGTCCCGCTGCCCGTCCATCTGGACCGGAAACAGCGTGCGCAGTGCGGGGTCGGTCAGGAACAACCGGGCGTAGAAGTATCCCGCGACCTTGTCCCGCTGCTCTTCGACCAGGGTCCAACTCTCCTTCAAGAGCTGCGCCAGGTTGTCCATTGACACCTTCTCGGTCGGGGCCACTGCGCGAATAAGAATGAATACCGAGAGTCAGTGCGGGTCGCACAGAGTGTGCGATCGGGTCCAAACGGCGCTCGCCGGGCTACGGCCCCTCGGAGGCTCCCGGTGCGGGAGACCACGGCGGCCCGCCGGATCGGGCACAGTTGTCGCGTGACGGTTGATCTCGCCCGACCACTTTCCCGCCGGGTGCTGGGCACCGAGGTGCTGTTGGTTCTGGGCCTGTCCCTGGGGCAGTCCGCGGTCTACTCGGCGGTGACGATCATCGCCCGGCTGACCGCCGACCGGCCGCTGTCCCAGCAGACCGCCACCCTGAACGCCTCCCAGTCGGCACGTCCCTGGCTCGACCTCACCTACCAGCTTCTGGGCATCTTCTTCGCCCTCGTGCCGGTACTGCTCGCCATCCACCTGCTCAACCGGGACCGGCCGCTCGACCGGGACGGCCTGCTCGATCGCGAGGGTCTGCTCGACCGGAACGGGGTGCTCGACCAGGGCCGGGGTGGCGCCCGGTGGGCACTCGGGCTGGACGGGCGGCGGCCCGGCCGGGATCTCGCCTGGGGTGCGGCGCTCGCCGCCGCGATCGGGCTACCCGGCCTCGGCCTGTTCTGGGTCGCCGCGCACCTCGGCGTCAACGCCAACGTGGTACCGGCGAACCTGCCCGATCTCTGGTGGGCGGTGCCGGTACTCGTCCTCTCCGCCGCGCAGAACGCGATCCTCGAGGAGGTCGTGGTGGTCGGATACCTGATGACGCGATTGCGGGAGATGAGCTGGCGGATCGGCGCCGTGATCGCGGCCAGCGCGTTGCTGCGCGGCTCCTACCACCTCTACCAGGGCTTCGGCGCGTTCCTCGGCAATGCGGTGATGGGGGTCGTCTTCGGGCTGTTCTTCCTGCGTACCAAGCGGGTGCTTCCGTTGGTGGTGGCCCACACCCTGCTGGACGTGGTGGCCTTCGTCGGTTATGCGCTGCTGCCGCGAAGCTGGTTCGACTGGTTGTAGGGCAAGGCTGACGGCCCGTCCGCCGTACCTTCGCCAGCGGAGGAGGAAGGGCCGGAGGAACGCGGGCCGCTGGTGGTCCGGTAGAGCGTGGCGGCCCGGGCGGCGAGCCGCTCGATTGCAGCGGCGTTCGCCAGAGCGGTGACCAGCGTCGTCGCCCCGGGCAGTCGTCGTACGGCCATCCGTAGCGCCAGCCAGTTCGCGCTCCGGGCGACGATCGGCGCGCCGAGCCGCCAGCCCGCCTCCGCCAACCGCGGTGACGACCCGTCCGGACCGCCCCGCAGAGCCACCTCCGCCGCGTCCAGGGCCGCCCGGGCGCTCTGCCCGTCCGGATGGACCCGGGTCAGCACGAGCAGGTCGGCGGCCCGGTCCGGAGCGGTCGGATCATGATCGTGTGCGGCAGCCAGATGCAGCACCAGGCCGGCCTGCGCCCAGGTGACGACGGCCAACTCCGCGAACGGGGCGAGCAGCCCGGTCGCCATCGACAGGGCGCCGCCGACGGCGGAGAGCCGGACGTACCGCCGGGTGGCCAGCCGGGCGAGGCCGTCGGGGGTGGCGTTCGGATAGCTCGTACGGATCCGCGTCGCCCAGGCCAGGGCATCCGGCCCCAGTTCGCGTACGGCGGCAAGGGCGAGAAACTCCGGCGCATAACCGGGGTGGTCGAGAATGTGCCGCACCGTCGCGCCCTGCCGCCCTGACCGAGGGGTACGGTCCGCAGCCGCCCGATCCGGCCCGGCACCGCCTGACGGGAGTACGGCGGCGGCCCGTTCGGGTACGACGGTCCCGTCGGCCGTGCCGGTCAGCTCCCCGGGGGCGTCGCTCTCGATCGTCTCGCTCGCTGCGGAGCTGTCCGGCGGAGCGGACCCGGCTGCTGACGGCGTGCCCGTCGATCCGTCCGACGGTGGCTCAGGGCTGGCGGGTCCGGTCGAGGGCTCGGCCGGAGCTGTCCGAGGTCCGGTCGCCACCTCTGCCGGCGCTGCCGTCGGGTCGGCTGGCGGAGTCGTCGGCGCTGCGGACGGTGGCTGCGGCGCGGCCTCGGTCGACGCGGGCATGGCCGTGGCCTTCCTCACAGCGGCCGTTCTGCCGGTGGTCTTCTTCGCGGTGGTCTTCTTCGCAGCGGCCGTCTTGGCGACCGTGGTCTTCTTGGTCGCGGTGGTCTTCTTGGCGGCGGCCACCTTCTTGGCGATTCCGGTGCTCTCGGCGGGCGTGGCCACCTTCTTGGCGGCGGCCTTCTTCCGGGCGGCCGGTGCCGCGCCCTGGCGCGGCGGGATCGACTCGTCCTGGGCGACCGGGATCGACTCGTCCTGGGCGACCGGGATCGACTCGTCCTGGGCGGCCGGGATGGTCTCGTCCTGGGCGGCCGGGATGGTCTCGTCCTGTCGGGTCGGGGTGGAGGCGCCGGTCTCGAGAGCGTTCGGCGCCGGCCTGGTCGGCTGGTCGGCCTGCTCGGGACCGGGTTCCGGGGAGTTCTGCGGCGTGGCGCCCTGCCCGGAAGAGGAGAACGCCGGCGGCCGAATGGCGGAACTGGTCGACGCCGTCGGCAGCTCGGCCTCGGTCGGCGGCTGGAACAGCACCGCTGGCGGCGTCGGTCGGGTACGGGGGCGCGGTGCCCTCGGCGCCTTGTCGGTTGGCTCCGGGTCCGGCTCTGGTGGGGACGTGAAGGCGGCCTCGGTCCGGCCGGATCCGCGCGTCGACTTCGGTTCCGGGCGGCGGCGTTGGGGCTCGGTGGGCGGCTGCTCCTCCATATCGTGCGAGCCTAGTCGTGTTGGTGGATCGGCACCGGACAGGAATCGACCGAGGTTGCGGCCGGGACGGCCAGGGGGTGGCCGACGGCTTCACCAGCCCGACCGGGAAGTCGTTTTGCCCCTCCGGGTAGCTGCCCTGTATCCTCGACCGACGTGGTCCGCTGACCACCAGGGAGACTTCGCCTAGTCTGGTCTATGGCGCCGCACTGCTAATGCGGTTGGGGTCTTAAAGCCCCTCCCGGGTTCGAATCCCGGAGTCTCCGCGCTGGGGCTGGTGTGTAGACTGGCCCGGCAGCTGCGCCCGTAGCTCAACGGATAGAGCATCTGACTACGGATCAGAAGGTTAGGGGTTCGAATCCCTTCGGGCGCGCCACTTGAGCAGGCAATATAGCCAACCGGCTATATTGCCTTCTTTCGTGTGGGTCGCGGTTGTGACCCACGTTTGCGCAGCTCAGGGGCGCTTTTTCCCGCTCGAGCGACCTCTCGACGGCGAGCACCCTCGGAGCACCCACGGTCCCGTTAACCGGGGACGCCAAGAAGGCATTGTGCTTGTTTCTGCAGGTAGCGGCCCTACCTTGTGGCGCACCGGCAACACCGCTGCGGCCCGGCACCTCTGATTACCCGTCAGATGCTCCACGCAAGATCGACAGCTTCGACCGAGTCGACCTGGGCTGGACACCGGTCTGGCGCCGATGCCGGGCATCGAGGTCAGGACTTCGGGGAGAGAGTGTGCGTCAGGCATCCTGTCCACCTCGCCGTGACCTGGTCCTGTGTCGTAGCACGTGAGGGAATTGGTGAGGCGGGGAAGACCGTGTCAGCGCTGGCTGCGCCACAATGGGTTTCCTACCGGCAGGTTAGGGCCGGATCGCTCTTCCGGTGACGCTGTGTCAGCACGCCAGTAGCTCGCTATTGGAAAGGACCATGCCAGGCAGGCGTTGAGGTCCCGGGGACTGAGGCGCGATGAGGCTAGGGCTTAGAGGGTTGGGGTGCGGCGAGCGCGTCGCTCGTCGGTCGGGTGCCAGCATCGGCAGTGTTCGGCATCGCGGGCAAGTTCGGCAACGGGCGGCAGTGGATCCCGTGAATCTCGCTGACCGACTGGATCGCGGCGGTGACCTTCCTGCTGAACCGCGACGACATCGCCGGCCCGGTCAACATCGTCGGCCCGAGGCCGGCCACCAACGCCGAGTTCACCAAGGCGCTCGGCGGGGCCCTGCACCGGCCGGCCGTGATGCCGGTGCCCGGGATCGCATTGCGGGTCCTGCTCGGCGAGATGGTGGTGGAGGCGCTGCGCAGCCTCCGGGTGCTGCCCGGCGTTACTGAACCGGGCCGGCTTCCAGTTCCGGCACCCGGACCTGAACGGGGCACTGGAGGCAGCATTCAAACGCGAATGGTCTTTTCGTCCGTATTGAGGTAACTTGTCTTAGTAATCTCCGAGGAAGACCCGTGTCTTACCGCACCTGGGAGATTCACATGAAAAAGACCCTGCTATCCGCTTGCCTGGCCGGCGTAGCCCTGGCGGTCGGACTCGCCGCGCCGGCCTCCGCCGACGAGGGGAGCACCATCGTCACCCTCAACGTCACCGCCGCCGGCGGCCTCACCATCACCGTGCCGGCGACGGCGAACCTGGGCAACGGCACCGAGGGCGCCACGGTCTCCGGAAACCTTGGCCCGGTCACCGTGCTGGACCAGCGGGCCCTGCTGAACGCGAGCTGGGTCACCACCGTCGTCGCGACCGACTTCACCACCGGCGCCGGCACGGCGGAGGAGACGATCCCGGTCATCAACGTCCGCTACTGGTCCGGACCCGCCACCGGCACCGCCGGATCGGGGACCTTCACGCCGGGACAGCCGACCGCGGCCGACGCAGTGATCATCAACGTCCCCCGGACCGCGTTCACCCACACCGGCGGCTCGGGCAACAACTTCGCGACCTGGAACCCCACCGTGCTGGTCGACGTGCCGGTCGGCACCTCCGGCGGTACGTACACCGGGACGGTGACACATTCGGTGCTGTGACGGCGTCCGCCGGCTGGTGCTGCTGACCTCCGTCGCCGTCCTGGCCCTCGGAGCGTCCGCGGCACCGACCGCCGCCGGACGCCCGATGCCGGGCGAGCGGGACTCCGGGGGGTCGGGAATCGGCCTCCAACTGCTGGAGATTCCGGTCGCCCGGGCCCAGGATCCGAGGGCGAACGCGTACATCGTGGACCACCTCGAGCCGGGGACGAGCATCCAACGCCGGGTCGAGGTCCGCAACACCTCGGACGAGCGCCACAAGGTCGAGTTGTACGCCGGCGCCGCCAGCGTCGAGAAGAACATCTTCACCGCCGCGGACGGTCGTGGGGGCAACGAACTCAGCGACTGGGTGACCCTGGACTCGGATCGAGTCGAACTGGCGCCCGGAGCCAGGAAGCGGGTACAGGTCACGGTCGCGGTCCCGGGGACCGCGTCGGCGGGTGAGCGGTACGCGGCGGTCTGGGCGCAGGTCACCAGCCCGGCCCGCGACGGCGGCGTCACCCAGGTCCACCGGGTCGGCGTACGGATGTACCTCGACATCGGGATGGGCGGGGAGCCGCCGACCGACTTCCGGATCGACCAGATGGCGGTCGGGTCCGGATCGGGAAGCTGGCCGGTGGTCACCGCGTGGGTGCACAACACCGGCCGGCGTGCCCTCGACATGGACGGAACCCTGCACCTGGCGAACGACTCCGAGACGGTCCGGGCCGGGCCGTTCCGGGTCACCACCGGCGTGACCATCCTGCCGGGCCAGCGCGGCCAGGTCAGCACGACGGTGGATCAGCCGTTGGCGGCCGGCACCTGGACGGCGCAGCTGATCCTGAGCAGCGGCACCGTACGACGTACCGCCGAGGCCGAGCTGGTCCTGCCCGGGGTGGCCCAGAAGGCGAAATCCGCCGGCCCGGGGTTGCTGCTGTTCGTGCCCGGCGCCGCCGTGGCGCTGCTGCTGATCGCCGGGCTGCTCGGCTGGCGCCTGCGTCGTGCCCGGCTGCGCAGGTAGCGGCAGAACCCGAGGAACTTCGAGCGGTCCTTGGTCTTCTTGATGTGACCGTAGAGCTTGTCGTTGACCACGTCGTAGGCAGCGAACAGGTGTCGGATCCCGTGTGGCCGGGTGTAGGCGGCGGGGCCAGGGCTCCCGGTTGGGATCCTTGTGCTTGCCGCCGCGCCCGGCCCACTGCCGCCCTGGATGGTGCTGGAGGTTGAGCGTGCCGAACTCGTCCAGGCAGAAGACGACGTCCGGCTCGCCGGGCTCGGGTATGACCTCGCGGTCGGCGATCGCGTAGAGGTGCTCGACCCGGGCCTTCTTCGTGGCGTAGTCGGGATCGCGGGAGGTCTTCCAGGTCGATCCGCCGGTCGGAGCGCATCCGGACGGTGCCGTACCGGGGCCTCGTCGCTGTTGATATCCGGGCGTTTCACGTTGTCCGTCCGGTGGGATCGATCTCGACCTTCCGGATGGAGCCGTCCTCGTGGATCCGGACCACACCGTTGCTGTCCGAGGCTTCCCTCGTGGCAACGGTTGGTCTAAGTGAGAAGGATTCCATGACTGCCGTCCCCGGTTCAGTCTCGTTCGGCTGCGTTGCCTGTCACTATCTGGGCCTTTCGGGCATATTTTCACCAGAGAACGCACTTATGGTCGGTTTCCTACTCATATCCTGGTTTGGGACTGGAGGGAAATCGGGCGTCTGTTGCGGCTCTTGCTCCCTCCTGTGACGAACTCGGGGGTGGGGACAACGTGACAACGAGGGCGACAGCGGTGCAACGCGTCGCTGAACTGACGTCGTCTGGGGCGACGCGGTGAACGCGGACATCGCACCAGCCGTCCGGCGTCGGCGGCGACGTGATCTCGCGGTCTGCCTCGTCGCCGCGTTGCTGGCGGCGCTGGTGGTCGTCCTCAGTCCGGCCCCCGCCTCGGCGGCCGGCACCCTCCTGTTCGACCAGCCGTTCCACAACAACACCCCGGACGGCCTCGGCGCCGTGACCCTGCCGGCCCTGCCGAGCGGTTCTGCCACGACACCGAACTCCGCCTGCCTGACCGCCTCGGGCAATCCGAGCACCGGAGCCCTGCACAGTTGTGCGGCGGGCACAACCCCGCCGGGCACCGGCAAACTCCAGCTCACCGACACCTCCACATTCCGGACCGGTGGCGTCTTCGGGGCGACGAGCGTACCGACCGTGTCTGGTCTGGACGTCACGTTCAACCTCTACCAGTGGGGCGGCGGCAGCGCCGACGGGATGACCTTCTCGCTGGCCGCCGTCGACCCCGCCGTGCCGTTGGCACCCGCCACCCTCGGCCAGACCGGCGGCGCGCTGGGCTACTCGAGCACGAAGACGCTGCCCGGGCTGGCAAACGGTTACATGGGCATCGGCTTCGACGTCTTCGGCAACTACAGCACCACCACCTACGAGGGAAGCGGCTGCCTGCCGAGCCCGCCGTACATCACGGCCGCCAAGATCCCCGGCCAGGTGTTGGTCCGTGGTCCGGGCCGGAACACGGTTGGATACTGCGGGGTGAACAGCACCGCGACCTCGGGGAGTTCGCCGGTGATTCCGTTGCGTGCGGCGACCCGGGCTGCCTCGGTCGTGCCGGTGGAGGTGGCGATCAACCCGACGACTTCCTCGTTCACCACCCCCTCCGGGCTGATAGTCGCGTCTGGTCGGTATCTGGTGCGGTTCACGCCCGTGGGCCAGGCCGCCCGAACCCTGGAGGGCCCGCTACCGGTGGTCCCGGCCGGCCTGTATCCCTCGACGAGCTGGCTGAACAGCAACGGAATTCCACGGCAACTCGCGTTCGGCTGGGTGGGTTCGACCGGTTCCGTGGTGGACAACCACGAGGTCGACAACGTCCGGGTGCTGACGTTCAACCCGGTGCCGGACCTGAACGTGACCCAGACCAGTTACACCGGCCCGACGCCCCAGCCCGGTGACCCGGTGACCTACTCGGTCGTGGCCGGCGTCAGCGCCGGTGCTGACGAGACAAATGCGATCTCGGTGACGGAGACGCTGCCGACCGGCGTGGTGCCGGTCGGCGCCTTCGGCTCCGGCTGGGTCTGCGCCGCCCCGGTGGGCCAGAAGATCACCTGTGCCAACAGCAACACCCCCTTCGCCAACGGGAGCACCCTGTCCCCGGTCACGATCGTCGGCATCGTGACCGGTTCCAGCGTTACACCCGCGATCATCCAGACCCAGTCCATGGCCACCGCCTCGTCCAGCGACGCCAATCCCGGCTTCTCGTCGTCGACGACCGCCGGGACGGTGCCGGCCACCCCGAGCGGGATCACCGTCACTCCGGCGACGAGCACCATCGCCGGTGGCATCGGCGTCACGGTCGGTGGTACGAACATCGCCGGAGCGACGGCCATCGAGATCGGCACCACTGCGGAGCAGCAGGCGGGGACCCCGGTCACGCTGCTGCCGTGTCAGTCCGGGCCGGCCGCCGGTTGTTTCACCGTCAACGGCGACGGCACCCTTGCCATCTCGTCGATGCCGTCGCGGACCAGCGCGGCCACCGTGACGGTCACCGTGGTGACCCGGGGTGTCGCCGCCGCTGCCAGCTACGTCTACACGGACCGGCCGGCCACCCCGACCGCGCCGACCGCGACAGCCGGCCTTGCCAGCGCCACCGTCAGCTGGTCGGCGCCGTCAAGCAATGGCAGCGCGATCACCGGCTACATCGTCACGCCGACCAGGAACGGGGTGGCCCAGGCCCCGATCTCGTACGATGCCTCCACCACCACCCGTACGTTGACCGGGCTGACCGTCGGCGCCTCCTACACCTTAACGGTCGCGGCGGTGAACGCCATCGGCACCGGTACGGCCAGCCCCGCCTCGAACGCCGTGGTGCCGTTCGTGCTGCCCGGCGCACCGACGATCACGGCGGCGAGCGCCGGGGACTCGGCGGCCACCCTGACCTGGACCGCGCCCAGCAACGGCGGGAGCCCGATCCTCTCGTACGTGGTCACCCCGTACGTCGCGGGCGTGGCCCAGACGCCGCAGACCTTCACCGGTACCGGCACCACCCGGACAGTGACCGGACTGACCCCTGGCACCTCGTACACCTTCACGGTGGCGGCGACGAACGCCGGCGGGACCGGGCCACCGTCGGCCCAGTCCACGCCGGTGATCCCGAACGTTTCTCCAACGCTGTCGAACCCGGCACCGCCGCTCGGTGAGGTCGGCGCAACCTACAGTGTCCCGCTCACGGTCAACGGCGGCACCGCTCCCTTCGTCTGGTCGGTCAGTGCCGGAACGCTACCGGCCGGGGTGACCCTCAACGCCAGCACCGGGCTGCTCTCCGGCACCCCTACCACCGCCGGAACCTTCGGGTTCACCGTTCGGGTGCTCGACGCCAGTGGACAGTCCGCCACCCAGGCGCTGAGCGTGGTCATCGCGCCGCCGCCGACGCTGACCTTTCCGACGCCACCCCAGGGCCAGGTCGGGATCGGCTACAGCATCCCGCTCACCGTGACCGGCGGTACCGCCCCGTTCACCTGGTCGGTCACCGCAGGCAGCCTCCCGCCGGGTCTGACCCTCAACCCGGGTACCGGACAGCTCTCCGGAACCCCGACACTGGGCGGCAACTACTCCTTCACCGTTCGGGTGATGGACTCGTTCTCGCAGAGCGCCACCCGTACCGTCGCGCTCGGCATCACCGCCTCGCCCACCCTGAACTTCCCGCCGCCACCGTCGGGCCAGGTAGGCGTCCCCTACAGCGTGCCGCTGACGGTTACCGGCGGTACCGCGCCGTTCGTCTGGTCGGTCTCCGTAGGCAGCCTGCCGCCAGGTCTGACTCTCGACGCCAGCACCGGGCTGCTCTCCGGCACCCCGACCACGGCAGGTAGTTACCCCTTCACCGTACGAGTGGTCGACGCGGCTGGTCAGCAGGCGACCGCGGCCGTCAACCTGGTGATCGCGGCCGGACCGCTGATCGTGACGAAGAGCGCCGACGTCTCCAGCGTGGCGGCCGGGCAGACCGTGCACTACTCGATCACGGTCAACAACACCTCGTCGGTAGCGTTCACCAGCGTCGCGCTGACCGATCCGCTCGCTGCTGTCCTGGACGACGCGGCCTACAACAGCGATGCGACGGCGACCTCCGGATCGGTGTCTTTCGCCGGCTCGACCCTGAACTGGACCGGTGACCTGCCCGCCGGCGCGGTCGCGACCATCACCTACTCGGTAACCGTGAACGGCACGGTCACCGGAAACCAACTACTGACCAACACGGTGACCTCCACGACGCTGGGCACCAACTGTGCGTCGGGCAGCCAGGACGTCCGGTGTACGACGACCGTGCCGATCGCCGCCCTGGCCATCGTGAAGACGGCGGACGTCGCCACCGCGACGCCTGGTGACGTGGTGCGTTACACCGTCACCGTGACCAACACCGGTCAGGCCCCGTACACCGGCGCGGGCTTCACCGAAGCGCTGACCAGCGTGCTGGATGACGCGACCTACAACGCCGACGCGACGGCGACGGCCGGGGCGATCTCCTTCACCTCGCCCAACCTGAGCTGGAGCGGCAATCTGGCCGTGGGCGCGAGCGTGACCGTCAGCTACTCGGTGACCGTCCGGCGCCCAGATCCCGGCGACCGGGCCATGACGAACACGGTGGCCTCCACCACCCTGGGCAACAACTGTCCATCCGGTGGCACCGACGTCCGCTGCACCGCCACGGTCACCGTCCTGGTGCCGGGGCTGGTCCTGACCAACGTCGCGAGTGCGTCGACCGCCATCCCCGGCTCCACGGTGGGCTACACGGTCACTCTCACCAACACCGGGCAGACGGCGTACACCGGAATCAGCGTGCCCAACGCGTTGGCAGCGGTGCTCGACGACGCCGTCTGGAACGATGACGCGACCGCCACCAGCGGCGCGCTCAGCTTCACCAGCCCGACGCTGACCTGGACCGGGAACATCGCGGTCGGCGGCACGGTGACCATCACCTTCAGCGTGACCGTGGCTGATCCGGCCGTCGGAGACCGGGTGCTGACCAGCGTGGTCTCCTCCACGGCCGTCGGCAACAACTGCGCCAGCGGCAGCACCGACCCGCGGTGCACCGCAGCGGTCACCGTCGTCATTCCCGGGTTGACCCTGGTCAAGACGGCGGATACGCCGAGTACGACGCCCGGGAACGTGGTGACTTACCAGATCGTGGTGACCAACACCGGCCAGTCGGCCTACGTCGGGGCGACCTTCACCGACTCGCTGGCCGGGGTGCTCGACGACGCCGTCTACGACGCCAACGCCACCGCCACCTCCGGGGTGGTCAGCTACAGCAGCCCGACCATCACCTGGACCGGCAACCTCGCCGTGGGTGCGACCGCGACCATCACCTACTCGGTCACGGTCGCCAGTCCCGATACCGGGGACCGGTCGCTGACCAACACTGTGGTGTCCCCGACGGTAGGTGCCAACTGTGCCACGGGCAGCACCGACCTCCGGTGTACGGCGGTGGTCGGCGTGCTCTTGCCCGGACTGGCCATCACGAACACCCCGAGCGCGTCCACCACGACGCCCGGCGGAACCGTCGGTTACACGATCACGATCTCGAACACCGGAGAGGCCGCCTATCCGGCGGCGACCGTCACCGCATCGCTGGCCGATGTGTTCGACGACGCCACCTACAACGGGGACGCGACGGCGGACAGCGGCACGGTCGGCGTCGCCAGTTCGGTGCTGACCTGGACCGGCGCGCTGGCGGTCGGCGCGACCGCCACCGTCCGGCTGTCCGTGACGGTGCTGAACCCCGATCCCGGTTCCCAGGTGCTGACCTCGACGGTCAGCTCGGCGGCGGCCAACAACAACTGCCCCACGGGCGGTACCGACCCGGCGTGTACGGCCACCGTCACGGTGCTGACCCCGGGCCTGACGATCGAGAAGACCGCCGACACGGCCACCACGACACCCGGTGGCACGGCGACTTACACGATCACCGTGACGAACGTCGGCCAGACCGCGTACGTGGGCGCGAACTTCACCGACTCCCTGGCCAATGCGCTGAACGACGCCAGCTACAACAACGACGCGGTCGCATCCGCCGGCACCGTGTCCTATGCGGCTCCGGTGCTGAGCTGGGTCGGTGACCTGGCCATCGGCGCCGCGGTGTCCGTCACCTACTCGATGACGATTCTGGACCCGGATCCCGGCGACAAGGTGCTGAGCAACACGGTGGTCTCCACCACCCCCGGCAACAACTGTCCGACCGGCGGTACCGACCCGCGCTGCACGGCGACGGTCCTGGTCCTGGTGCCGGGCCTGGTGATCGCGGTGACGTCCGGCGTCGCCAGCACCGCGCCGGGCTCCGTGGTCGGCTACACCGTCACCCTCACCAACTCCGGTCAGACCGCCTATCCGGCGTTGACGGTCACCGACGCGCTCGCCGGGGTTCTCGACGACGCCGCCTACAACAACGACGTGTCGGCCTCGGCCGGCTCGGCCAGCTTCAGCAGCCCCAACCTGAGCTGGACGGGTGCGCTGGCGGTCGGCGCCACGGTGACGATCACCTATTCGGTGACGGTGGACGATCCGGTCGGGGGCGACCTGATCCTGACCAACCAGGTCGTCTCGGCGGCCGCCGGCAGCAACTGTCCGGCCGGCGGCACGGACACCCGATGCGTTGTCAGCGTGCCGGTGGCCAGGCTGGAGATCATTACCACCACCGATGTCGCCACCATCACGCCGGGTGGCGTGGTGCGGATCAACGCGAGCTACACCAACACCGGTCAGGTGCCCTACAACGACATCAGCGTGGACTTCGACACGTCGGGCCTCACCGACGAGGTCATCGGGAACGGAGACCAGACGGCGACATCGGGCATCCTGACGGTCGGAACCGGCGGCGCGGTCTGGACCGGTGACATCCCCGTCGGCGCCACGGTCAACCTGACCGGCAGCATGACCGTGCTGGACCCGTACAGCGGCGACGGCCTGCTCACGGCCACATCGGTCTCCTCGGCACCGGGCAACAACTGCCCCGCCGGCAGCACGGATCCGCGGTGCACGATAAGCGTCGCGGTGCTCATCCCGGGACTCGACATCACCACCGTCGCGGACACCTCGGCCGCCGCACCCGGTCAGATCGTCGGCTACACCGTGACGGTGACCAACTCGGGTACGTCGCCCTACTCGGCGATCAGCGTCACCAACGATCTGGCGGGGCTGTTGGACGACGCGACCTACAACGCCGACGCGGTGGCCAGTGCCGGTTCGGTCGGCTTCGCCGGGACCACGCTGACCTGGACCGGCAGCCTGGCGGTCGGCGCGGTGGTGACAATCGATTACACGGTCACCGTCCGGGACCCCGATCCCGGCAACAAGAACATGGTCAGTACGGTCAGTTCCACCGCGGTCGGCAGTTCCTGCTCGGCGGCGGGGCAGGCGGTCGGCTGCACCTCGACGGTGGTCGTCCTGACGCCCGGGCTGACCATTGTCTCCACCGCCGATTCCCCGACGGGGATGCCCGGTAGCACCCTGACCTACACGGTGACCATCACCAACTCCGGCCAGCTCGACTACACCGCGATCAGCGTCGCGGACGACCTCAGCCAGGTCGTCGACGACGCGACATTCAACAACGACACGGTGGTCACCGGTGGTGGAACGGTGAGCTACACCGCGCCGGTGCTCACCTGGAGCGGTGACCTGGCGGTCGGGGCCACCGTCACGCTCGTCTTCACCGTGGCGATCGACAATCCCGTCGAGGGAGACTCGTCACTGGTCAGCACGATCACCTCGGGCGCGGCACTCAACAACTGTCCGGCGGGCGGCACCGACCCCCGGTGCGTCGTCACCGTCGCGGTCGTCGGGGAAAGCACGCTCTCGTACACCAAGACCGCCGATGTGGCGTCCACCGTCGCCGGCTCGGTGGTGACCTACACGATCGTCGTCGCGAACTCCGGCGGCACCCCGTACCTGGGCGCGGAACTCAACGACGATCTGTCCGACGTACTCGGCGATGCCACCTACAACGACGACGCCTCGTCGAACGGCGGTGGCACCTTCAGCTACGACGAGCCGCTGCTGGAGTGGACGGGCGACATTCCGGCGAACGGGTCCGTCGTGCTCACCTACAGCGTGACGGTGGCCGCCCTCGTCGGTAACGCCGTGCTGGTCAACACCGTGGTGTCCGACTCCCCGGACAGTAACTGCTCCGACGGAAGCGCCGACCCGCGGTGCACCGCGACGGTGACCGTTTCGGCACTGACCATCGTGAACACCGCCGACCGCGCTGCCGTCACCCCGGGCGGCCTGGTCCGGTTCACGGCGACTCTGGCCAACAACGGCAGTACGCCGTTCTTCGGCGTCAGCGTCACGTTCGCCCGCAGTGACCTGCTCGACGACGCCGACTCCATCCGGGACGAGGCGTCCTCGGGGAGCCTCGTGGTCACCCCCGCCGGTCTGGTCTGGAGCGGCGATATTCCGGTGGGCGGAACGATCACGATTGCGAGGGACTTCCGGGTAAGGAACCCGGATCCGGGGAACAAGGTGATGGTCAGCACGGCCAGCTCGACGATCCCCGGCAACAACTGCCCGACCGGCGGAACCGACCCCCGGTGTACCGCGAGCGTGGACGTCCTGCTGCCCGCCATGAGCATCGTCAAGACGGCTGACACCCCGGTCACGGTCCCCGGCGGGACGGTCAACTACACCATCACGATCAGCAACACCGGCACCGCGCCGTACCTGGGTGCGGTGGTCGCCGACGACCTGGCCGGTGCGCTGGACGACGCGACCTATGTCGACGGCACCGCCACCGCCACGACCGGATCGCTGTCGTTCGCGGCGTCGACGCTGACCTGGACCGGGGATCTCGCGGTGGGGGCCAGCGCCGTCATCACCTACCCGATGACCGTGCTGGCGCCCGACCCGGGTGACAAGTTGCTGGTGAACAGAGTCTCGTCGGCCGAGGTCGGCAACAGTTGCCCGCCGGCCAGTCCCAACGTCGGCTGCGGCCTGACGCTGCCCGTACTCACGCCGGCGCTGAGCATCGCCATCACCGCCGGCACCGCCAGCACGACCGCCGGCGGCACGGTGAGCTACACCGTCACCATGGTCAACACCGGGCAGACCGCCCAGTCCGGCGTCACCGTGACGAACGCGCTGGCCGGCCTCCTGGACGACGCGACCTACAACGGCGATGCGACCCCGAGCGTCGGCAGCGTCGTGCTGACCGGCACCGACCTGGTCTGGACCGGCTCCCTGACACCCGGATCGACGGCGACGATCACCTACTCGGTCACCGTTGACACCCCGGACGCCGGCAACCACCTCCTGACCAGCACGGTCAGCTCCACGGCCGCCGGCAACACCTGCGCCGCCGGCAGCACCAACCCGGCCTGTACGGCCGTCGTGACGGTGTCGGAACTGACCATCGCGAACTCGGTCGACGGTCCCACCACGGTGCCGGGCGCGCAGGTCCGGTTCAGCACCCGGGTGGAGAACACCGGCGCGACGCCGTACACCGACATCGTCATCGACGCCAGTTTCGCGGGCGCCCTCGACGACGGCACCTACAACGGTGATGCCGCAGCCAGCGTGGGCACGCTGGTCCTGCTTCCGGCCATCGCCTCGATCCGTTGGACCGGCAACCTCGGGGTCGGCGAGGTTCTCGTCGTCACCGGATCGTTCACGGTGAACAATCCGGATACCGGAAACAAGATCATGACCTCGGTGGTCAGCTCAGCCGTACCCGGCAACAACTGCCCGGCGGGCGGTACCAATCCGGCCTGCACCGCCACGGTCACCGTTCTCGTCCCGGCCCTGGCGGTGCTCAAGACCGCGGACACCGCCACCGTGGTGCCGGGCGGCACCGTCGGCTACACGATCACGGTCACCAACACCGGCGAAACCCCGTACACCGCCGCCACCGTCGCCGACAACCTCGCCGGCCTGCTTCCGGACGCGACCTACAACGGTGACGCGGACGCGGACGTCGGCGTCGTCTCCTACGCCGACCCGGTCATCACCTGGACCGGTGACCTGGCGATCGGCGCGACGGCCACCATCAGCTACACGGTCACCGCCGACGATCCGCAGACCGGCGGTCGGGTCCTCAGCAACGTGGTCACCTCCAGCACGCCGGGCAGCAACTGCCCGGCCGGTGGCAGCGACCCCGACTGCGCGGCGACCGTCAGCGTGCTGCTGCCGGCGCTGAGCATCACGAAGCACGCCGACTCGGGCACCACCACCCCGGGCAGCACGCTCGGGTACACGATCACCGTCACCAACAGCGGGCAGACCCCGTACACCGGGGCCAGCCTGACCGACGACCTCACCGAGGTACTCGACGACGCCAGCTACCAGAGCGCCGCCGCGACCGTGGGCGTCGTGTCGTACACCGATCCGGTGTTGACCTGGACCGGGGACCTCGACGTGGGCGCCTCGGCCGTGATCACCTACTCGGTCGCGATCGACAGTCCCGCCACTGGCGACCAGATCCTGACCAACGCGGTCAGCTCCACCACTGTGGGCAACAACTGTCCACCCGCCGGCACAGACCCGGCCTGTGCCGTCACCGTCACCGTGCTCATTCCGGCGCTGTCGATCACCAACGAAGCCGACGTGACCACCGCCGTCCCCGGGCAGGTGATCCGGCGTACCGGCACCATCACCAACGTCGGCCCGACCGCCTACACCGGAATCCAGATCAACAGCAGCCTGCTGGGCATCATCGACGACGCCCGGCCAAACGGCGACCAGGTCGCCAGCTCCGGCATCCTCACCGTGGTCGGCGCCAGCGTGACCTGGACCGGTGACATCCCGATCGGCGGAGTCGTCACCATCACCGGCACGATGACCGTCAACAATCCGGACCTCGGCAACCGGATCATCACCAACACCGTCACCACCACCGCACCGGGCAGCAACTGCCCGCCCGCCTCGCCAGGACCAGCCTGCACGTTGACCATCAACGTGCTCGTCCCCGGGCTCACCATCGTGAAGACCGCCGACAGCCCGAACACCACCCCGGGTGACACCGTCACCTACACCATCACGGCGACGAACACCGGCGAGACGCCGTACGTCGACACCACCGTCACCGACTCGCTCAGTGGGCTGCTCGCGAACGCGACCTACAACGCCGACGCCACCGCCGCCACCGGCACACTGCTGTACACGGCCCCCAACCTGGTCTGGCGCGGTGACCTGCCGGTCGGTTCCGCCGTCGAGATCTCCTACACCGTGACGGTCAACGGCGCCCAGACCGGCGGACGGATCCTCGAGAACGTCGTCACCTCCGCCGCCCAGGGCAACAACTGCCCGGCGGGCGGTACGGATCCGCGCTGCGCCGCCACGGTGGCCATCCTGATTCCCGGTCTGAGCATCACCAAGACCGCCGACACCGCCACGGCCGCGGTCGGGGACCAGGTCACCTACACGGTCACGGTGGCCAACACCGGGCAGACGCCGTACACCGGCGCGACATTCGACGACCAGCTCAGCGACGTCCTGGACGAAGCCGACTTCAACGACGACGCCGAGGCGACCATCGGCGCGGTCAGCTACGACGCCCCGGTGCTGACCTGGACCGGAAACCTGCCGGTCGGGGTCACGGCCGTCATCACCTACTCGGTCACGGTCGGCTCTCCGTCCGCCGGCGACACGACTCTCGTCAACACCGTCAGCTCCGACACCGTCGGAGCCAACTGCCCCGGCGGCCCGGCCTGCGAGGTGACCGTCAACGTACTCGTCCCGGCGCTGCTTCTCACCAAGATCGCCAACTCCGCCGAGGTGGTGGCCGGCGGGATCGTCCAGTACAGCACCCTGATCAGGAACGCCGGCCAGACGACGTACACCGGCGCCACGGTGACCGACTCGCTCGTCGGCGTACTCGACGACGCCGCCTACAACGCCGACGCCACCGCGACCACCGGCACGCTGAGCTATGCCGGATCCATCCTGACCTGGACCGGTGACCTCGTCGTCGGCGGGACAGCCACGGTCGTCTACACCGTCACCGTGAACGAACCCGTCACCGGTGACGGGTTGCTGCTCAACAGCGTCACCTCCAGCATGGTCGGCAACAACTGCCCGGCCGGCAACGACGACCCGCGGTGTGCGACCGAGACCACCGTGGTGGGGCAGTTCCTCACCCTGACATCGCTGATACCCGGATTCACCATCGGGGTTCATCCCGACTCCGTGATCGTCGTGGACGACGCGGTCACCATGACGGTCACCACGAACAGCCCTACCGGTTATGTGGTGGCGGTCCGGGCACTGGCGCCCGCTTTCGTGCCGGCCGATCCCGACAACCCCTACACCATTCCGATCGAGAACCTACGGGTACGGGAGAGCGGCGCCCAGGTCTTCCAGCCCCTGTCGGAGCTGACCCCGGTCATCGTGCACCGTCAGTCGACGCCATCCGCGCCCGGAGGAGACGCGATCAGCAACGACTACCAGGCCGTCATTCCATTGTCCGCCGTTGCCGACTCGTACTCCGCGACGTTGGAGTACGTGGCAATCACCCAGTAGCCGTCATAAGGAGCATCATGCCAAGCATCGCTGTCCTTGCGACCGCGCTCGTCGCCTGGGCGATCGCGGCGCCGGTAGCCGCAATGTCGCCGCCCAAAGGTGAGGTGGCGCCGAAACCTTCGGCGACGCCCGATCCGAAACAGCCACTGCTCAGCATCGCGGTGGACAACGGACGGACCGCCGTCGCGGCCGGCGACGAACTGACGTACAAGGTCAGGGTCCGCAATCTCGGCACCACCGAGACCAGAGCGCTCCAGATCTCCCAGAGCCTGCCTGCCGGCCTCACCCTCGTCTCCGCCGACCGGGACGGTACCGCCCGCGCCGGCAGCGTCACCTGGTCGGTCAACCTGAAGGCGGGCAAGGAGTCCACCCTCACCACCGTCGCCCGGGTCGGTCAGACCTCCGACGAGGTGCTTCGACTGGCCACCGTGGCCTGCGCGACCGTGAAGGGGGGCGCCAAGCCGCTCGTCTGCGCGACGCACTCCGACCTCCTCCCGGCGGGTGCCGCCGTCACCCGCGTCGACCGGTCGGGCTCCGGCAGAATCCGGTACGGCATCGCCGCGGGGGCGGTGGCCGTCGTCGGTGGGCTGGCCGCGATCGTCACCATCGCCCGGCGTCGCCGCCAGCGCCGGCCGGAGCACCGGGAGGTGCCCGCGCCCCGCGCCGAACCTGCCGAGCCCGTCGCCAGCGCGCCCACCGTCGACTGATGCGCACCAGGGTGACGCGGGTCGTCCTTCCGGTCATGCTCACGCTGACATCGGCGGCCCCGGCGTCGGGTCAACCGACGGAGCCTTCGGACTTTGCGCTGACGGTCAGCCCGACCCGGGTGATCGTGCCAGCGGACCAGATCGAACGGCCGCGGGAGTTCACGGTGACCAACCACGGTCGGGCCCCGATCGACATCCTCGTGCGAAAGGCGAGCTTCACCGCCGGACGCGACGGAGAACTCCGGTTCCGGCCCGACGCGCCCCACTCGGCCGTCGAGTGGGTCACCGCGCGGCCGGACAGCTTCCGGCTGGACGGCGGAGCGGCCCGGCAGGTGAGCCTGCGCATCGCCCTGCCGGCCGCTGCCGAACCCGGCGAGCACCAGGTCGCGGTGATCTTCTCGGTGCCGCCTCGGCCCGGTGGGGCCAGCATCGGCGTGCGTCGGAGTGTCGGCGCACCGGTGTACGTCACGGTGCCCGGCCACGCCGTCGAGTCGGTCGATGTCACCAGTCTTCGCGCGCCGGGATTCGCGGTGCGTGGTCCGCTCGCCGTCACCGCGACGGTACGCAACCTGGGGACCGTGCGCCGCGACTTCCTCGGCGACGGCAGGCTTCGGGCCCGGGTCGCGGGAGACAGCGTCCCGTTTCCCGACTTCACCCTGCTTCGCGGCGCCGACCGGGAGGTCAGCGCCCGCTGGGCTGATCCGCCGCTGGCGTGTGTGTGTCGGGTCACCGTGGCGGTGGTCGGCTCGGACGGGGTGACCCGGGACGCTACGGCCACCATCGTCGTCCTGCCGTTGCATCTGATCGGGTCCGGAGCGGCACTCGTCGTAGCGTTGCTGTTGGGCTGGCTACTGGTCCGGCGCAGGAGGCGGAGCCGCCCGTTCCCTTGTTGACATAAGTCCGTGTCACAACCGCCCGCGCCCCGACGGCGCCGCCCCGGTGGACGGCGACCGGGCGTCGCCGGGGCGGTGGCATGGTGGCGACTTTGATCGCGACGGAGCCCAGCAACAGCTCGGGTCAGCCTCTGCGGCCGCGGCGGTCCCCAGCGCGTCGGCGGCGAGAGCCCCACCTTCGGCTGCGATGATCTTTGCGCGCTTCTCCCGCTCGGCCTCGGCCTGCCGGGCCATGGCCCGTTTCATGCTTTCGGGCAGTTGGATGTCCTTGAGCTCGACCAGGGTGACCACGACGCCCCACTCTGCGGTGGCGACGTCGAGGATCTTCCGGACCCGCCACGGTCGGGAGGGTGCGGCGCCGCTGCGCTTCGGCGGCAAAGGCATCCCTTTGAGAGTTGACCCTCGGCATAGGGTGAACACGCTCGACATCCTCGTAACCGAGAGTAGGGGACACCCCCATGACGGAATCGACCAACGCCGACCAGGATCCGACCCCCGACTATACGAAAACCCGCCCCGACCTGGCACTCCAGATCCTCGCTCGGATCGCCCAGGAAGATAAGGTCTCGATCGGGGTCACGCTGAACGTCAGTGGCGGAATCGTCACGGGCACGGTGATTGGACGAGACCGGTGGTTCCGAGAGCTGGGTGACTTCGTCGAGGCCTCGACGGATACGCCCGAAGCACGCAGCCTCGCCGATTACCTCGGGGAACTGATGAGCGGAATCGCGAAGCCGGATGACGACGACGATCAGGTTGTGGCCACGCTGCGATACGGCTACATCCACCTCGTGAACGCGCGGTATGTCTCGGGCTCCCGGGTAATGCCAAGTCAGGGGAGCACGTTGTGGCGTGGCCGGCTCTCCGAGATCGCCGGCTTCTCGATCGGCATCCTCCCCGATGCCGCGTGAATGCCCCAACGGCCGGCGGTACGGCACGGCGGCCGAGCTGGCCGATGCGCTCGCTCTGCCGGTTCCTGACTCGCGATAAGGACTGCCGGTCGGTTCCGACGGCCCGGCTGCTCAGGCCAGCGTGGAGCCGGGGCGGAGGTTGATTTCTCGGCTGTTCCGGCGCTAGCCTCGTCCATCATCATCGATGGCTCTCGGCGGGTGCCGTCGTCTCACCTTCTCGGGAGTGGCGATGTCGCGTAAGACCGGTAAGCCGTCCTACCTTCGACAGGCCGAACAGGCCCGTTCCCGCCGGATGCGCGTCGCCGCGACGATCGCCTCCGTGGTGGTCGCCGCGTTGCTCGGCGGTCTGGTCGGGTTCCTCGTCGGCCGGCCCGATGCCACCACCCGGGCCGTGGACGCCCTTCGCGCCGAGGAGGCGAAACGTGACCTGCGACAGATCGAGGACCTGACCGCCCTGGCCCGGCAGTCGCAGGCCGCGCTCGATCCGCTGCTGGTCGAGTTCGACGCGGCGCTTGACGGCAGCCAACCGGCCACCGAATCAAAGATCCGAGGGTGGCAGGCCGCGCTCGGCCAGATCGCGGAAAAGCATGCGGACAGCCCGTCTGGCAGCACGGCAACCAACGTGGCCCGGGGCGGATTACGCGACTCGGTAAGCGATTTCGTCATCGCTGTCGACCTCTTCGCCACGGCGCAGCAGGCGTCCGCAGGGCAGCGCGGCGCGTTGCTCGAGATCGTGAAGAGGACCCGGACAGCCGCCGCGACCGCATGGTCAGTCGCCGCGACCCAGTTGGATCAGATCAATGTGAGCGCCGGGCTGGGGCACCAGCACGTCTACCTCCAGACCAAGCAGGGCAGCGACGCGTTCACCTCAGATGGCTCACCGGAGGGTGCCGGCGGCTGAGCGCATGCCTGGGGTGACCGGGTGACAGGTTCAGGGTCGGCACAGCCGGTCAGGCTGGCGTTCCTGTGGCGTCTACGGACGATCCGCAGCATGGTGGGCCGGCCGGTCGGAGACCTGGTGCTCGGCCATCCGCAGTGCCTCCGTCACAAGCCTGCGCACGTGCGGGTCGGCGACCACGTACAGCGCCCGACGACCCTCCCGGCGGACCGTCACGAGACCGGTCAGGCGCAGTTTCGCCAGGTGTTGCGACACCGCCGGACGAGCCGCTCCCACCGCGCCGGTCAGGGCGGTGACGTCCTGCTCGCCATCGAGGAGATGCGCCATCAGTCGCAACCTCGTCGCATCCGCCAACATGCCCAGCGTGACCGTGGCCGACTCCACCACGGCATCGCGAATCGCTTGTTTCTGCACATGCTCGGCATCTGCAACGTTGTCGCGTGCGTACATGAGCACATATTATCGGGATGTTGCCCAGACGAACACCACCAGCCCGGAGGCCACCGATGCCCGAGCGCGAGCAGCACGGCCGAATGCACACGCTTCGACCCGGCTCCGATCACGGCCACGGTGAGAACCACGGCCACGGTGAGAACCACAGCCACGGTGAGAGCCACGGCCGCGCCCACGATGATCACGCACACGCACACGCACACGCACACGACCACGACCACAGCCCCGGCGCCGGCTGGTGGAACCGCCTGCGCCACAACATCACGCCGCACTCGCACGACAGCGCAGACAAGGTCGACCCCGTCCTTGAATCGTCCCGCGAGGGCCTTCGCGCCCTGTGGATCTCGCTGGTCGCGCTCGGCATCACCGCCGCCCTGCAGGCGGTCATCGTCGTCTTCTCCGGCTCCGTGGCGCTGCTCGGCGACACGCTGCACAACTTCGCCGACGCGTTGACCGCCATCCCACTGGGCATCGCGTTCCTGCTCGGCCGCCGCGCCGCCACCCGCGCCTACACGTACGGCTTCGGCCGCGCCGAGGACCTCGCCGGCATCGTCATCGTCGCGTTCATCGCCACCTCCGCCGTCGCCGCCGGCTGGACCGCCATCAACCGGCTGTTCAACCCCCAGGACATGAGGCACGTGCCCTGGGTCCTCGCCGCAGGCGTGATCGGCTTCATCGGGAACGAACTGGTCGCCCGCTACCGCATCACCGTCGGCCGCCGCATCGGCTCGGCCGCGCTGGTCGCCGACGGCCTCCACGCCCGCACCGACGGGTACGCCTCACTGGCCGTGGTCCTCGCCGCGGGCGGATCGTGGTTGGGCTGGCACTGGGCGGACCCGATCGTCGGCCTGGCCATCACCGTCGCGATCGCGTTCGTGCTCAGGGACGCCGCCCGCGAGGTCTACCGACGACTGATGGACCGCGTCGACCCCGAACTCGTCGACCAGGCCGAAGCCTCCCTGCGCGCCATCCCCGGCGTACGCGACGTCTCCGGGATCCGGCTGCGCTGGATCGGACACCGCATGCACGCCGAGGCCGACATCGTCGTCGACGCCCACCTCAGCCTGCTCGCCGCCCACGAAATCGCCGCTGACGCCGAACACCAGCTGACCCACTCCGTACCGCGGCTCATCCGGGCGACCGTGCACGTCGATCCCGCCAGCCAGCCCGGCGCCGAGCGGCACACCGCCATCTCACACCACCGCCGGGACCGGCTCGCGGAGGCAACCCAGGCGGCGTGACGTGGCCGAGAGGGCAGGGCGACCGGGTGTCGCCCAACGCCCGCTCGACTTTCCTGCCGGCTGGACCTCGATGCCGATCAGCCCGTTCGCGGTGGGCATCCTCGGCGGCGCCCGCGCTGGTACGGCGGCCGTGACGCCGCCGCTCGTCAGGGGGCCGGCGGGCGGACCAGGCCGGTCTCGTACGCGATGACGACCAGCTGGGCGCGGTCATGTGCGCCCAGTTTCGTCATGGTGCGGTTGATGTGGGTCTTGACGGTGTGCGGGCTGAGCGTGAGGTGCCCGGCGATGTCGTCATTGGACAGCCCGGCGGCTACAAGTGCGAGGATGTCGCGCTCCCGGTCGGTCAGGCAGCCGAGCCGGGCCGGTGTCGCGTCGAGTCCGTGGTCGGGGCGGGCCAGGTAGCGGCTGATGAGGCTGCGGGTGGCGGCGGGGGTGAGCAGGGCGTCGCCGCCGTGCACGACCCGGATCGCGTCGAGCAGCGCGGCGGGTTCGACGCTCTTGCCGAGGAAGCCGCTGGCGCCGCTGCGCAGCGCTTCGAAGACGTACTCGTCGATCTCGAACGTGGTGAGGATGAGGATCCGCACGTGCGCGAGGTCGGCGTCGGTGGTGATGCGGCGGGTGGCGGCGAGACCGTCGAGGCCGGGCATGCGGATGTCCATCAGGACGACGTCGGCGCCGGTGCGGCGAGCGTTGTCGACGGCGTCGTGCCCGTTGGCCGCCTCGCCGACGACGTGCAGGTCGGGTGCGGAGTCGATGAGGCTGGCAAAGCTGGCCCGCAGCAGCGGCTGGTCGTCGGCGACGAGCACGCGGATCGGCCCGGTGCCGGTCATGGTGCCACCGGGATGACGGCGGTGACCCGCCATCCGCCGTTCGGGCGTGGCCCGGCGCGCAGGGAGCCGCCGACGGCGGTGACGCGTTCGCGCATGCCGACGATGCCGTGCGCCGGCTCGACGGTAACCGGTTCGACGGATGGCCCGTCGTTGTCGACGGTGACGGTGACGGCGTCCGTCTCGTGGCGCACGGTCAGGGCGACGTCGACCGGCCCGGCGTGCTTGCACACGTTGGTGAGTGCCTCCTGGACGACACGGTACGCGGTGTGGTCGGCGGCCCAGGCGAGCGCCGCGGGTGGTCTGTCGACGTGGGCGGTGAGGCGCAGGCCGTTGCGGCGGTAGGCCGCCAGCAGATCGCCGAGGGCGGCGAGGCCGACGGCCGGTTCCCGGGGCGCGGTCTCGTCATCGGGCTGCCGGAGCAGACCGACGGAGTCGCGGAGCTCGTCCAGGGCGGCGCGACTGCTCCGCCGGATCTGGGCGAGCGTGTCACGGACCTGGACGGACTCGCCGGTCAGGAGGTGGCCGGTGACGCCCGCCTGGACGTTGATCAGGGCGAGGTGGTGCCCGACGCTGTCGTGCAGGTCGCGGGCGATCCGAAGGCGCTCCTCAGTGAGGCGGCGACGGGTCTCGGCGTCCCGGTCGCGCTCGGCGTCCTCCGCCCGGCGGAGCACCTCGGCGAGGTATGCCCGACGGTGCCGGGCGGCCGTGCCGGCGGCGACGGCGACCGCGCCGAGCGCGGCCAACGCCAGGTTCTCCGGACCGAGCCGGCGCGACGGTCCGCCGAAGGTGTGCGCGACGCCGACCGCGACGACGACCAGGCCGCTGACCAGCAGTGCGCGGCGCCGGTCGGAATGCTCGGCGACGGTGTAGAGGGCGAACAGCGGCGCGGCCAACAGCAGGGTGCCACCGAGACCGTGGTTGTGGGCGAGGTACACCTCGGCGGTGATCGTCGCGACCACGAGGACGGCGTACGGCCACCGGCGCCGCAGCACCAGCGCACCGCAGGCGAGCACGGCCGCCAGCAGGGAGACACCGTCGGGAAGTGGGCCGGGAACGCTCGTGGTGACCAGGGTTACGGCGAGGATCACCAGCCCGATCGTGAGGTCCGCGACATGCCGGTACTCCCGGACGGCGTACCGCAGGTGGCCGATGACGTGCACGTCGACCACCGTACGAGCCGTGGCCGGGCGACCGCGTCGTCCCTGCGGCGAATTCTGCGGATACCGCGGACGCGGTACGCCGAGGATGCCGCCGCGGGGCGACGACACCCCGGGCCGGCGCAGGCGAGAGTGAGGTCCTCAATCCGAACGAGAGCGGGGACGATGACCGACGTGTCCATCACCGGCCTGACGAAACGGTTCGGCCCGGTGACCGCGGTACGCGACGCCGGCTTCACCGCCTCGCCCGGCGTGACCGGGTTCCTGGGGCCGAACGGCGCCGGCAAGACCACGGTCCTACGCATCCTGCTGGGACTGGTGCGCCCGACCGCCGGCGAAGCGCTGATCGACGGCGTCCGCTATGCCGACCTGCGGCATCCCCGGCGGGTGGTCGGCGCGCTGCTCGAGGCCACCGGGTTCCACCCCGGCCGCACCGCCCGGGACCACCTGACGATCGCAGCACGGCTCGCCGCGCTCCCGGTCGCACGGGTCGGCCAGGTCCTCGACGACGTCGGTCTGGCCGCCGACGCACACCGCCGAGTCGGCGGCTACTCGCTCGGCATGCGCCAGCGGCTGGGGCTGGCCGCGGCGCTGCTCGGCGACCCGCAGGTCCTGATCCTCGACGAACCGGCCAATGGGCTGGACCCGGCCGGGATGGCGTGGTTGCGAGGGCTGCTGCGGGACCTGGCCGACCAGGGCCGGACGGTGATCGTCTCCAGTCACGTGCTGGCCGAGGTGGCGCAGACCGTGGACCGGGTAGTCGTGCTGCACGCCGGGACTGTCCGGTTCGCCGGAACCCTGGACGAGTTGGCCGGCCCCGGAACGGGCGGACTGGAGACCGCGTTCCTGCGCCTGACGTCCGAGCCTCGGCTCGAAGGGAGCCGGCCGTGACCGCGCTCCTCGGTGCCGAACTGCTGCGGCTGCGCACCACGCGCGGCGTGTGGCTGCTGCTGGCCGTCGCGCAACTGCTCATCGTGGTCGGGGTCAGCGGGGTGATGCGCTCGCGCGACGACGTCGGCTCACCCGAGGTGCAGCAGGCCGCGATCGCGCACGTCGGCCTGATCTCGCTGTTCACGCTGGTGCTGGGCATCATGGCGATGGCCGGCGAGTACCGGCACCGCACGATCACCGACACCTACCTCACCGTGCCCCGGCGTACCCCGGTAGTCGTGGCCAAGCTCGTCGTGCACACCGTGGCGGGGCTGCTCTTCGGCGCCGTCACCGCGCTCGTCGCCGTCGCTGCCGCGGCGATCTGGCTGACCGGGCGCGGCTCGTCGCTGGACGTCGGATCGACCGACCTGTGGCTGACGGTGGCCGGCGGGGTGGCCTGGAACGCGGCGTTCGCGGCGATCGGTGTCGGCGTCGGTGCGCTCATCACCAACCAGATCGGTGCGATCGCCGCCTCCCTGGCGTGGCTGGCCCTGGTCGAAGGGCTGGTGGCGCGGCTCGTCGGCGACGCGCAGCATTGGCTGCCGTTCGCCCTCGGTTCGGCGTTGAACCGGCTGCCCACCGCGACCGACGGCCCGCCGCAGTGGCAGGCCGGGCTCGCCCTCGCCGGCTACGCCGTGGCTTTCGTCGTCGCCGGCGTCGCCACCACCGTCCGCCGCGACATCACCTGACCGGACACCGCAGACCGAAGGAAGCCCCTGATGCCGCACTCCTCCGACCGCCACCGCGCCCACGGTGGCGTCCTCCACCACGCACACGGTGGCGTCCTCCACCACGCCCGTGGCTACGAAATCGTGTCGATGCTGGCCTTCGGCGGGTTCCGCCGCCACACCTACGACGCCCTGGTCCACGCGTCCGGCGCCCAGCCCGGCGACCGGGTCGTCGACGTGGGCTGCGGCACCGGCTACCTGACCCGCCGGGCGGCCGTCGCCGTCACGCACACGGGTACGGTCACCGGAGTCGACCCGTCCCCGCAGATGCTCGCCCTGGCCCGCCGCCACGCCCCGCCGACGTGCACGTTCACCGAGGCCGGCGGCGAACGCCTGCCGGTCGACGACGGCACCGCCGACCGGGTCGTGTCCTGCCTGGCCTTCCACCACATCCCGCCCGAGCTGCGCGCCGACGCCGTCCGGGAGATGCACCGCGTGCTGCGCCCCGGCGGACGGCTGCTGGTCGCGGACTTCCGGCCGCCGCGCGCATGGCCGGCCCGGCACCTGCTCGGCGCGGTGGCCGGCCCCGCCATGCGGTACGACGGCAGCGACGAGGTCCTCGCCGCCGTCGAGGCCGCCGGATTCCACGACGTCACCACCGGCCGGCAGCGACCGCTGCTGTTCGTGGTCACCGCAACCCGGCCGTGATCCCGTACGGATCAGCCAGCCCGTGTGTCCCGGCCGCGGCGTAGCTGACACCGGAACTCCGGCTAGGGTGGCCAGCGCGTCTGGGGAGGAGGCGACGTGGATGGAACTCTCGATGTTTCTCGCGCCGGGTGAAACGTCCGACGTGGTCGAACTTGCCGAGGAGGCCATGGCGCTGGGTGACCGGTTGCTCGGGCACGCCGTCCACGGTGTCGAGTCGGTGCGTCAGGGTGACGTACCGGCCGCTGTGAGGCCTGTGGACGCGTTCGCCATGGGCTCGCTGCTGGTCATCCTGGCGCCGACGGCGCTACCTGCCGTCATCGGGCTGGTGCAGGAATGGCTGGCCAACCGGCCTGTGCCCGCCGTCCGGATGGTGATCGACGATGATGTCCTGGCGGTGGGCCGGGCGTCACGCAACCAGCAACACCGGGTGGACGCGTTCCTACGGCGCCACGCCGGCTGAGGGCGCGCCGATGGGCGGGATCCACGACGCGCTGATGGTCGCCTCCGGTACCTTCGACGACCTGGGCCGCACGTTCGCCGTACCGGGCGACGACTCAATGAGCCGGCACCCCGACACCGAGGGCGGCGAGGTCCCGCCGGCCCTCGGCGGCGCGGTCGGGTAACAGCAGGAGCGTGCAGGCTCGCTCGAACCGGGCGCCGATGCGCTCCCATCCGGCCACCGAGGCGGTGAGGGCGGCGGTGTCGCCGTAGAGGCGACCTCGGGCGCGGGCGGTGCCGGCGGTTGCCCACGCGCTCTCGTGCCGTTCGGCGGCCGACAGCAGGTCCGGTGCGTCGGGAAGTCCGGCGACGACGGCCAGCTCGGCGCCCACCGCCTGCGAGTAGGGCGGAGACCAGCTGCGGATGCCATTGAACGTCAGGCGGACAAGCGCGGCGGCGTCCTCGACCCGCCCGGCGTGTACGGCGAGCCGCGCGTCCACCATCGTCACGAACGTGGAGTGCGGGGGCAGCTCCCCGATGACCTCGACCGCACGGGAACGCCACAGCGCGTACCCCTCGTCGTCGCCGCGCAGTCCGTGGACGAGGGCGACCGCGGCCATCGGCGGCGACATCGTGCCGGTGCGCGGACGGCCGGCCCGCCGCCAACCCTCCCACGCGGTACCCGCCATCCGCAGCGCCTCGTCGAAGCGCCCGCTGAGCACCAGCGGCGTGATCAGGAGGGCAGCCGAGTAGTAGGAGCTGCCGGCGAGGTCGTCGTCAATGGTCCGCTGGCCGATCGACAGGGCGGCCGGCAGGTCACCGACGCCGAGGGCGGCCAGGTGGGCCATCCGGTACGTGTCGACGATCTCCGGAGCGGCGTTCGGGTCGTGCCGGGACATCGCGGGCAGCAGGGTCATCCGCTCGTCCATGATCCGGCGAACGTCCGCGCCCCGCCCCGCCACGATGTCGGCGGTGGCCACCGCGTCCAGAGCCGCGCTGATCAGCACCGGATCGCCGGTGGCCCGGGCGGCTGCCGCGGCGGCCTCGGCGAGCGCGGGGTCGGCCTCGTACCTGTCGGAGGTCGCGGCCCAGGCCGCCGCCTCGGCCAGGCGGGCCGCCACCACGGCGTCGCTCGACCCTCCGGCTGCCGACGCCGCCTCGTCGAGGAGGTCACGCAGGCGCTCGTACGGAACCTCGGCGGCGAAACCTGCCGGGTGCCGCCGGGCGGTGGTGACCGCCTGCGCCAGCGCGATGGCCGTGGCCCCGCGATCCCCGGCCATCCGGGCCCGCTGTGCGGCGGCGAGCAGCAGGTCGAAGGGGCGCTGGCCGTCGTCGCCGACCGCATGCGAAACGGCGGACGCCGCGTACAGGTCCGCCCCGGCATCCCCCGGAGCGGGGGCCCGCTCGGCGGCGGTCCGGTAGTGGCCCAGCGATTCCATCAGGAACCGCCGTGCGTAGGCGAGGTGGGCCAGTGCCCGGGCCAGCCGGTGCGGCAGCTCACCCGGGCCTTCGGGGGCGGCGGCGAGGGCGGCTCTGAGATCGTCGGCGACGCCGTCGAACTCCTCGTACCACTCGTCGCCGTCCAGCCTCGTCTCCAGCTCGGTGGCGACGGCGGCCGCCCAGCGCAGGTGCCGGTCCTGGATCTCCGGCCGCTCGTCCGAGGCGTCCAGCTGTTCGGTGGCGAACGCGCGCACCGTCTGCAGCAGCCGCCACCGGGCCGCGCCGCCCCGGCGGTGCACGGTGACCAGGCTCTTGTCGGCCAGCCTGCCGAGCACGTCCGCGACCGTGCCGCGAGGGCTTCCGGCGGAGCTCACCGCGGCGACGGCGTCCAGGTCGAACGCCCCGGCGAAGGCGCCGAGCCGCCGGAACAGCGCCTGTTCCTCGTCGTCGAGCAGGTCGTGGCTCCAGCCGATGACCGCGCGCAGCGAGCGGTGTCGCTCGTCGGCGCCCCTGCCGCCGGCCACCAGCCGCAGGTGGTCGTCGAGCGCGGCCAGCAAACCGTTCTCGCCCAGGGTGGCACTGCGGGCCGCGGCCAACTCGATCGCCAGCGGCATGCCGTCCAGCCGCGCGCACAGCTTCGCGACCACGGTGGGGTCTGCCGCGAATCCGGGGTCCGAGGCGGTGGCGCGGTCGATGAAGAGCCGCTCGGCGTCGGATTCCAGCGGCAGCGGGCCGAGCGGTACGGCACGCTCGCCGGGCACGCCGAGACGTTCCCTGCTGGTGGCCAGGATGCGCGTACCCGGACAGCCGGACAGCACCCGCTCGGCGAACGGTGCCACCACGTCGATCACGTGCTCGCAGTTGTCCAGCACCAGCAGCGATCGACCCTCCCCGAGCCGCTCGATCACGGCATCCTCGAGCGACTGCTGGGGACGCTCGCTGACACCGAGCGTGGCGGCCACCGCCTGTGCGACGTACCCGCCGCGAGCCGGAACGAGATCGACGAACGCGCCGCCGGAGGGGAATAGAGGCCCGGCCGCCTCGGCGATCTGGCCCGCCAGCCGCGTCTTGCCCACCCCGCCCGGTCCCACCACGGTCACCAGCCGGGCGCCGCGCAGCGTCTCCATCAGGTGCTCGCGCTCCGCGCTCCTGCCGACGAAAGTGGTGAGCGCCGACGGCAGGCCGGCCAGCCGCCCGGGTACCGGCGCCCCCGCCTGCACCTGTACGGCGAGTTCGCCGAGCGCCCTCCGGTCGGCGACGCCGTACTTGCGCAGCAGCGACGAGACGTGGTTCTCCACGGTCCGCACGGAGATGTGCAGCCGGCCGGCGATGTCGGCGTTGGACAGGCGCGAGCCGAGCATCACCAGCACCTCGATCTCCCGCTTCGACGCTCCGGCGGGATGCGTGACCTCCATCGCGCCATCATGCCCGACGGTGGATCGGGGATGCGTAGTCACATGAGTGGTGGAATGCGTGGTCGCCGCCGATGCCCGTCCCGTCCCCCGCGCGGCAGGCTCTACCCGAGTTCACCGAAACCACCTGGGAGACATCATGGGACGCGTCGTACTGTCCATCTTCACCACCGCCGACGGGGTCGTCGACGACCCGCAGCGGTTCACCTTCCAGTTCGTCAGCGAGGACTTCATGCGGACCGGGCTGGCGCAGTTGGAGGCCGCCGACGCGCTGCTGCTCGGCCGGGTCACCTACGAGGGGTTCGCCGCGTCCTGGCCGAACATGACCGACGAGGCGGGCTTCGCCGACAAGATGAACAGCATGGCGAAGTACGTCGTCTCGACGACGCTGGACCGGGGCGAGTGGAACAACACCACCGTCATCAGCGAGAACGTCGCCGAGACGATCGCCAAGCTGAAGGCCGAGGTGAACGGCGACATCCTGATCTACGGCAGCGTCGCACTGGTCAGGTGGCTGCTGCGCAACGAACTCGTCGACGAACTGCGCCTGGTCACCTACCCCGTCGTGATGGGCGGTGGCGTGCGCCTCTTCGAGGAGTCGGAAGAGCCGTCGGTCCTCCGGCTGGTCGGCGCGCAGGCGTTCGACTCGGGCGTGGTCGTGCTGACCTACGCCCCCACCGAGGACAGGCTCGTCGGGTGGGGGCAGGAGCCCGAGGCCCCCGGCGGCGAAGGGTAGGAGCGAGGCGGCGCTCGACCCTCGGCTACGACACGTTCCGTAGACCCATGCTTTCCAGCGAAAAGTGATGAAGGAGAAGGCCGTGAGCGACGATGTCACCCAGTACATCAACAAGACGCAGCCGTGGCAGATCGACGTATGCGAAAAGCTACGTACGATGATCGACCAGAGCATTCCAGGTGTCGAGGAACGGCTTCAGTACGGCAAGCCGCATTACCTCAAGAACGGCCACTACGCGGCCGTCATCGCGGTAGCCAAGTCCAAGGTTTCGTTCATGGTCTTCAACGCGACGGACATTCCTGAGGTCAAGGGATTCCTCCGGGCAATGGGCAACGGTGAACGCAAGACTGTCGACATCAAGGAAGGGCAGGACGTCGACTACGACGCCCTCGCCAGCATCCTGGGAAAGACCACTGCCGCCCTGTAGCTGCCAGCGTGTCTGCCGTGTCAGGGCCTGATCGACCTGCCCTGCCCGGGGAAATCCCCCAGCAGAAGACGGCCGTCAGCCGGCTGCCGGCCGGGCCGCCGCGTGCCTAGCGTGCTCTTGCGTAACCACAGATAACGACAGGAGCCCGATATGAGCGCACGTTCCGCAGTACGGGGGACGCCGAGGTGGCGGAGGGTCTTGGCGGCCGTGACGGCCGGCACGGTGCTCGCCACGGCGGTCGGCGGTGGGGCCGGATCGGCCGCACCGCCGACCGCCAGTCACCGGTCCACGGACACGATGCTCCAGCACGGCCTCGACGACCTGCGCGACCTCGGCGTATCCGGGACGGAGGGCCTGGTCCGAGACGGGCACCGGATGACCGTGGCCCGCAGCGGCGTGGCCGACCTGGACACCGGCGCGCCGATGCCGGTCGACGGGTACTTCCGGATCGGCAGCACCACGAAGACGTTCGTGTCGGTGGTGCTGCTCCAACTCGTCGGCGAGGGTCGGATCGGACTCGACGACCCGATCGAACGCTGGCTGCCCGGTGTCGTCGACGGCAACGGCAACGACGGCCGGCGCGTGACCGTACGCCAGGTCCTGCGGCACACCAGCGGCCTCTACGACGCCACCAACGACCTTGCCGCGCTGCGGTCGGCCGACGAGTTCCTGGCGCACCGCCTCGACCACTACAGCGAGGCCCAACTGGTGGCGATGGCGATGCGCCACCCGCCACTGTTCGCCGCCGGCACGCACTGGAGCTACTCGAACACCAACTACCTGGTGGCCGGGATGCTCGTCAAACGGGTCACCGGACACCTGTGGCACACCGAGGTACGCTCCCGGATCCTGGTGCCGCTGCGCCTGTCCCATACGTTCTACCCGGGCGACCAGCCGACCCTCCCCCAGCCCCACGCGCAGGGATACCGGCAGTTCGCGCCGGGCGGGCCGCTGGTCGACACGACCGTCTTCAATCCGACCGTGACGGCCTCGGCCGGCGGCCTGGTCAGCACCACCACCGATCTGGCCCGCTTCTGGCAGGCGGTGGCGCGCGGCCGGCTGTTGCGGCCCGGACAGCTGGCCGACCTGCAGCAGACCGTGCTGGCCGACGGGTTTCAGGAGATCCGACCCGGCATCCGCTACGGGCTGGGCATCATGTGGATACCCAACCGGTGCGGCGGCTCCTGGGCGCACGTCGGCTCCATGCCCGGAATGAGCACGCTCGCCGCGGCCACCCCGGATGGGCACCGCTCGACGGTCCTGTACCTGGCCACCGAGCTGGCCGACCCGGACCGGGCATGGGCGGTCACGCAGCGGCAGTTGGCACTGCTCGACGACCTGATCTGCGGATGACGGGTCATCCACCCACCAATCGCCGGCCTGTGGCCGGCACTGGATGAGACTGCCGTATCCACCGTAAGGACGGATCCGGGTCCAAGGTGGTCGGACCTGGGGTGGCCGAAGCGGTGACGCTCCACGGTGCACAGCGCCGAAACCGTCGCGGATTCCCAGGTCGCCGAGCCGGGCCTGCCGACAGGGCCGGTCCGCCGACGACCGCCGTGGTGGCCGGGTCGCCGCACCCAACGCGGCCGGGCAGCGGCTGGTGCGCCGAAGGCGCATCATGACCAACACCACGGTCACCGACCGCGACCGCGGACCGCGCGACGAGACCGTCCCGCCCAGGTACGGGGGATCGGCGATCCGTACGGGGCACCCGCACGACATCGGTGACGGCATCGCTTCGAACGGGTTACCGGGGGGATCGGGTCGCGGATCTGCGTATCGGCCGGTCGTCAAGGCGGAGGTGGCGGATTGGACCAGGACGAGCGGCAGGTCGCCGCAGCCGAGTTCGGCCGGTGGGTGAAGGCACGCCGGACCGAACTGATGCTCAGTCAGGAGCAACTGGCGGCCCGCGCCCGGGTGAGCATCCGAACCGTCCGTAATCTCGAGGCCGGCCGATCCGGTACGCCCCGGCTGGAGACCCGGCGGCTGGTGGTCGCGGCGCTCGGGGCCGACGAGCACGAGGAGTCCAGGGCGGCCCCGGCGCCGGTGGCGTCCCGAGCGGCGGCTTCCTCGGCGGTCGCCGTCGTGCCGGCGCAACTGCCGGTCGACACTGCCGGGTTCGTGGGGCGGAGCGACGAGTTGCGCCGGCTCGATGCACTGCTGGAAGCGAGCACCGCCACTCTTCCCGGCCAGGATGGCGTCGATACCGCCCCGGCCAACCCGGTGACGCTCCTGACGGTCGCCGGCACGGCCGGGGTCGGGAAGACCGCGCTGGCGGTGCGCTGGGCACACCGGGTACGCCACCGCTTCCCGGACGGCCAGTTGTTCGTCGACCTTCGTGGCTTCGCGCCGGGCACGGGGCCGGTTCGCCCGCTCGACGCGCTGTCCCAGTTTCTCCGGGCCCTGGGCGTGCGGCCGGAGGAGGTACCGACCGATATTGAGACCGCCGCGGCCATGTACCGGTCGATGCTGGCCGACCGCCGCGTCCTGGTGCTGCTGGACAACGGTTGCGACCCCGATCAGGTACGCCCCCTGCTGCCGGGTGGCGCGAACAACCTCGTCCTGGTGACCAGCCGCGATCACCTGAGCGGTCTGATCGCCAGGGAGGGCGCCACCCGGCTCACCATGGGCCTGCTCCAGCCCGACGAGGCCCGCGCCCTGCTCGGACGGATCCTCGGCGACGCACGGGTCTCGGCGGAGCCGGAGGCCACCGCTGAACTGGCCCGGCTGTGCGCGTTCCTGCCGATGGCGTTGCGGATCGCCGCCGCCAACCTGCACGGACAGCCGTACCAGACCGTTGCCGGGTACGCGGCGACGCTGCGGCCAGACCGGCTGTCCGAACTGGCGGTGCACGGCGAAGTGCAGTCCGCGGTACGGGCGGCGATCGACCAGTCGTACTTCGCGCTTCCGGAGTCCGCCCGCCAACTGTTCCGGCGGCTCGGCCTGATGCCGTGCCCGGACGTCAACATCGAGTCGGCCGCGGCGATCGGCGACGTGACCTCCGCCGAGGCGGCGGTCACGCTTGGCCTGCTGGCCCGCGTTCACCTGCTCGAACAGCGCGGGCCCCGCCGGTTCGGCTACCACGATCTGCTGTGTCTCTACGCCCGCGAGCGGGCGCACGCCGAGGAGGAGGAACCCGCCCGGCAGGCGGTCGTCACGCGGTTCTACGACTACTACCTGGAGATGGTCGACAGCGCCGCCAACGTCCTGCATCCCCAGCTCATGCGGCTGGCCCCGCTGCCCGGCGGGCCCGCCGCCAGCGACGTGCCCCGGTTCGACGACCCCGGCCAGGCCTCCGGATGGCTGGACGCGGAGCACGCGAACCTCCTGGCCGCGATCACCCACGCCGCCGTGCACGGGCCCCGCCCCGCGGCCTGGCGGCTCGCCGACGGCATCCGCGGTCATCTCATGTTCCGGATGGACACGGTGGACTGGATGAGCACCGCCGGCGCGGGTCTCGCGGCCGCGCGCGCCGATGACGACCTGCCCGGTCAGGCGGCTGCCCACCTCAGCCTCGCGACCCTGTACTCCCGGCTCGGCGACCAGGAACGCGCCGCGAGCGAATACTCGCTGACCATCACGCTGGCCCGGCGTGCCGGTTGGCTGGACGGCGCGATGGCCGCGCACGGGTCGCTCGGCAACGTGTACCTGCGGCTGGGGCAGGCGGCGGAGGCGGCCGTGAACTTCGCCGACGTGCTGACGCACGCCCGCCGTACCGGTCGGGCCCCGATCGAGGCTACCGCGCGGTCCAACCTCGGAGTGGCCTGGCTGGAACTCGGCCGGCTGGCGGCATCGGCCGACGAGGCCGAGAAGGCCCTGGCGGCGTCCCGGCTGGTCTCCGCGCGGAGCATCGAGGCGAACACGCTCGCCAACCTCGGTCAGGCCTGCCATGCGCTGGGACGGTTCGACCGTGCCAGGGAGTGTTTCGAAGGGGCGCTGGCGCTACATCGGCAGCTGGGCGACCAGGACAGCGAAGGATGGACGCTCTGCGGCCTCGCCGCGTTGCACTGCGACACCGGTGACCATGCGGGCGCCCTGCGGCTGGCCGAGGACGCGTTGGACATGACGCGCGGTGACAGCCACAACCGGTACCGGGTCGACGCGCTCAACACCCTGGGCACCATCCTGGAGCGCCTTGGCCGGCACCGGCCGGCGGTCGACCATCACCGCCAGGCGCGGGACCTGGCCGGTCGGAGTGGGTACCGGTACGCCATGACGGTCGCACTGCTCGGGGAGGGCGCCGCCCTGCGGCAGCTCGACGAGCCCACGTCCGCCCTCGACGCGGTGACCGCGGCGCTGGACATCGCCGCCAGTAGCGGGTACCGCGTGTTGGAGGGCAGCGCCCGGTCCCTCCGCGCCGAACTGCATCTCGACGCTGGCGAACCGGGTCCGGCCGCCACCGCCGCGGAACTGGCGGTCGCCGTGCAGCGGGAGACCGGGTACCGCCTCGGCGAGGGGTGCGCGCTCGTCGTGCTCGGCCGGGCCCTGACCGGCGCGGGCGACGTGGTCGCCGGGCGGGCCCACTGGCATGCGGCGCTGGCGCTGTTGCGGGACATCGGCGCGGCCGAGGCCCGGACGGTACGCGCCCTGCTGAGTCGCTCCGAGACGCTGCCTGCCGGTTAGCGTCCGCGTTGCCGCTATTTTGCCGGTCCGCTGCTCGATTTTGCCCATCGGTTGCCTCGTCCCCGGCACGCTTCGGTCCATACGTTGGGGTGCCGAGGAAGGAGTCGGCATGCCGCCATTCCTGAGCGTCGTTATTTCGAGCCCGGACCTGCTGGACCGGCCGGGGGGTCGACGTGACCGGCCGTGATCCGGGTCGGCGGTACCTGATGGGCACCTCGCCCCGGACCCACCGGCTCGACGTGACGGCCACCGGAGCCGAGGGCTCCTGGATCGAGCTCGCCGACGGGCGCCGGCTGCTCGACTTCCATGGTCAGCACATGTGCATCGGCGTCGGGCACCGTCATCCGAAGCTGACCGCCGCGCTGCACCGCGCCGTCGACCGGCTCGACTACGTCGCGGACTTCTTTCCGCACCAGGACAAGGACCGGGCGGCGAGGCTACTGGTCGAGGAGACGATGGACGAGTCGGCCTGGGTGGGCGGGGTGCGGTTCGTCTCGTCCGGGTCCGAGGCCACCGAGCTGGCCATGATCGTGGCCAAGCTGTACAAGAACCGCCCGCTGATCGTGACGCGCGACCTCGCGTACCACGGGTGGACCGCCGGTGCCGCCGCCGTCACCGGGATCACCGCCCTGCGCAACGGACTCACGCTCGAAGACGGGTCGAGCCGGCCCGTGCCGACCTCGCACCCGCCGTACCCCTCGGCGCCTGCGCCGATCTGCTCCTCCTGTCCACTGGGCCAGACCTATCCGAGCTGCAAGGATTCGACCGGCACGTTGGCGTGCGTCAATGCGACCGAACGGGTGATCCGGTCCGCGGGCGTCGACCGGGTGGCCGCGTTCATCACCGAGATCTGGCACGGTGCCGGCGCGTTCCTGGTGCCCGACGAGTACGTCGGCCAGATCCGCGAGCTGACCCGGCGGCTGGGTGTGCTCTGGATCGACGACGAGGCGATCTCCGGCGTCGGCCGGACCGGTCGTTGGTGGGCGTTCCAGCATTACGACGTGCATCCGGACATCATGACCGCCGCGAAGGGTCTCAGTAGTTCCGCGGTACCGGTCGGGGCCTGCCTGGTGAGTACGGAGATCGCCGACTTCTTCGGCCGGGGCTGGTGGGGGCACAGCAGCACGTTCGCCGGCCATCCGCTGGCGCTGGCGGCGGTGGTCGCGACGCTGGAGATCATGATCGAGGAGGATCTGGTGTCTCGCGCCGCCGACCTGGGCGGCGTCGTGGAGAGCCGGCTCAAGGACATCGTCGCGCGGCACGGGTGTGCGGCCGGCTACAGCGGCCGGGGCCTGGTCTGGGGCGTCGAGCTGATCCGGGATCCGGCGACCGGTCAGCGCTGGGTCGAGGCCGACCGGTGGCGGAATCCCGGTCTCGACCCGACGACCGGCTTCCAGCCCACCGGCCTGGTGCTGGGCGAATGTCTGCGCCGCGACGTCCTGCTGTTCAGCTACGCGCCGAACACGGTCACCATCGCGCCCCCGCTGCGGATCACCGCCGAGGAGATGGAGATCGGACTCGACGCTCTCGACGCGGCCCTGGACCGGCTCGACGAACGGAACGCCGCGTAGCGGGGCGCAGGTGAACGGGAGGTGGCCGGACCGGATGTCCGGGCATCGGAGTCGGAGCTGACCGCCAAGTGCGCATCGACGCGGCTGTCCGGTCCCGGTGCTTCTGTGCGAGCATCGATCGATCGGCGCTGTTGGTGCTCGCTTGGGGAGGTTCGGGTGGGCGATCGGAAGCGGAGCAGCCGGCGGCAGCGCCGGGAACCGATCCGCCGGATGATCCCGCCCACTCCTGGTCCGGATGATCGCCGGTTCCGTCGGAACGAGCCGGCGCTGATGCCGGTGTACGAGTTCAGTCCGATGTTCGGGCAGCTCGTCGAGGCTCCGGTGGAGGTCGTGCCACTGCTCGCGGCCCTTGCCGTGCTGCACCAGAAACAGAGTGGCATGCCGGTGGGGACCTGCGTTCCGACGAGCTATCAGATCAGTGGGGCGTTGCGCCATCTCGGCTTCGACGCCGAGCCGGTGGCTGCCTGCGCCACGCTCCACCGGGCCACCGACACGTTCTCGGAGGTTGCCGAGGTGGGAGTGTCGAAGCACCCGCCGGTCGTACATCCCGACGGCACCACGAACGGGCACATGGTCGTATGGACGTCGTCGTTCGCGCGGCTTGTCGACGCCACGCTGGTGCAGGACCCGGTCCTGTTGGCGGCGGCCCAGGTTGATCCGGTCTATTCGATGCCGGTGTTCGTCGACGTCTCCGCGGACCGCGAGGAGTTTCTCCGGTCCAGGCCGGTCGTCCAACTCGATGACCGCCTGCACGCGTCCTGGGTTCTGCTGCCGGAGTGGACGACGTCGATGGACCCGATTCTGGAGGGGAAGACCGGGACGATCGTGAAACTCGGCGCGCTCGGTCTGGCGACAGATGCGCTCCGCCTGATCCGGGCTCTGCGGAAGGAACGGGATCTGACAGCGTTGCCGGCCCGGTATCCGCGACTCGGGGCGCTGCTGGCGGGCGACGAGCGACTGACGGAACTACCGCCCGAGCCGCTGCCCGAACCGGCCCGCTGAGGAGACGCGCCCGCTCGCTGCTACCGCACCGGGCGGAGGTTCGGCGACGAACGGCTCTGGTGATTCAGTCTGGCAGGGTGCCATGATCGGCTCGTGTCGCTGTGGGAGGCCGCCTGGCGCATCGGGGTACCGCTGGTGGTCGTCGTCTGCGCCGCGGTCGCCGCGTCCGTCGCCTTCTCCGGCCCGCCCGACGAATTCTCCCGGCCACGCGGCTGGCAGTGGGCGTGGGTGGGTTTGTGGCTGATGGCGGCCGGTGAGGCGGCGTTCGGCACCAACCGATCGTGGTTCGAGCGCGCCTGGAAGGGCGCCGTCGCGCTGTTCGTTGCCGTGGCCGTCACAGTCGCCGTGTGGCGCCACTACCGCTGGCGGAAGCGTTTCCAGCTTCCGGACGACTCGCCTCCGGTCGTCGCCCGGCCGCCCCGGTCGGACTCGTAGCCTTCCCGGGCGCATCGTCACGCCCTGCTCGTCCGGGTCTCCGACAGCCGGAGGTAGTTCCGAGACGGACGGTCTGGTCCTCGGCAGCCAGGGACACCGGCTCAACCGGGTCAGTTTCCCGAGGAGCCGAGTTGTCGCGCCTCGGCGATCGCCGCGTCGACGAACTGCCGGGCGCTGCCGGTGCGTTGGGTGACCTGCACGAGGACCTGTTTGATGCTCTCCAGCGCCGACAGCATCGGTCCGGGCTGGCCGCCCTGCAGGATGACGGTGACGAGTTGCTGCGTCTCGGTGACCTGCTCGATGGTCCGGGTCGCCACGGCACGGACGTCGTCGAGGGTGTTCTGCGTGGGTGTCAGCCCGCTGATCGTCTCGTCGGGTGAGGACACCTGGGGGACGGCGGCGGTTCTCTTCGTCGCCCCTCCGATCAGTTCACCGAGTTCGCCGAGGCGGCCCTGGATACCGCTGACCGCGTCTCGTACCCGGGCCATGCCCGCCGCCACGGCGAGGAAGCCGGCGCCTGCGGCGCGGGCAGCGACCTCCTGCGCCTGTTTGCCGGTGGCGGCCGCCTGGCCCTGCGCCCGCTCGACGCCCGCCGACAGGGCACGCAGTTCACCGGTGACCTTTTCGATACTCGACACGTGGCGGAATTCCTCAACGGGTAGTGAAGACGGTAGGTGACTGAAATTACCCGTCCCCACCCGAAACCACCAGGTCGTGTGGTCGGCGGCGAGATCGCCGAGCTGCCGGAACACCGGACCACCGTGGGCACGCCACTTTCCGCACCGAGTAATGCCGCTCGCCTCCGGTCCGCTGGTCCAAGCCGCGGTCCGCCGCGCTACCTGGTCACCGAGACCGTCTGCTTCGCGAGTTGGAACGCCGGGAACACCGCCTCGAACTCCTCGGTATCGGAACCGCTCAGCGTCAGCAGCATCGTGCCGTACCGGGTCGCCACCACCAGCGCCCGACCCCGCTTGGCCTCACCGGTCAGTTTGCTCTCCTCCATGAACGTCACCTCGGTGGCGATCAGCGGACCGGCCTTGGTGTTCCGGTACTGCACGTCCGTGAGCTTGCCGTACTTGGCGACGAACTCCTCCAGGCCCTTGCGCGCGCCGATGACCGCACCCCGGTCGACGACCCAGACCCGCATGAAGCCGATGTTGCCGGCCGGCCTCGCGTCGATCTCACAGCTCATGGTGGATCCGCCCACCTGGATCAGTTCGGCGAAGTCCGGGTTGAACACGACCGGCTTGGCTTTCCACTTCGCGGGCAGATCGAAGGTGATCGGCAGCTCGCAGGGCGAACCCTCCGGACCGACCTTGGCGGCCGCCGTCGCGGGCGCGACGTCGTCGTACCAGGGAGGACCCGGCGCCACCGGCGTCGCACTCGGGCTCGCCGAGGCCTTACCGCCGGCCGACGGTGTCTCGGCGGAATCGCCGCAACCGGCGGCGATCCCGATGATGACCGCGGCCAGTACGGCCACGCGAATTCGTCTGCCCACGTCTGCGCCGCTCCCGTTGATGTTGAAGGCGGCGCACAGCAAACCCGAGTGAGCATTCGGAAGTCAAATGAGTTCACGTGGTCGAAGGGCTCGCTCCGGCGGTCGTGGAGAGCCGGGCGACCGGGTCGGGGCGACGGGCCCGGCGACCCGGGACCCGACCGGTACGCCGTGGCTCAGGTGCGGGGCCGGGCCCGACCGGTCGGCCAGGCGGCGCGTACCAGGTCGGGCACTTCCCGCCGATGACGGAGCAACAGGATGCCGGCCAGGATCGCGTACGCGACGGCGACCACGTAGCGGACCATCTGTGTCGGTATGGCGAACTGCACGGCGAACAGCAGAAGCAGCAGCGCCGCCTCGCTCCGGGAGATGCGTAGATCCAGCAGGACCGCGACGCCGAGCAGGGTCTGCGCGGTGGTGAGGTACAACTCCTCGGTCTGCCGGTCGTCCAGCGGCAGCCCGGTCAACTCCCCGCCACCGAGGAAGAAGGCGATCGGCAGGCAGGCGACGAGCAGGGTCCACTGGTTGAGCTTCGCCGCCAGCAGGGCCCCCAGCCCGTCGTCGGCCCGACCCCGGAGGGCGAAGGCCACCGCCACGATCACCTCCGGAGCCTCGGAGGCGACCGGAGCCAACCACTGCACGAGCAGGAACTCGTCGATCCCCAACGTCGATCCGGCCTCGACGAGGGACTTGCCAAAGGGCTCGGCCGCACTCAGGATCACCACCGCGGCCGTACCGAACAGTGCCGCAGCGGTAAACCGGCGTCGCGCGGTGGGCTGGTCGGCGAGGGTGGCCGCCACCCCCACCAGCCCCTCCTCGGCGTGCTCGCTCCGCCCGATCCGGGACAGGTAGAGCGCGTACAGGCCGCCCAGGACCACGGTGTCGTACCAGGCCAGTCGACCGGTCAGCGGGATGACCAGCGCATACACGGTCGCCATCAACAGGTACACGGTCTCGGTCCGCCGGTGCGGGGACAGGCGTACGCCGTTGCGGTCGCCGGGCCGCCCCCGTCGGCGTACGGCCCAGATGGCGAAGAAGACCAGCAGTGGCCAGGCCACCCCGATCAGCAGACGGTTGGCGCCGGTCATGTTCGCCAGTGCGAACGCCGCGAACTCCGGGTCGGAACCGGCGGCGAACGCGAAGTAGATGTCGATCGCGTACTCCGGTAGCACCGCCACCAGGGCGAGCAGCGCCAGTGCGAGACTGCCGGGCAGGTCCACCCGGGCCACCTCCGAGGCCCACATCAGCAGCGCCACCGCCGACAGCACGGCCACCCCGAAGACCGCGATTCCGACCAATGGCGGCAGATGACCGCCGGACATCCGGACGGCAACGGCCGGAACCGCGGCCAGCGCCGCGATGCCGACCCGGGTCGCGACGCCCCGGGAGGACACCGTGACATCGAGTCTCACCCGCACTGCCGCCACCCCCGTCCGTCGGCATCGAGCCTGCCGGACCGGGCCGGGAACAGCGGCCGAACCGACCAGATTCACTCGGGCACCGAGCGCGGTGGGCCGGCCCGCCGCCCCGGGGCACTGGCGCTGGGCGGTGCGGCGCTGGCGGTGGGCGGCGGGCCGGCC
>NZ_JADPUN010000191.1 GCF_015690345.1 Plantactinospora alkalitolerans | reverse complement strand
GCGGGCACCGGCGTTCCGGCGGGCCGGTCGCGCCAGCCGTCGAACTCGATCCGGGTACGGCTGGCCAGCAGCAACCCGGTCGCGGCGAGTCCGAACAGGCCGAGCAGGAGCAGCAGCACCGTGGAGCCGGCGGCGCCCAGTCCCAACTGGGCGAACCTGAAACTGGCCTGCCACACACCGAGCAGCGGAGTCATGGTGGATCGGTCTGGGCCGCCCCCGGTGAGCAGTGCCGGCGCGGTGAAGATCTGAAGCGTCAGGGCGAGCAGGGCCAGGCCGACGAACCCGCCGACGGTCAGCAGGGCAGGCGTGGGCCGGCGACCCGGTTCCCGCTGCCGCAGCGCGCTCAGGAACGCCGTCGCGGCGACCGCGACGACCAGCCCGAACGACGTCAGGGCGAGTATCCAGGTCAGCTCGAATCGCGCACCGTCCGCCAGCGAGCCCGACTCGCTCAGCCGTACCCGCCAGCCGAGAAACAGCGCGGTCGGGGCGTACCCGGCGATCGGGAGGGCCAGCACGCCCCGGGTCACCAGCCGGGGTACCCGACCCGCCCGGTCGGCGACGAGCGCGAGCAGCGGCGCGGCCAGCAGCGCGATCGCCAGCGGCAGGAGGCCGAGCAGGAGTGCGAGGCCGAACTGCCCGGCCAGCCCGTCCTCGAAGATCTTCTGGTAGTTGTCGGTTCCGGCCGATTCCGGTTCCCTGATCAGGCTGTCGTGCTGAAAACTCGTCGCCATCGTGGACAGGGTGGGGGCGACGTACGACCAGATCAGCGCGACCAGCGCCGGCAGCAGCAGCACGAGTCCGACCAGTGCCCGTCCCGCCGAGCCGGACCCGGCCGCTGGTACGGGGTGCTGCCTTCCGGGTGGAACCGTCCCGGTCCCTGGCGGTTGCCCTGGAAAACTCATCGCACACATCCCGCCGCTCGACGCCATGGCCACGTCGACCGTACCGAAGCTCGCTCCCTACCGATGTCCGCTGTGATTGTTGTCCGGCTTGGACGTGCCGCAGGTTGACCGGGCCCGTACGCCGCAGGTCGGCGTCCGGTCGGATCGGCGCCTTACCCCCGGTTCGGTGGTTCGACAGGTCCTGCGGCACCCGCCGCCGTCAGTTCGCTGGCAGTCGGGACAGCCGGGACAGCCGGAGAAGGAGCTTCGTCGGGCGTCGGTAGGTTGGCCGACAGTCGGCGTACCCCGGGGTCGAGCAGCATGCCGAGCACCGCGAGCAGCACGATTCCGGCGGCGCCCAGCAGGGTCGGTCCGGTGCCGAGGGCCAGCGCCACCGGCCCGATCGCGATCTGGCCGAGCGGGATCGCCAGGAACGAGCCGAGCGCGTCGTACGAGTAGACCCGGGCGAGCCTGTCGGCCGGGATGTTCTGCTGCATCGAGGTTTCCCAGGCGACCGAGAACTGTTCCACCGCCGCACCGGCGATGAACCCGGTGACCAGCAGGAGAGCGAATCCGGGAGTCCAGGCCAGCCCGACCAGCAGCAGTGCCTCGGCGAACATGCAGAGCACGCCGAGCAGGAGCAGCCGGCGTACCCGGAGGCGGAGCGCGACCAGCGCCCCGGCCACCATTCCGGCGGTCTGGGCGGCGAGCACCAGGCCCCAGGCACGCCGCCCGATCGTCTCGTCCGCGACGGCCGGGCCGAGGACGTTGACCGAACTGGAGTATGCGAAGTTGATCAGCAGGAAGCCGAGGACGACCACCCAGACCCAGGAGCGGGAGACGAACTCGGTCCAGCCCTCGCGCAGTTCCCGGAGCGGGTTCGGCCGGGTGGTGGCGCGGTTGGCGACCGGAGCCACCCGTACCCGGGCGAAGGCCAGCCCGGCCAGCGCGAAGGTCCCGGCGTCCGCCAGCAGACCCCAGCCCGGTCCCACGCCGGCGACCAGGATGCCGCCCAGCGAGGCACCGCCGATCATGGCTGCGTTGACACCGAGCCGGTTGAGCGCGTTGGCCGATTGCAGCAGCTCGGCCGGGACGGTCTGCGGCATCAGCGCGGCGGCGGCCGGCCAGGCGAACGCGGTCACCACCCCGTTGACGGCGCTGAGCGCGATCAGCGTCGGGATCGTCGCGGTGCCGGTGAGCACGAGCGCCGCGACCGCAGCCTGGGTGGCCGCCGCGAGCGTGCAGGAGACGACCATCACGGCGTGCCGGGGCAGCCGGTCGGCCAGTACCCCGCCGAAGAGCAGGAACAGCACGTTGGTCAGCGACCGCGCGCCGACCACCAGGCCGAGGTCGCGCACGGATCCGGTGAGATCGAGTACGGCGAACGCGAGCGCGATCGGCGCGACCGAGTTGCCGAGCATCGTGGCGGCCCGGCCGAGCGCCAGGTAGCGGAAGGGTTGGTGCCGCAGCGGCGCCAGTGCGGCGTCACGGGTTCGCAAGGTCAGCCCTTCATCCGGAACAGGGCCACGGTTGCGCTCACCCGTTGGGTGCCGGGGGTGCGCGGCGGCCGGGCGGCCTGGTGCAGCCGGGCCGACGCCTCGGCGATCGCGTCCCGGATCTCGGTCCAGGTTTCGGGGTCGACCCAGAACTCGGCGTCGGTGAGGAAGCTGCCCGGGCCGCGCAGCAGTTCGGCGGAGCGGCGACGCAGTTCGGCGCTGAGCGCGGCGTAGACCAGTCGGTGTTCGGGGGTTGCCTCACTCCCCTCCGGAACCGGCGCGCGCCAGCCGTGGTCGATCGTCGGGTCGTGCCGGTAGCGCTTGGCGACCCCGCCCCGGATCCGCTCCTCGCCAGCCGCCTCGACGAGACCGGCGGCCAGCAGGTGCCGCAGGTGGTAGCTGGCGTTGGCGTGGGTGAGGTCGAGTTCGCGGGCGACTTCGGCGGCGGTCATCGCGGTCGTCGTCAGCAGCGACAGGATCCGCATCCGAAGGGGATGGGCCAGCGCACGCAACCGCGCTTTCGGATCCGGCGTGTCGTCGGCGGCCCGTTGCCGGTCCGGGTCATCAACTCCCAAAGACATGTTGGGGAGTCTAGGAGACAAGATCCCATCTATCAAGCACTTCTTTGGAGGTCCATGTCGCGCCCACTGAGCCGGTGTGCAGACCACCGTCCAGCGTCGGAGTGATCCGCTACCGTGCAGCCGTGGACCTCGGCCAGGGCTGCACGGCCTGTCGATGGAACCTGACAACACCGGTACCCGGACCGCCAACCGGGCAGCAGATGCGGGCCAGCAACCGGCCCGAGGTGAGAAGATGGCCGGGCCAAGCAGCCGAAGGAGGTGTGCCATGGCATCGAGCCGCGCTACGCCAGATGCGCGTTTCGACGTTCCGTTATATTCGCGGCACCGACCAGTGATCGAGCGCGTGTGCACGGCGTATGCCGGGCCGTTCGTTTATCACCTGAACCGGGACACACTTGTCGCCATGAATCTCGACTGCACCGACTGCGTGCCCTGACCCCCTCAGCGTTCCAGGATCGCGACCACGCCCTGACCGCCGGCCGCGCAGATCGAGATCAGGCCCCGCCCCGACCCTCGCTGCGCGAGCAGCTTGGCCAGGGTGGCGACGATCCGGCCACCGGTCGCCGCGAACGGATGCCCGGCGGCCAGGGACGAGCCGTTGACGTTCACCTTCGCCGGATCGATCGAGCCCAGCGGGGCGTCCAGGCCGAGCCTGTCCTTGCAGAACTCCGGTGACTCCCACGCGGCGAGGGTCGCCAGCACCTGCGAGGCGAACGCCTCGTGGATCTCGTAGTAGTCGAAGTCCGTCAGGCTCAGTTTCGCCCTGGCCAGCAGCCGGGGCACGGCGTACGCGGGCGCCATCAGCAGCCCCTCGTCGCCGTGCACGAAGTCGACGGCGGCCGTCTCGGACTGACCGAACCAGGCGAGCACCGGCAGGTTGTGCGCCTTCGCCCACTCCTGGGAGGCCAGCAGCACCGTCGACGCGCCGTCGGTCAGCGGTGAGGAGTTCCCGGCCGTCATGCTGGCCTGGTCGGCGTCCGGACCCCGGGCGCCGAACGCCGGCCGGAGTGCGCCGAGCTTCTCCACGCTGGTGTCCGGCCGAAGATTCTGGTCCCGGGTCAGCCCCAGGTACGGCGTGACGAGATCGTCGAAGAACCCGCGCTCGTACGCGGCGGCGAGCCGTTGGTGCGACCGTACCGCCAGTTCGTCCTGGTCCTGCCGGGCGATGTTCCAGCGCCGGGCGGTGACCGCGGCATGCTCCCCCATCGACAGCCCGGTACGCGGCTCGGCGTTGCGCGGAATCTCCGGGCGGAACGGCTGGGCCGGACGCAGTCGGGCTGCCGCCCGCAGTCGCCCGCCCAGGCTCCGAGCGGCGTTGATCTCCAACAGGGTCCGCCGCAGGTCCTCGTTCACCGCCAGCGGGGCGTCCGAGGTCGTGTCCACACCACCGGCGACGCCGACCTCGATCTGACCGAGAGCGATCTTGTTGGCGACCAGGATCGCCGCCTCCAGACCGGTCCCGCAGGCCTGCTGGAGGTCGTACGCCGGGGTGCGTGGGTCGAGGCGGGAGCCGAGTACGACCTCGCGGGTCAGGTTGAAGTCCCGGGAGTGCTTCAGCACGGCTCCGGCGGCCACCTCGCCGAGCCGCTCGCCGGCCAGCCCGAACCGGGCGATCAGCCCGTCCAGGGCGGCGGTCAGCATGTCCTGGTTGGACGCCTTGGCGTACCGGCCGTTCGAGCGGGCGAACGGAATCCGGTTGCCCCCGATGATCGCGACGCGACGTACGGTTTCCACGGGTGCCGCCTCCAGAACACAGGGTTGTTCCTACCTTACCGGTGAGTAGGCTACGCGCATGAGTGACAGGTACGCGAGCTTCGCCCACACCGGACCCGGCCGGGCGCTGGTCAAGCGCCTCGGCCTGCCCGACCCGCCCCGACTGCGCCGGTACCGCCCCGGCGACCCGCTGATCCACGGGTCGGTCCGGCTGAACGCCGCTCCCGGCGGCCGGCTGCGCGAATCCCTGGCGAAGCTGCTCGGCAGCGCCGGTGTCGAGATCTCCGCCAATACCGAGGGGCCCGCCGGGGTCGAGGGGGCGGCCGGTGTCGAGGGGGCCGAGCGCGGCGCGGCGACCGCTGCCGGGCCGGTCCGCCACGGCGCCCTGCTCTACGACGCCACCGGGATCACCGACTCGACCGGGCTGCGCGCCCTCTTCGACTTCTTCCATCCGCTGGCCCGGGCGCTGCACCCGTCCGGCCGGGTGATCGTGTTCGGCACCCCGCCGGAGTCCTGCACCAGCCCTCGGGAGGCCACCGCGCAGCGCGCGTTGGAGGGCCTGACCCGCAGCATCGGCAAGGAGTTCGGCCGGGGCACCACCGCCCAACTCGTCCACGTCGCCCCCGGTGCCGAGCGGGCCGTCGAGTCGACGCTACGTTTTCTGCTCTCCGGCCGCTCGGCGTACGTCTCCGGGCAGGTCGTCCGGATCACCCCGGCCGACGTACCCGAGGTCGACTGGGCGCGCCCGCTGGCTGGCCGGATCGCCCTGGTCACCGGGGCGGCCCGGGGGATCGGCGCGAAGGTCGCCGAGGTGTTGGCCGCCGACGGCGCCCAGGTGGTGGCGCTCGACGTACCGGCTGCCGGGGACGCGCTCGCCGAGGTGGCCAACGGCGTCGGCGGTACGGCGGTACAGCTCGACCTGACCGCACCGGACGCACCGGTCCGGCTGGCCGAGCACCTGGCCGACCGGCACGGCCGGGTGGACATCGTCGTGCACAACGCCGGGATCACCCGGGACAAGACCATCGGCCGGATGAACCCGGACTGGTGGGACCAGGTCCTGGAGGTCAACCTCTCCAGCCAGGAGCGGATCAACGAGGTACTGCTGGACCGGGGACTGATTCCGCACGGCGGCCGGCTGATCGCGGTCTCCTCGATTGCCGGGATCGCCGGCAACCGGGGCCAGACGAACTACGCCACCTCGAAGGCCGGCGTGATCGGGCTGGTGCACTCGATGGCGCCCCTGCTCGCCGAGCGGGGCATCACGATCAACGCCGTCGCCCCCGGCTTCATCGAGACCCGACTGACCGCCCGGATCCCGCTGATGTTCCGCGAGGCCGGCCGGCGGCTGAACAGCCTGGCCCAGGGTGGGCTGCCGGTCGACGTGGCGCAGACCATCGCCTGGTTCGCCTCGCCCGGATCGACCGGAATCACCGGGAACGTGGTCCGGGTCTGCGGCCAGAGCGTGTTGGGGGCGTGATGTCGGACCTGCCACCACCCACCGCCGAGCCGGGGAACGCCGAGGTCGAGCTGTCGACGATTCCGGCCGCCGGGCCGCTCTACCGCCGGGCGGCCATCGGGCTCGCCCCGGGCTTCGGTCCGGCCCGGCGGGCCGCCCGGCTGCCGGACCAGGAGCTGGTGGTCCGGGGGGTCACCGTCGACCGTGACCACCTGACCGGGTACGACCGGGTGTGCGGGTTCCGGCTCGCCGACGCGCTGCCACCGACCTATCCACACGTGCTGGCCTTTCCGCTGGCGCTGCGCCTGATGAGCGCGCCGGAGTTCCCCCTGCCGCTGGTCGGTCTGGTGCACGTGGCGAACCGGATCACCGTGCACCGCCGGATCGACGCGGCCGAGCCACTGGACCTGTCGGTACGCGCCGTCGACCTGCGTCCGCACGAGCGGGGGCGGCAGTTCGACGTGCTGTGCACCGCCTCGGTCGGCGCCGAGGTCGTCTGGCGTGGCGTGTCGACGTACCTGCGGCGGGAGCGCGGTGCTGCGGAGAGCACTGCCCGGCGGGAGCGCGGTGGGACGGAGAGCGCCGGCCGGGACCAGTCCGGGGACCGTCCGGCGCCGCCGGCACCGAGCGCGCTCTGGCGGGTACCGCCCCGGGTCGGTCGGGACTATGCCCGGATTTCCGGAGACCGCAACCCGATCCACACCTCGCGGATCGCCGCCCGGCTGTTCGGCTTCCCACGGCCGATCGCGCACGGCATGTGGAGCAAGGCCCGCTGCCTGGCCGCACTGGAGGGCCGGTTGCCGGACGCGTACGAGGTGGAGGTGGCGTTCAAGCTGCCGTTGCCGCTGCCCGGAACCGTCGCGTTCCACGCCACCCCGGCCTGGTCCTTCGGCTTGCACGACGCCCGGCGCGGCCGTCCGTACCTGGTCGGGGTTGTGTCGATCTAGGGCTAAGCCGACAGCCCGGACCAAATATCGAATTTTGCCGTTGACAGGGCCGAAGGTACATCGATACTCTTCGCTTTGACCTGGAAAGCGCTTTCCAGGCCCCGTCCCGATGCGGTGGAACCCCCCGCCGCACCCGTCCACCTACCGCTGGCGGCGCCCGCGTCCCACCCGCGACCCGGCCGCCGGGGTGGACCACTTCCATTCGGAGGTAGCTGTGACCAGCACCAGAACCACCACGTCCGACCGCACCCGGCGGCTCACCCGGGTGCCACTGCTCGCCGTGGCCACCGCCGCCGTACTCGCGGCCACCTCGCTGACCGCGATGCCCAGCGCGTCCGCCGCCTCGTTCAACCTCGAAGGTTGGGCCACCCAGGGCGGCGGCACCAGCGGAGGCGGCAGCGCCTCCCCGGTGACCGTCACCGACTCCGCCGGCCTGATCAGCAACATGCAGGCCAGCGGCGCCCGGGTGATCCGGTTCTCCGGCACGATCTCGATCAGCGGCATGCAGAAGGTGACCGCCAACAAGACCATCATCGGAGTCGGCAGCGGCGCGACGATCACCGGCGGCGGGCTCAACGTCGCCAGCGTCAGCAACGTCATCATCCGGAACATCAACTTCCGGAACTGGGCCGACGACGCGATCAACGTCCAGTACTCGACCCGGGTCTGGATCGACCACAACAGCTTCAGCAACGGCTACGACGGCGCGGTCGACATCAAGCGCAGTTCGGACTACGTGACCGTGTCCTGGAACCGGGTCTTCAGCCACGACAAGTCGTTCCTGCTCGGGCACTCCGACAGCAACTCCGGCGAGGATGTCGGGCGGCTGCGGGTGTCGTACCACCACAACTGGTTCGACGGGTCGAACCAGCGCCACCCCCGGGTCCGGTTCGGCAACCCGGTGCACGTCTACAACAACTTCTACCGCGGCAACGGCGGCTACGGCGTGGCCTCCACCTGCAACGCGGGCGTCCTGGTCGAGGGGAACTACTTCGAGAACGTGTCCGACCCGTACCACCGTGGCGAGGGAAGCTCGCCGGTCGGCGGCCTGGTCGCCCGGAACAACCACCTGGTGAACTCCGGCGCCGGCCAGACCGGCGGCAGCGTGAACAGCATCCCGTACGGCTACAGCCTCGACCCCGCCGCCAACGTGAAGTCGATCGTCACCGGCGGCGCCGGCACCGGCCGGATCTGATCGTCGGCACCGTCGCGAGGCAGCGCGACACCCGCCGGGGTGCTCCGGTCCACGCCGACCGGAGCACCCCGGCACCACACGTCGGTGCCCGCACCCGCTATCCGCCGCCGGGCCGCCCGAACAGGGCGTGCCCGGCGGCGGCGAGGCGTACCAGCGCGATCGTGCCGGCCAGCACCGCGACCGCGACGATCGCGTGGGCGATGTCCATCGTGTAGAGCATCGCCTGGGCCAGGCCGGCGCCGTCGAACATCGCCGGCAGCGCCCAGAGCGCACCGGCCGCCAGCGCGGCACAGCCGACGACCCAACCCGCCGTGCCGGCGACGATCCGACGGCGTGCGGCCGGCACCCCCGCGATCCGACGGCGCCGGACGGCTCTGACCACCGACCAGGCCAGGACGATCAGCAGCAGCCCGACGACGACCACCAGCCCGAGAAGCGTCCAGGTGAGGACGGAGTCCCGGGCGGCCGTGACCGGCTCGCCGCCGCGCAGGATCCGGGCCACGTTGAACGCCATCGACGCCAGCGGCCAGTCCATGGCGAGGCCGTACACGTTGGACAGGATCACGACGGCCAGATCCGACCCCGGTACGAGCAGGACGTGGCTGAAGTAGTTGGCGGCCGCTCCGGCGTGCCAGACGAGGCGGTCACCGAAACCGTCGAGGGTGCTCTCCCGCCATCCCAGGCCGTAGCTGCCGCCACCGCCGGTGGCAACCTGACCGGTGTGCAGGTCGGCGATGCCCTGCCGCGAGAGGACCGAAGCGTCGCCGTAGCGGCCGTCGTTCAGTTGGGCGACGGCGTAGTGCGTCAGGTCCGACAGGCTCGCCGCGAGGTGGCCGTACGGCACGCCGGAGGCGTCGAAGGGCGGGGCGAAGCGGGTCGGGTGCCCGAAGTAGTAACGGTGGCCAGCCGGCACGCCGACCGCCCGCGCCTCGGCCCCGGTGGTGGCGGAGTGCGTCATGCCGAGCGGGTCCAGCACGTGTTCCCGGAGATATCCGCCGAACGTCTGCCCGGTCACCGCCTCCACCAGCAGACCGAGGATCATGTAGTTGGCGTTGCTGTACTGGTGTGCCTCGCCGGGCGACATCGTCGGCGCGACCGTCGCCAGGTCCCGTACCGACCGGGCCAGCCCGTCCGGCTCGTTGTCGTACCGGTCGTTCAGGCCCATCTGTACGACCTGGGGCAGCCCGCTGGTGTGGGTCAGCAACTGCCGTACGGTGATCCGGGCGGCCACCGACTCGTCCGCCAGTCGCAGCTCCGGAACGTACCGGCGAACCGGCGCGTCGAGTTCGACCCGTCCCGCCTCGACCAGTTGCCGTACCGCCAGCGCGGTGAACGACTTGGACACCGAGCCCACCACGAACGGCGTCTGCGGCGTCACCCGCGCCCCGTCGCCGTCGACGCCCCAGGTGCCCTGGCCGATCACCTCGGTACCCCGGACGACCGCGTACGCCAGGCCCGGTACCCGGATCTCGGCCATGTGCCGGCGCAGGTACGCCTCCACCCTGGCGATCTCGTCGTCGGTCCCGCCGACATCGTCATCGCTCGTTCCTGATCCGGCCGTCGATCCGGATCCGGCCGTCGATCCGGAACCGGCCGAGTTACCGGCCGCCGGGCCCGTCGGAACGGCCACGGCCAGTGGCACCAGCGCCGCCGTGAGGGTCGCCAGCAGGACCGTCCCCATCCCCGCCCAGGGTGAACGGACGCCCATATCCCAATCCTTTCGATCGAGGGGTTGACCAGGCCTGGTCAACCGATCTGACTCAGCAGGCGCTCCAGCTCGGTGAGCCGCCGCCTGACCTCCGCCAACTCGTCGCGGGCCGCCCCCAGCTCCGCGCGCAGGCCCTGAAGTTCGGTGGCGGCGGCCTGGCCGGCCTCTGCGGTCCGTGCTCCGGCCTCGGCGACGCGCTCGGCCAGCGCCTCGTACCGGTCCGCGCCGGCCGCCGACCGCCGGGCCCGGTAGAACCCCAGGCCCACGAAACCGACGACGGCGACCAGTGCGACCACCAGCGCCGTCGAGGCGATCGTGGCCGTCTGTGCGATGTCCAGCTCGGCGCTCGATACTGTGCTCACTTACTCGTGTCCCTTCGCGATCCACCGGTTTCCGGGGCACCCGGTGCCGGTCCGTCCGTCTCCGCCTGTTCCGCGCCCAGCGACCGCACCGCCGCGATGACCGCCTCCGGCGTCAGCTCCAGCGCGAACGGCACCAGCTCGAAGTACTTCACCGAACTGCCGTCCCGCGCCGTCTCCAGCACCCCCGTGACCAGGCCGGCGGCCTCCAGCCGTTGCAGGTGCATGTACAGCAGCGGCCGGTTCATCTGCAGTTGTCGGGCCAACTGGCTGACGTAGGTGCGCCCCTCGGCGAGCGCGGCGATGATCCGCAGCCGATGTGGACTGGCCATCGCGGTCAACACCCGCAGCAGCTCGTCGCCCGAGGGCGAAGCCTGGTCCATGCCTCTGGTTCCCTTCCCGGGTGTCAGTCCGGACTGACACCCCCTGTCAGAAGAGACTGACACCCCCGACGGCATGCGTCAAGCCCGATACCGGTCCGGTAGCGGGCGGGGAAAGTTGGGTAGCGGGCGGGGGAAGAGTCAGCGCGGAGGCGGTACGACCCGGTCGCCGACCGGCGGCGGGCGCCACAACTGACCGGCCAGCAGACTGCCGGCGCCGGTCCAGGCGAAGTTCATCATCCGGGTGGCCATCCGATCCGGGTCGGCGTCCGGGTGGTCGGCAAGCCAGTCCGCCGCCGACTCGGAGGCGCCGACCAGGGCGTACGCCATGACATCCCGCTCTGCCGCGCGGACCTCATGGCCCTGCGCGGCCAGGCCCCGGTCGAGCATCCCGGCGACCACCTCGATGATCCGGCTGCGCATCGCGGCCAGTTCGCCCGCGAACGGCCGCTCCCCGCGAGCCTGCCGGTAGAGCACCGCCCAGCCGTCCCGATGCGCCCCGACGAACCGGAAGAACGCCCGCAGGCCGCGCCACAGCCGCTCGTCGAACGGCAGGTCCGGAACCACCGCGCCGACGATCGCCTCCATCAGCCGGGTTCCCTCCCGGTGCAGGCAAGCTGTGAAAAGCTCCTCCTTGGAACCCAGGTAGGCGTACACCATGGGTTTGGAGATCCCGGCCTCGTCGGCGATCTCGTCCATGCTCGCCGCATGGAAGCCGCGCCGGGAGAAGACCTTCACCGCGGCGTCGAGCATCTGCTGCTCGCGTACGGCCCGGGGCAGCCGCTTGGGGTTGGGCATGGTGGGCACGCTTGCGAGCTTACCTACTCGTGCGTAAGGTTACGCCTCAGTAACCCAAACGCCCCAGCCCGGAAGGTCCACTCCATGACTGACTTCGATCCGGCCAACTTCACCTCGGTCGAGCCCAAGGAGTTCGCCCAGCTCGTCAAGTCGACCCCGGACGACAAGCTGGCCGAGGTGATGAGCGGCGACCTGCGCGGCACCATACTCGACGCGGTGTTCGGCCGGATGCCGGCGCTGTTCCGGGCCGACCGGGCCGGTTCGACCAACGCGGTCATCCACTGGACCATCACCGGAGCGGCGGACGGCGGCTCGGACACCTACGAGATCGTCATCGAGAACGGGACCTGCCAGGTCTCGGAGACGCCCAGCCGGGACCCGAAGCTCTCCCTCACGATGGGACCGGTCGAGTTCCTGAAGATCGTTTCGGGCGGCGCCAACCCGGTGATGATGTTCATGACCGGCAAGCTCAAGGCAAAGGGCGACCTGGGACTGGCGGCCAACATCGCCAACCTGTTCGACATCCCCAAGTCCTGAGGCTCGCGACACCGACACCGACACCGACACCGACACCGACGATGCGCGACAGGGGGACACCGTGACCGAGTTCTCGCTCGACCTGAACGAGGAGCAACGGGACCTGCGCGACTGGGTGCACGGCTTCGCCGCCGACGTCGTACGCCCGGCCGCCGCGCAGTGGGACGCCCGCGAGGAGACCCCCTGGCCGGTGCTCCAGGAGGCGGCCAAGGTCGGGCTGTACGGCTTCGAGTTCGTCGCCACCTGCTGGGCCGATCCGACCGGCCTCTCGCTGCCGATCGCCAGCGAGGAACTCTTCTGGGGCGACGCCGGCATCGGGCTGTCGATCTTCGGCAGCACACTCGCCGTGGCCGCCATCTACGGCGCCGGCACCCCCGAGCAGCTCGTCGAGTGGGTGCCGCAGTGCTTCGGCACCGTCGACGAACCGGCGGTCGCGGCGTTCTGCAGCACCGAGCCGGAGGCCGGCTCCGATGTCGCCGCCATGCGCACCCGGGCCCGGTACGACGAGGCGACCGACGAATGGGTGCTCAACGGCCAGAAGGCGTACGCCACCAACGGCGGGATCGCCGCCGTGCACGTGGTGACCGCCTCGGTCGAGCCCTCGCTCGGCTCTCGCGGGCAGGCCGCCTTCGTGGTGCCGCCCGGCACCCCGGGGCTCGCCGCGACGAAGAAGCTCAAGAAGCTGGGCCTGCGCGCCTCGCACACCGCCGACGTCTTCCTCGACGACGTACGGGTGCCCGGCCACTGCCTGCTGGGCGGGCGCGAGGCACTGCGCGAACGGCTCGACCGGGCCCGCTCCGGCCAGCGCGGAAAGAGCCAGGCGGCGATGCGTACGTTCGAGTTGTCCCGCCCCACCGTCGGGGCCCAGGCGATCGGGGTGGCCCGCGCGGCGTACGAGTACGCGCTGGCGTACGCCCAGGAGCGGGTCCAGTTCGGCCGGCCGATCATCGAGAACCAGGCGATCGCCTTCGCCCTCGCGGACATGCGTACGGAGATCGACGCCGCCCGGCTGTTGGTCTGGCGGGCAGCCTGGATGGGCCGGAACAACCGCCCGTTCACCGCCGGCGAGGGATCCATGTCCAAGCTCAAGGCCGGCGAGGTGGCGGTGTCGGTGACCGAGAAGGCGGTGCAGATCCTCGGCGGCGCCGGCTTCCTGCGCGACCATCCCGTCGAACGCTGGTACCGGGACGCCAAGATCTACACGATCTTCGAGGGGACCTCCGAGATCCAGCGCCTGGTCATCTCCCGAGCCATCTCCGGACGGCCGATCCGCTGACCCATGGCCCTACCCTTCCTCGTCACCACCCTGACCCGCCGTGGCCTGCTCAAGCCCGGCTCGCCGATCCGGATCGCGGCCCAGCTCGGCGCGCTGCGGAACTGGGGTTTCAGCCTCGCCGGTGAGCTACGTCAGGCCGCCGCCCGGGATCCGGACCGGGTCGCCGTCGTCGACGAGGAACTCGGGAAGATCAGTTACCGGGAGCTGCTGGACCGGGCCGAACGGCTGGCCCGGTCACTGCGGGCGAGGTACGGCATCGCCGAGGGCGACCGGATCGGCCTGCTCTGCCGCAACCACCACGGGCTGGTCGAGACGGCGATCGCCGGCCCACTGCTGGGTGCCGACATCGTGCTGGTCAACACCGGGCTCTCCGGGGCACAGCTCGCGGACGTCGTGCGGGAACAACGGATCCGGCTGCTGGTGCACGACGCCGAATTCGTCGACCTGACGATCGGACTACCTCCGGAGGTGGACCAGCTCGACGAACGCGGGTGCGCGGACCTGGTCGCCGCCGCACCGCTGGGCGAACTGCGCCGCCCCGGGCGGGACGGCCGGACCATCGTGCTCACCTCCGGCACCACCGGCACGCCGAAGGGCGCCCGGCGGCCCACCCCGAACGGGCTCGGTCCGCTCGTCGCCATCATCGACCGGATCCCGCTGCACGTCGGCGCCCGGATGATGATCGCGGCTCCGCTCTTCCACACCTGGGGATACGCGGCACTACAGATGGCCTTCGCGCTGCGTGGCACCGTCGTACTGCACCGCAGGTTCGAGCCGGCCGCCGCACTGGAGGCGGCCCGGCGGCACCGGTGCACCGCGCTGTTCGCCGTACCGGTGATGGTGCAACGACTGCTGGAGGTGCCGCCGCCGGCTACCCGACCGCCGCTGGAGGTCGTCGCGGTGAGCGGCTCCGCCCTACCGGGCGGTCTGGCGACCCGGTTCATGGACCGGTACGGCGACGTGCTCTACAACCTGTACGGCTCCACCGAGGTCTCCTGGGCCGCCATCGCCACCCCGGCCGAGTTGCGCCAGGCTCCCACCACCGCCGGCCGCCCGCCGCACGGGACCCGACTGGCGATCCTCGACCGGGACGGCGACCCGACCCCGACCGGTCAGGTCGGCCGGATTCTCGTCGGCAACGAGTTGCTGTTCGAGGGGTACACCTCGGGCACCGGGGGCGACGGCAGCGGTCGGGACGGTGGCGGTGGTCTGGGGTTGCTGGACACCGGTGACCTCGGCCACCTGGACGCCGACGGGCTGCTCTACGTCGACGGGCGCGCCGACGACATGATCGTTTCTGGTGGCGAGAACGTCCACCCGTCCGAGGTGGAGAACCTGCTCGCCGAGTTGCCCCAGGTACGCGAGGTGGCGGTGATCGGCGTGCCGGACCGGACGTACGGCCAGCGGTTGGCGGCGTACCTGGTACTGCTTCCCGGTGAGGCGCTCGATCCGGAGGCGGTACGGGAGTATGTCCGCCGCTACCGGGCCCGGTTCTCGGTCCCCCGGGACGTCATCTTCGTACCGGCGCTGCCGCGCAACGCCACGGGAAAGGTGCTGACCCGGGAACTGCGCCGGTACCACCGGGCCTGACCCGGCCCACCGGACCGGACCGGGTAGACCGGTGGGGGTCAGGTGGTGACGGCGACGGTCACCGTGCCGATCAGGATCCGGTGGTCGGAGCAGGGCCCGCCGCAGGTGGTGGCGATGGACAACGAGTCACCCGTGTAACCGCCGACAATCCGGTCCTGGTGTACGAAAATCAGGTCGATCTTCTTGCCCTGGCCGTTCGGTCCCGTCGTGTCGCCGTCGGCCACCGTCGTCTCGCCGTACCCCGGCCTGCCCGGGTCGGTGTCGTCGAGTTCGCGGTAGGAACCGGTGTTGCCGGAATTGAGCGGGACGTTCAGGTTCCGCGAGTACCAGGGGTTCATCCGCCCGTAGTCGGGCTGGGCGTTGAAGTCGCCGGCGATGATCACGGTGTCGCCGGCGGCGTGGAAGGCGTCCAGCCGGGACAGCACCTCACCGAGCTGGCGTTCGTTGATCTTCTCTGTCCCGATCACCTCGTTCGACGGGGTGATGTGGGTGGTGCAGAACCGCAGCCGGGGCCGGGCCTCCAGCGGCGCGCAGAGCAGCTTGCGCCGCTCCGAACTACCGTCGGCGGCCAGTGCGTACCGGTTCGCCGGGCCCAGCGGCGCCTTGCTGAAGATCGCCAACCCGTACGGCTCCCCGCCGCAGCCGGTGTCGTTGTGCGGCTCGAAGCGGGAGAAGTTCTCCACGTCCTGAGCCCAGCCGGAGCCGCGCAGATTGGCCTGCACCGCCTTGTACTGGCTCCAGCACAACTCGTTGAGCGCGGCGAACTGGGCGCTCCGGTTGCGGATCGAGTTGCTCAGCGCGGTGATCAGACCGTTGCCGGTGGCGCCACGGTGCATGGCCCAACCGGCGACGTTCCAGGTCCAGACGTGGTAGGTGGTGTCGACCACGGCCGCCCGAGCCGGGGTGGCGACCGGTACGACCGCCGCCGTCACCGTGGTCAACACCATCACCGCGAGAGTTCCGAACCGTCGTCGAACCCGCATCGCCACGCCTCCCGATGATCCGACCTTCGATGACCGGGAGGATAACGTCCGGCGCCGCCCGCGTCAGTACACATCGGACGGCCGTGCCGTGAGCCGGTGTTCGTCGCCGGCAGGTGAACCCCCGGTCCGGCAACGCCGGAACCCGGGTTCGCCGTGGACTAGAGTTCGCCGATCTCGTAGACCACGGCCGAGCCGGTCAACGTCTTGGACCGCACCGCGCCCCCGCCGACCGTACGCAGTTGGTAGGTGTGCGTCACGGTGTCACCGGGCGGGCCGGCACACGGGAAGTCGATCGTCGCGCTGCCCTGGGCCGGGTAGCTGTCGTACACCCCGGGGCCGTCGACGGAGAGCGTGACCGTGTCCGTGCCGGTCACCTTCCATTCCAGGATGACCGGTACGCCGGGGATCGGGTTGATGTTGGTGCCCTGCGCGCACTTCGGCTTCTGTCTGATCCGGAACGAGACGATGGTCGGGCCGCTCGGCTTCGGATCCTTCGTACCCTCGGAGTAGCCGCCGCCGGTCTCGCCGCCGCCGGTCTTGCCGCTTCCGCTCTGGCCGCCGCCGCCCGCCGGGCTCGCGCTCGACTCCGGCTGCCCGGTCGGCCCGCTACCCAGGCCCTCCTCACCGGGAGCCGGTGTCGAGGTGGCCGGGCGGCTTCCGCCGGTCTGGATCGTTACGCAACCGGTCGACCCCACCGCCATCGCCGTACCGAGGACGACCAGGGCCGCCCGAGTCAGGTACCTGTGCATGGTCGCTCCTCCGCCGCTGGGAACCCGGCCCTCGACCGGGTGATCCTCACGGTAGGAACGCGCCGTGATCGACGAATCACGGTTTCGTGCCAGCCGGAGCAGGTTGGTCACGGGGCACCGGCCCGCCGCCCGTCCGGATCGCCGGATCGCCGGATCGGAGTGGGTGTCCCGGTTCAGCCGTCGGTCGGCGCGACCCGCTGCGGTGCGTCGAGCCGGCCGGCCGCGGCGAGCGCCGCGATGTCGCGCCGGTACTGCGCACCGTCCAGGCCGAGCCCGGCGACCAGGGCGTACGCGGCCTCCCGGGCCGCGACCAGGTCGGCGCCGAGGCCCGTACCCGAGAGCACCCGGCCACCGGCGGAGACCAGCGCGCCGTCGACGGCCCGGCGGGCGGTCCCGGCGTGGATGATCCCGGCCCGCTCCGCGCCGGTGATCACGTCCCCGCTGCGGGCCGTGCCCGGATAGCCGGCCGACGCGACCACCACGGTGACCGCCGCACCGGACCGCCAGTGCAGCGGCGGGTGCCCGGCCAGCGTCCCGGTCGCGGCCGCGTGCAGCAGGCCGGCGAGCGGCGTGGACAGCAACGCGAGTACGACCTGCGTCTCCGGGTCGCCGAACCGCGCGTTGAACTCGATCACCCGTGGGCCCTGCCCGGTGATGGCGAGACCGACGTAGAGCAGGCCGCTGAACGGGGCACCGCGGCCACGCAGCTCCGCGAGGGTGGGATGGACCACCGTCGCCATGACCTCGTCGACCGTGCCCTCGGGCAGCCACGGCAGCGGCACGTACGCCCCCATGCCGCCGGTGTTCGGGCCGGTGTCGCCGTCGCCGATCCGCTTGAAGTCCTGGGCCGGCAGCAGCGGCAGCGCGGTCTCCCCGTCGGTGACCACGAAGAGCGACACCTCGGGTCCGGCGAGGTACTCCTCGACGACGACCCGGTCGCACGAGGCGGCGTGGTCGAGTGCCGCCGACCGGTCGTCGGTGACCACCACACCCTTGCCGGCGGCGAGCCCGTCGTCCTTGACCACGTACGGAGCACCGAACTCGTCGAGCGCCTGCGCCACCAGGGCGGCCCCGACCCCGCTGCCGGGGTTGACGACCGCTCGGGCCCGGGCGGTCGGTACGCCGGCCGCGTTCATCACGTCCTTGGCGAACGCCTTCGAGCCCTCGATCCGGGCCGCCGCTCCGGACGGGCCGAAACAGGCGATCCCCTTGGCCCGTACCGCGTCGGCGACCCCGGCGACCAGGGGTGCCTCCGGACCGACGACGACCAGGTCGGCCTGGACCTCGACGGCGAGCGCCGCGACCGACGCCGGATCGGTGATCTCCACCGGGCGCAGCTCGGCGACCGCCTCGATGCCCGGGTTTCCCGGTGCGGCGATCAGATGGTCGACGGCCGGATCGTCGGCCAGCCCGAGCGCGAGCGCATGCTCCCGCCCGCCGCCACCGAGAAGTAGTACGCGCACAGCGCCCGATCCTACGGGTTGGCCGGTGCCGCCGAGGGCCGGGCGGGGATCAGTTCGTGCCGGACGATGTTCTCCTCACGACCGGGCCCGACACCGACCACGCTGATCCGGCACCGGCACAGTTCCTCCAGCCGGGCGAGGTAGCGGCGGGCGTTCTCCGGCAGTTCCGCCTCGGATCGCGCCTTGGAGATGTCCTCCTCCCAGCCGTCGAACTCCTCGTAGATGGGCCGCGCGTGGTGGATCGCGGTCTGCGTCATCGGCATGTCGTCGAACCGCTCGCCGTCGATCTCGTAGCCGACGCAGATCCGCACCTTGTCCAGCCCGGAGAGGACGTCGAGCTTCGTGACCACCAGGTCGGTGATGCCGTTGAGCCGGACCGCGTACCGGCCGATCACCGCGTCGAACCAGCCGCACCGGCGTTCCCGGCCGGTGGTGGTGCCGTACTCGGCGCCGATCTTGCGCAGGTGGGCGCCGCTGTCGTCGAACAACTCGGTCGGGAACGGACCCGAACCGACCCGGGTGGTGTACGCCTTCGTCACACCGATCACCTGGGTGATCGACATCGGCGGGATGCCGGCGCCGACACAGGCACCGCCGACCGTCGGGTTCGACGAGGTCACGAAGGGGTAGGTGCCGTGGTCCATGTCCAGCATGGTCGCCTGGGCGCCCTCGAGCAGCACCGTCTCGCCGCGGTCGAGCGCGTCCCAGAGGACCACCCGGGTCTCCGCGATGTACGGCCGCAGCCGCTCCGCGTAGCCGAGGTACTCCTCGGTCACCGCCTCGATGTCGAGCGCCTTGCGGTTGTAGACCTTGAACAGGATCTGGTTCTTCTCCCGGAGCGCCAGTTCGAGTTTCTTGCGCAGGATGCCCGGGTCGAGCAGGTCCTGCACCCGGATGCCCATCCGGGCGACCTTGTCGCCGTACGCCGGGCCGATCCCCCGGCCGGTGGTGCCGATCCGGGACGAGCCGAGATACCGCTCGACCACCCGGTCCAGGGCCCGGTGGTGCGGCATGATCAGGTGCGCGTCGCCGGAGATCCGTAGTCGGGAGACGTCGACACCCCGTTCGGCCAGGCCGTCGATCTCCGAGATCAGCACCTTGGGGTCGACCACCACGCCGTTGCCGATCACGATCATCGCGGTCGGAGACAGCGCACCCGACGGCATCAGGTGCAGTGCGTACTTCTGTCCGTCCGGGGTGACCACCGTGTGCCCGGCGTTGTTACCACCCGAGTACCGGACGACGTAGTCGACCCGGTCGCCCAGCAGGTCGGTAACCTTGCCTTTGCCCTCGTCGCCCCACTGCGCCCCGATGAGCACGATCGCCGGCATCTTTAAACCCGCCTCCAGGGGGCTCGGGTGCCAGGTGGCGACCGCGTGGCGAGCCCGAGGTGTCAGGCTAACAAAAAGTGACGACCCGGCCCGCAGAGGCCGGGCTGGCGGCAGGAGGCGACTCCCGGTGTACGACGTGGTACTGCTCACCCTCGACTCGGGTGAGGACGGTTCGGCGGGCTGTGGCTCGGGCGGCGACTGCTGCTCCGCCGGCCAGGCCGCCAGTCGGACCGACTGCGCGGACACTCCACGCGTACCGGTGCTGGCCTGTGCGGACGCGCTCACGGCCCGGGGCGCCCGGGTCGAGCCGGTGACCGCCCGCTCCGATGCGGAGATCGACGCGGTACTCGCCCGGCTGGACGGCCCGCCCCGGCCGGACGGTCTCGACTGGCCCGATCCGGAGGGAAAGACCAGACTCGTAATCGCTACGGCGAGTGATGGTCAGTTGCGCGCAGTAATGCGCCGGATGGTCCGCCGGTACGCCCCGCCGCCCAGCCGCCGCCCGACGGACCTCGCCGGCAACCGCACGGTTCCCGACCTGCCGCCGATCGGCCTGCTGCCGCTCGATCCGGCCGGCTCGGGAACGGCAACCCGGGAACCGTTCCGCGACCTGGTCGGGCAACTCCGGCTGCCCCGCGATCCCGCCGGGGTCGCGGCGGCGGTGCTGGACGGCCGGGTCCGCCGCCTCGACCTGCTCCGCAACGACGGCGGTTCGGTCACTCTGGACGGCGCGCTGCTCGGCGCCGCCAACGATGCCGGCCAGCCGCTGGCCTGGCGTGGGCGGGTGGAGGTCGACGACGCCGTGCTGTCGAACGGTGACGATCCGCTGTTCGCCTGTGCGATCGGCAACGCGGGCGGCTACGCCGAACTGGCCGGGCTGGAGCTGCTGTCGACGGCGGACCCGGCCGACGGCGTGGTCGACGTCGCCGTCGCCGTTCCGGTCGTGACCCGGTCCCGCTGGGGCCGCCAACGGGTACGCCTGGAGGTCCGGCGGGCCCGGGGCCGCGCCGTCGCGGTCACCCCCCGGGATCCGGACGTCCCGTTCCTGGACGACGGCGTCTCCGGCACGCTGAACCGGAAGCGGTCCTGGTGGATCGAGCCGGGGGCGTGGGCAGTGTACGACCACTGATCTCTTGTGGAAGGCTGTAGGTGGGGACCTCCGTGCCCGGCCGAAGGCCGATCGGCGGGCATATCCTCGAGTAGTGGAGGGGAGGTAGGTAGGCCGTGGTGGACAATCATGGAAACCGGGTGTACGTGCCAGGTCAGGTGCCGGCGGCGCCGCGTGCGGAAGAGCCGCTGTGGCCCCCGGACGAGATCGTCGCCGAGCCACGCGAGGACTCCGGTCCCATCTCCGGCTGGGCACCACCCCCACC
>NZ_JADPUN010000058.1 GCF_015690345.1 Plantactinospora alkalitolerans | reverse complement strand
GCGGAACTCCGATGCGGGACCGGGTGCTCGCGGCGGTTGCCGATGCCGCGCCCCGGATCGTGGTCGGCTCGACCGGCAGCCTTCCGGCCGGGGTCCGGGAAACCCGGGAGGAGCCGCCGGGCGGTGGGCCGGTCGCCGCCACCGCCGCCGGGCTGGCCCTGGTCGCCGAGCGCGCCGATCCGGGTACGACCATCGTTGCGCTGCTCGCCGCCGACCTGCCGCTGTTGACGGCGGCGGCGGTGCGGGACCTGCGTACCGCACTGGCCCGGTCCGATACGGCGGACGGTGTCGTCTACCTCGACAGCGACGAACGGCAGCAGTGGCTGTGCGGCGTCTGGCGGCTGGGGTCGTTGCGCGCGGCGCTCGGCAGGCTGGCCGCCCGGCACGACGGCGTCCTGGCCGGTACGTCGATGCGGGCCCTGATGGCGGAGTTGACCGTGATCGGAGTGGCCTGGGGTGGAGCGGGTCCGCCGCCCTGGTTCGACTGCGACACTGATGACGACCTACGCCGGGCGGAGGAATGGATTCGATGACGACGATGGACCGCTGGGTGGCGGCGGCGTGTGCCGAACTCGACCTCGATCCGGCGGATCTCGACGTGCCGCAGGTTCTCGATCTGGCCCGCGACGTGGCTCATAACGTGCTCCGGCCCGGTGCGCCGGTCACCGCGTACCTGCTCGGGGTCGCGGTCGGTCGGGGCGCGGACCCGGTGGTCGCGGCGGCCGGACTGGCCAGCCTGGCCCAGAACTGGCCCCCGGACGGGTCCGACGTGCCGGAGCCCGCCTAGCTGTCCGGCCGCCGCCCCCTGCCGGTGGTACCCCGTCGGCAGGTCCGGTCAGGAAGCGGTCGACCGGGCCAGTTGGAACGGGAGCCGGTCGAAGATGAACCTGCTGTACGCGATCCTGCCGTCCCGGACGGTGACACACTCGGCGGCCGGCCCGCTCGATACCAGCGTCGTCGTCGTGTCGTACACCACGATCGCCTGCTCCTCGTCGCCGAACGCGGCGACCGTCTCGGCGCTGATCAGCATCTGTACGAACGGCTCCATCAACGCGCGGTAGGCATCCGCGCCCTCGATCCGGCCCGCCGGGGCGTCACACACGACGTCGTCGGCGACGTACGCCATGGCCTCGTCGAGATTCCTGCCCGTCCACGCCTGGTGGTACGCCAACGCCACGCGCAGCGCGGGACTGTTCTGATCGGTCATCGTCACTCCAGGTGCTCATCGGATCGGTTGTCTCTGCCGGTACCGACACCGGTCGACGCGGAAACGGAACGGTCCGGCGTGGCAGGATCCGAGCGTGACCGAGGTTCTGCTGGCGCGCGCCCGAGCCGGTGACGATCGGGCGTTCCAGGAGCTGGTCGAGCCGTACCGGCGCGAGCTGCACCTGCACTGCTACCGGCTGTTGGGGTCGTTGACCGACGCCGAGGACATGTTGCAGGAGGCGCTGCTGGCGGCCTGGCGCGGACTGGCTGACTTCGAGGGGCGGGCCTCGATCCGAACCTGGCTGTACCGGATCGCCACCAACCGCTGCCTGAACGCCATCCGTGACGGCGCACGCCGGATCCCGCCCTCGCCGGTGCCGCCGTTCCCACCGCCCGAACCGACCCGCCGCTCGGAGACGACCTGGTTGCAGCCGTACCCTGACGCGCTGCTCGACCGGGTGCCCGACCAGGGGCCGGGTCCGGAGACGCGATACGCCCTTCAGGAGTCGGTCGAGCTGGCGTTCATGGCCGGGCTCCAGCGGTTGCCGCCGCGCCAGGCCGCCACACTGGTGCTGCGCGACGTGTTGGGGTACTCGGCGGCCGAGGTGGCCGGGATGCTCGACACCACCGAGACTGCGGTGAAGGGTGCGCTGCAGCGGGCCCGGGCCACGCTGGACCGGAGCCTTTCCACGGGGCACCGGGTGGCTGCCGGCTCGTCCCAGGAACAGGAGCTGTCAAGGCGTTTCGCCGCGGCGTTCGTCGCCCGCGACCTCGAGGGCTTGCTGGGGCTGCTCACCGACGACGTCTGGCTGGCCATGCCGCCGGCGCCGCACGAGTACCACGGCCCGGCCGCCGTGGCGTCGTTCCTCCGGGCCAGCGGGGCATGGCGGGGCCAGCGGCGCCTGCTGCTGGTGCCGACCCGGGCGAACCGGCAGCCGGCGTACGGCTGCTACCACGCCGAACCGGGCGAGCAGGTCGGCAGGCCCGCAGGGATCATGGTGTTGACCATCGTCGGCGCCGGGATCGGCGGGATGACCCGGTTCCTGGACAACCGGTTGTTCGACCGGTTCGGGCTGCCGTCGCTGGCCCGGACCGGGGAGTACGCCCCTTCCCGGCCTGCCTAGCGCTCAGTGGCCGTCGCCGGCAACCCGCTCCGGACGACCTGGCCGGCGTGGCGGTACCGAGTCCGCTCATCGGGCCCGTCGTCGACCGAGTTCGGCCATCCGCTCGGCCATCCAGCGGCACCACTGAATCCGGACCGGCGTGCTGAGCACCGCCAGTTCCAGGGTGGCGTACGCGCCGAACTGGGGATGTGCGGGATCGTCCCCGTTCCGGCTGCGCAGCTCCGCATGCTGGGCGCGGAAGTCGTCGAGTCGTCGCTGGTACGCCTCGGCCTCGGCGAGGTAGAACTCCCGCATCCGGTCCGGATCGGCCGCCGCGAGGGCGTACGTCTTGAGCACCGCCTCGTCGCGGGGGGCCCGGGGTGCGGGTGGTTCGACCAGCCAGGCGGCGAGGGTCTCCCGCCCGGCGGCGGTGAGCCGGTGCGTCTTGCGTTGTCTCGGCCCTGGACCGTCCTCGGCGTCGTGCTCGATCAGGCCGGCCGCCGACAGTCGGGCCAGCTCGGGATAGATCTGGCTCTGCCGCGCGGTCCAGTAGTAGCCGATCGGTTTCGCCATCCGCTGGACCAGGTCATATCCGGTGAGCGGGCCTCGATGGAGGGCGCACAGCAGGGCGTAACCCAGCGCGCTGACGGTAGCCAAACTGTTATCTCCTGATCATGACATTGCTATGTCATTTTTGACATAGTCCCACGACAACAAGTGAATGCTGAGACGGGGGACCCGATGCGCAGAGTTGGACGATCGATCCTGGCCACGGTCGCGTTGACGGCGGTCATCGGCACCGTCACGGGATGTGGCGCGGAGGACGACGCCGGTCCGGACGCCGCCCCGAGCCCGACCCGCTCGACCCGCCCGGAGGTCCCGCCGGCGCCGGGCGACCACAGCATGGCGCTCGACCGGGCAGGCAAGGAGCGGACCTGGGTACTGCACGCCCCGCCCGGATACCGTCCCGGTACGCCGACGCCGCTGGTGATCGCCCTGCACGGCACCGGCCAGAGCGTCGACGCGCTGGGCAGTACAAGCGGACTGAACGCCCTGGCCGACAAGGAGGGCTTCCTGGTCGCCTATCCGAAGGCACTGAACACCCAGTTCAGCCGGGTGGCCGAACAGGGCGACGACATCAACTTCGTGAGGGCCATCGTCGAGCAACTGGTCAGTACCTGGTCGGTCGACCCCACCCGGGTGTACGCGACGGGCTTCTCCTCCGGCGCCGAACTGACGTACGCGCTGGGCGTCGAGGCCGCCGAGGTCTTTGCCGCGATCGCGCCGGTCAGTGGGGCCTTCAGCAGTGGCCCGGCGGCGAGTGACCCAAATTACAAACCGTCCCGGCCCGTCTCGGTGATCACCTTCATTGGCCGGAACGACCGCAACTCCTCCCGGATGTACGGCGGGCTGGCCCGGTGGCAGCGCAATCTCGGCTGCAAGGTCGGCGAGCCGGCCTGGGTCGACCCGGTCAAGACGGTGAACCGCACGACCAGCACCTGCGCCGATGGCAGCGAGGTCGTCGACTACACGGTGAACGGGATGGGACACGCCTGGCCAGCCGCGACCGGGTACAAGGCGGCCGTCGATGCCAGCGTCGCGATGTGGGAGTTCTTCGCGACCCACCCCCGCCGTCCGTGACGGTTCGCACTCCGATGGTGTCTGATCGGGGTCCGCACTATCCCTGGCACCCGGTCCGCTGGGTAGGGTGTGCGGTGCCCTGACGGACGGAGGCGGTTATGGCGGCTGAACACCCTGAGGCGCCGGGGGACGAAGTGACCGAGGGGAACCCGGCCGATCATCACGAGTCGATCCTGCTCGACGAACCGACCACCGCGGACCTGCGGGTCAAGGTGACCGAGGCGTGGCAGGAGTTCGCTCGGGCGCTCGCCACCCAGATTCGCGGCCTGCCGCCGGGGGCGCAGGTCGCGTTGACTCTCGATCCGACCGCGTCCGGCACCGGCGACGCGGTCTACTCGGTGAGCATCGAGCTCGGCGACGACGGTCGGATCGACGTACGGGCGGTGGGTAATGCCGCCCTGCCCCAGGGGTACCGGCTGGACCGCGCCGCGGTCGCCGACATGATCGCGCTCGGTTGGTCGCCGCCGGGGGTGGTCGAGGGTTCCGGCGGCCACTTCGGGATGCGGGTCCGTACGGCCGACGCGGCCCGTCTCGCCACCACGGTCTCCCGGACCCTGCGTGACGTGTACGGAGCGCCGCACCCCGCGTTCCTCGTCTTCCTGGTCCACGACGAGTCCGACGAGCCGATCGCCGTCGAACCGCTCGGCACCGCCCGGCCGGAGGTCGCCGCCGACCAGAACCTCGACCTCGATCTCGACGAGGCGCTCGCCGCCGCCCGGGCCGCCCAGGCCGGCGAGGAGAGCCTCGCGCTGGAGGAACGGGTCCGGACCGTGGTCTCGGCGATGATGAAGTCGTCGGCGGAACAACTCCAGGTCGATTCCGACGGTGACATCGGCATCCGGGCCGGCTCGGCGATGGTCTTCGTCCGGGTCCGGGACAACCCCCCGCTGGTCGACGTCTTCTCGCCCGTGCTCACCGAGATCGAGCCGACCGAGCAGCTCTACGTCAAGCTCTCCGAGCTGACGAACCGGATGCCGATCGGCCGGCTCTACTGCACCAATGACACCGTCTGGGCCTCCATCCCGGTCTTCGGCCGCAACTTCCAGGCCACCCATCTGATGCTCGCGGTGCAGGTGATGACCGGTCTCGCCGACGAGTTGGACGACCGGCTGCACGGCGAGTTCGGCGGCCGGCGGTTCTTCGGCGAGGGGGACAAGCCGCAGCACCGCGATCCCGGCGAGCACCGGACGGGGATGTACCTCTAGTCCACCCGGACCTGGCCCGGCGGTCGGCCCGCCGGATCAGGTCTGGATCAGGTCCGGACCAGGTCCGGACCAGGTCCGGACCAGGTCCCGACCAGGTCTGGATCAGTTCCAGATCAGGTCCGGATGACGCCGAGCGTGCTCAGGGTGGCGAGGTCGGTGGCCTTGACGGCACCGTCGGAGACGGTCCAGAGGACGCCGTCGATCATCAGCGAACGACGGATCGTCCCGTCCAGCCCGGTCGACGTCGGCTTCACCTCGGCGTGGTCGACCCGGCCCGCCTCGGTGAAGCCACCGTCGGTCACCCGCAGCACCAGCGCCCCGCCCGTCGCGCTGGCGTCCGTCGTCGTCCGGCCGTACGCGGACAGCGGCACCACCAGCGAGTTCGTCGCCGGCCAGTAGAGGAAGGCGTGCGGGTCGAACTCGGCCTCGGAGTGGCCGTACCGGACGTGGTGCTGGGCGATCCGGGTCGGCCTGTCCAGATCCGAGACGTCGAACAGGGAGACCTGGGTGCCCTGGACACGACCCCGCGAATCCGCCTCCTGGCCGATCCCGATCAGCCGTCCGGCACCGACCGGATGCAGGTACGCCGAGTAGCCGTTGATCTTCAGTTCTCCGGTGACCCTCGGCGACCTCGGATCCCGCAGATCCACCGTGTAGAGCGGGTCGGTCTGCCGGAACGTCACGACGTAGCCGGTGCCCTCGGCGAACCGCACGCTGTAGATGCGTTCCCCCTTGCCCAGTCCGGTGACCCGGCCGGTCTCGGTCAGCGTCCGCCCGTCCGCCCGCAGCACGTAGACGCTGGAACTGGACTTCGAGTTCTCGTCCCAGATGCGACCGCTCGTGGTGGCGACCCGCAGGTGCCCGTCCCATTCGGAGAGCGCGTACTGGTTGATCAGAAAGCCTGGGACGGTCGCGGCGGTGACGTACCTGGGGTGGCCGGGACCCGAGGTGTCGAACTGGTAGATCTCGGTCTGCTCGTCCTTCGCCTCCGGCACCGCCGTCTTGTTCTGGATCAGGGACGGCATCACCCGCCAGCGCAGGTCGCTGGCGATGTAGAGCCGTGACCCGTTGCTGTAGACGGTGTCGCCGTCGGCGGCGACCGTCACCGGGTCGCCGTCGCCGAGGCTGGCCGTGCCGAGGTCGAAGCTGAGGATGGAGATCAGCGACGTGCCGGAGTAGACCGCCGGCCGGCTCACCCGGTCGCAGCCGACCCGTCCGGTGCTGGTCCGACCGTCGGCGGTGACGGTCTGGTAGCGGGGCAACCAGGCGTCGATGCCGGCCTCGTCGACGATCTTCCGGTTGGTGGCGAGGTTCTTCTTCTCGTTGACCGGCCCCTCGCTCTTGTTGAGCGGGAACTCCAGTCGGGGTGCGGACCGGACCACGACTCGGGCGGTCGCACCGACCTGCCGGGCGTCGACCAGGTCGCCGTCGAACCGGTACTCGCCGAGGATCTTCGGCGGGCCGGCGAGGTCGACCAGGATCAGCCGGGCGCCCGTGATCACGTTCTTGTCGATCGGCGGCATGTCGTCACCGCCCCGGCGGATGCCCTCCGGCACGGCCATGCTCTGGCCCCGGACCAGCACCAGCGCCCGGTCCCCGTGCAACAGCAGGTTGGTGTCGAACCAGCTGCCGTCCGGGCCGGAATCCAGCTTCAGGCTGCCGGTCAGCCGGCGACTCGCCGGATCGACCACCCGCAGCGTTCCCCGGCTGACCGTGACGATCCGCCGACCGTCCGTCTTCACCAGGTCCGGTTCGTCCACCCCGGCCTCGTGGGTGTTGGTCCCCGAGTACGCCGGGCCCGCCGCCGTATCCTGCGCGCCGGCGCTGTCCTCGGCGACACCGGCCCGCTGGGGCCCGCCGGCATCGCGGCCGGTGAACGCCGGGCCACCCCGTCCCCAACCGCCACTGGCGAAGCCGTACGGCCCGACGTACGCCTTCGCGGCGGATTTGAGCTGCGCCAGCGCGTCCGTACAGGAGTCGAAGGCGACGAGCCGGAACCCGCTGGCCGGTACGCCGGGATCGGCCGGCGGCGGGGTCGGCTCCGGGTCGGCCGTGCAGCCGGCGAGCAGGGTGCCGGACAACAGCGTCAGGCTGGCGAACAGCGCTGTGCCGACGGTGGCGGCTCGGGTTCCCCGTACGCGTCTCATGCCCGGTTCGACGCGCCGCCCCGCGTTGGCGTTCCCGATCGATACCCGGTTCCGGTCCGGCACGTCGGTCGCCGGACGCGGACCTGGTGCGGTCGATGTCGACCGCACCAGGTGCCCCTACCGTGCTGCTGCCGGATAGATCCTCAGTCCCGGGCAAGGATCGGGAGGATCACAGCGGCGGGTAGGCGTTGGCGAGCAGCTCCCGGAACTGGGCCTCGAACCAGTGTCCGGAGAGCGGGGCGTCCGGCAGAGCACCCGACATGTTGTTCTGGTTACGCGGGTTCCCGGTGTACGTCGGGTCGCACATCCGGTCGAAGCCCTTGCCCTCGTCGTTCTCGATCTCCCGGCTGGCGCCGTCCGACTCGCCCGGGGGCTTGATCCAGACGTACGCGTCGATGCCGTCCTCCGGGGCCGCGGTCGGCCGCTCTCCGATGCCGGCGCCGGACTGGTTGCACCAGTTGCCGAGGTGGATCCGGCGGTCGATCCGTGATTCGTTGACGAAGGTGTTCGGGTCGGTCGAGCTGCTGGCGCTGGTCGGCCGCGCCGAGCCGCCCCAGCCGTTGCGGGAGGTGTCGATCAACATGCCGATGTTCGAGTTGAAGCCGACCGAGACGAGTTTGTCCCGGTACGCCTGGGCGTACGACAGCTCGTCGACGAAGCGGTTCCAGTCGACCCAGGTCGTGTTCTCGCGGACCGGCCGACCGCCGACCACGGTGTTGGCGTCGAAGAACTCCTCACGCAGCGCGCCGTAGTTGGCGGTGTTGCTGATGAAACCGTGCACGTCGTCCACGGTGCTGCCGTTCGCGGTCGCCGCCTCGTGGAAGAGTTCCGCGGCCGCGTTGAAGTTGTCGTCCCAGCCGAGCCAGCCGTGGTGCCCGATGTCGATGTAGTTGTAGGTGTTCTCCAGCGAGCCGAGTTGCGCGAGCGCGTATCCCACTCCGGCGACATAGTTGCCGTTGGCCAGCATTTCGTCGCACTCGGGCGTCGCGGTTTCCCGGGAGCCGACGTTGGTGACCAGGTTGGGCAGCGAATCGATCTCGACGATGTTGACGATCCGCAGGTCGGCATAGGCCGGATCACCCATGATCTCGACGATCGGATCGATGTACTCGGACTGGTAGATGTCGATGTCGTCCGGGCCCAGTTCGCCGTTGCTGGCCAGCGCGGAACAGTCCCGGCCGGGCAGGTTGTAGATGACGATCTGGATCAGGTCGGCGCCCTGCTCGACGGCGGTGTCCAGGTGGGCCCGCAGGCCACGGGCGCCCCCGGTGCCCTCGATCGCGGCGCGGCGGTCCAGCCAGACCGCGGTGGGCTGGTCGGCGATCGCGGAGCCACCGCTGGCGGTGGCCTTCGCGGCCCAGTCCGGGTTCACGTAGACCGTGGCTCCCTCGTACGGGTTGTCCACCCGGGGAGCCGCGCCGGCCGGACCGGCGTTGCCGACGATCAGGCCGGAGACGAGGGTCAGGGCCGCGGCGGCGGCCAGTCCTCGACGTGCCGGTGTCCACTTACCTCGATGTAAGTGATTGGTTTCCATCGAATACTCCTTGGCGCGGTCTCGACCGCCGTCGCGGTCCGGTCGGGACCACGCGACGGGCTTTTCAGGTCGGTGGTGCTGATGGCCGATCACCCGCGTTGGTGGCTGGCGGGATTCGGCGTCGCGTCGCCCATTTCCGGAAATCGGTTGCCCTGGGCGACGTAATGTTCTTGCCCGGCTCCGCGACTACAAGTACCAATTGATGCCCATCATTACATGGGAACGCTTCCGCTGCAACCAGTGGGAAACGGGACAGAAATATCAACATGATCGAATGCCGCATCTGCGCCGGTCATGCCCAAAGCGGCGGGATCAGCTTCCGGTGCGTCGTGGGAAGGACGGAGCGCGTGATCAGGACGGTGCGCGTGATCAGGACGGTGCGCGTGATCAGGACGGTGCGCGTGATCAGGACGGTGCGGGGACCACGGTCGGTGAGTCGACCAGCCGGGACAGCACGATCATGCTTCGGGACGAGGTGACGAAGGGCTCGGCGCGGAGTCGCTCCAGTGCCTGCTCCAGATGTGCGATGTCGGCCGCCCGGAGATGGACCAGCGCGTCGGCCTCGCCCGACACCGTGTACGCGGCGACCACCTCCGGGTGCCGCCGGGTAGCCACGGTGATCTGGGTCGGCGTGGTCCGGCCGGTGCAGAAGAGTTCCACGAAGGCCTCGGTGTTCCAGCCGACGGCCGCCGGGTCGATGACGGTGGTGAATCCCCGGATGACCCCGGCCGCCCGCAGTCGATCGACCCGCCGCTTCACGGCCGGGGCCGAGAGCGAGACCCGGGAACCGATCTCCGCGTACGACGACCGGGCGTCGGCCACGAGCGACGCAATGATTCGCTGGTCAATCTCGTCGATCTGCAACGTTCTGCCTCTCGCAGGCAACAATTTCGGCTGTTAGTGAACCTGTACCGTACCTACCCTTGGATCCGTGAACCAGCCGAGGATCCCCAGAAAGCGGACATATCTTCTGTGTCCGCCGGAGTACTTCACCGTGGAGTACGCGATCAACCCGTGGATGGACACCGCCACCCCGGTCGACCCGGAGCTGGCGGTCAAGCAGTGGCACCAACTGCGGGAGACGCTGCTGGACCTTGGTCACACGGTTCACGAGCTCACCCCGGAGCCGGGCCTGCCCGACATGGTCTACGCGGCGAACGGCGCGTTCGTGGTGGACGGCACCAGCTACGGCGCCCGGTTCCGGCACCGGCAGCGGGCCGCCGAGGCGACGGCGCACCGGGCCTTCTACGACGCGTACGGCTGGCGGTTCGTCGCGCCGGCCGAGACCAACGAGGGCGAGGGCGACTTCGCCTACCTGCCGGACGCGTACGGTGGCCTGATCCTGGCCGGGTACGGCTTCCGGACCTCCTCGACCGCGCACGCCGAGGCGCAGGAGGTGCTCGGTCGCCCGGTCGTCTCGCTACGGCTGGTGGACCCGCGCTTCTACCACCTGGACACCGCGCTGGCCCCGCTCGACGACCAGAACATCGCCTACTTCCCGGGGGCGTTCTCGGTCGCCTCCCAGCGGGTGCTGGCCCAGCTCTTCCCGGACGCGATCCTCGCGGACGAGGTCGACGCGTTCGCCTTCGGGCTGAACCTGGTGAGCGACGGGCGGCACGTGATCCTCAACAGCGAGGCCACCGGAATGGCGGCCAAGGTCGCGGCGGCCGGATACACCCCGGTCCAGGTCGAACTCGCCGAGCTGAAGAAGGGCGGCGGCAGCGTCAAGTGCTGCGTCGCCGAACTCCGTCCCTGAGCCGCCGAACTCCGTCCCTGAGTCGCCGAACTCCGTCCCTGAGTCGCCGAACTCCCTCCCCGGGGCGGCCGGGTACGCCATCCGGGCCGAATTCAGCCCTCTCCTGAGCCGGGCCCGACACGCTGTCGGGCCCGGACCTCGATGGTGGTGCGGCGGATCAGCCGAGCGTCGCCAACTCGTTGATCATGACGTTGGAGAGCACCTGCCCGTCGAGCTGCACCCGGCGCAGGTACCACTTCTGCTGCGGCGTACGCGGCTGGTTGAACTGCCACGGACCGCGCGGGCTGTCGACCTGGCCCACCTTGCCCAGCGCCAGGTTGAGCTGTAGCGGGTCGAGATCATTTCCGGCGATCCGGATCCCCTTGTCCAGCACCTGCGCCGCGTCGTACGAGGCCATCGCGTACGTCGTCGGGGCCGAGCCGTGTGCCTTGCGGAAGGCCGAGGCGAATCGACGGTTGGACGTGTTGTTGAGGTCGGCCGAGTAGTTGAGGGAGGTCATGATGTTCCTGGCCTCCTGCGGCTTCAGCTGGCCGAGGACCTGTCCCTCGGTGAGGAAACCGGGGCCGTAGACGGCCTTGCGGTAGCCCGCCGCGTGCAGCCGCTTGAGGAACTGGACGGCGGCCTCGCCGGACAAGCAGCAGTAGAGCGCGTCGGGATTGCGGTCCATCAACTGGTCGATCTCGCTGGCGTACGCGTTCCGGTCGGGCTTGCCGGCGATGTACTTGGTCCAGATGACGGGGTCGGCGATCCGATCCTCGGACTCCCCGAAGCTCTGCCGGAAGCCCTGCACCGCGTCCTGCCCGGCGTCGTACCGGGGCGCGACGATCGCCACCCGGCCGTTGGCCGGGACCCGCTCCCGCATGTACGGCGCCAGCGCCCTGCCGGCCTCGTCGTTCACGTACGAGGTACGCCAGATGTAGACGACGCTCTGTAGGGTCGACGGCGAGGCGTTGGACCCGATCAGGGGCACCTTGCCCTGCTCCACCGCATCCCGCAGACCCAGCATCACCGACGAGTTGACCACGCCGGTGAGTGCGAGGACGTTCTGCTTGAGCAGTCCGTCCAGGGCGGCCTTGCCGGACTCGACCGTGTCGCCCTCGTCCGCGATGACCAGCTCGACGGGGTGACCGCCCAGCCGCTGGTCGTTCAGGTCAAGATAGAGCTGGAAACCTCGTACCATTTCGTCGCCAACCGGCTTGTAACTACCGGACTGTGCGGTAATCATGCCGATTCGAACGGGTACATCGCTGACCGCTTCGCCCGACTCGTTGGTGTTGGTCAGCCGGCTGCATGCGGCAGCCAGTCCCGTAGCGCCCAGCGCGCCCAGAATCTTGAGCGCTTGTCGGCGGTCCATTTGCGACACGGATTTCCTCCCAGGGCGGCGCTAGGGTTCGCAGCCCCTCCGGGGTTCTACCGGCTATGCGGAGCTGCGTCAATGGAGTCTGATCATCCGGTTATCGAATGTAACCCGGCTATCACCGCAGACCAGACGTCCGATTCCGGATCTACGAGCCCGAAATGCTCGGAGTTCGGCAACTCGACCATTCGTAACTCGGCCCCGGAGTGACCTACGTCGGCAGCGTAGCGGCGGCTCATCTCCACCGGTACCTGCTGGTCCAGCGTTCCGTGCAGGATCACCGTACGGACCTGTGGCGCGGGGCTCCGAGCCGGGTCCGTGTGGGCGTACCGCTCCGGGACGTCGTCGGGACCCCCGCCGAGCAGGGCGGCGACCGCCCCGCCGTCCAGGTCGAGCCGGTACGCCTGGGCGAGATCGAGGACCGGCGCCAGGGCGAGCACCCCGCGTACCCCGATCGGCTTCCGCAGGGCGTACCAGAGCGCGAGGTGCCCACCGGCGGAGTGCCCGAGCAGGATCGGGGGGCCCGGTGCCATCCGCCCGGCCGGCATCGCGGCGTCGGTCAGCGCCGGAAGGGCATCAACCCCGGCGGCGACGTCGTCGAAGGTGCCCGGCCATCCTCCGCCCGGCTGGCCGGTCCGGCGGTACTCCAACTGGGCGACCGGATAGCCCCGTCCGACCAGGTCGGCGGCGAGCGGGCCGGTGTGCCGGCGGTCGTACTCGGCACGCCAGAAGCCTCCGTGCACGACCACCACCAGCGGTCGGGGTGGCCCGGCGGCGGTGCTGGGCCACCTCAGGTCGGCGACCTGCTCCGGGTCCGGTCCGTACCTGACCAGCGCGTCCGGTGGCGGCGCCGGCCGGTCGAGCACCGCACGCGGATCGTCGGACGGCCGGGCGGGATCGGTCGACGGTACGACCGGCGGATCCCCGTGCGGGTCCGACCAGCCCTCGCCGACCGGGCCGTCCGGAACGGCTGACCTGGTACGGAAGCTCTCGGCCATGGCGGTGACCGTACCGCGCGTGATTCCGGCGGGATCCGCCCTGGTCCCGGCGAGCGGCGGATGGGTGGCTTGAGCGAAGATGGGGACATGACCGACGTGCCACGTTCCCAGAAAGACAGCGACGAGTCGGCCACGGCGGACAACCGGCCCGGCGGCGCCGTGCTGGTGGTCGGCCCGGACGGCCGTCCCGTCGGCACCGCCACCGTTCCGACCGACGGCGAGCCGGCGGACGAGGACCCCTCGCGGCTGATCGAGCAGCCGGCGAAGGTGATGCGGATCGGCAGCATGATCAAGCAGCTGCTGGAGGAGGTCAAGGCCGCTCCGCTGGACGACGCCAGCCGGCAGCGGCTGCGCGAGATCCATCAGCGGTCGATCGTCGAACTCGAGGACGGGCTCGCCCCGGAACTCCGCGACGAGCTGGAACGGCTGTCCCTGCCGTTCGGTGAGGGCACGCCGAGCGAGGCGGAGCTGCGGGTCGCCCAGGCCCAGTTGGTGGGCTGGCTGGAGGGGCTGTTCCACGGCATCCAGGCCGCACTGGTCGCCCAGCAGATGGCGGCCAGGATGCAGTTGGAGCAGATGCGCTCCGGCAACCGTCCGGCCCTGCCGATGGGTCCGGGTGCGGCGATCCCCGGCATGCCCGGCGTCAACGGTCCCGGCGGTCACCCCGGCGAGGGGCCCGGCCCCGGCCAGTACCTGTAACCGGCCGACCGCCGGCCGACCGCCGACGGTCAACCGGCTGACGGCCGACCGGCGGGGGTTCCCTCAGGCGTTCGAGGCGGGATCCGGCCGGTCGGCCGCGAGCAGCGCCTCCAGGTACGCGGCGACGCCGTCCTCCTCGTTGCTCCCGGTCACCTCCCCGGCGATCTCCAGTACGGCCGGGTGGGCGTTGGCCACCGCGACCGCCCGGCCGACCCAGGTGAGCATCGGTACGTCGTTCGGCATGTCCCCGAAGGCGATCACGTCGTCGGCGTCCACCCCCAGTTGGGCGCAGTACCAGGCCAGTCCCGCCGCCTTGGTCACCCCGGCCGCCGAGATCTCGATCAACCCCGTGTACGACGAGTGGGTCGCCTCGGCCAGCCCGGCGAGGGCGCCGGCCACCACCTTCACGAAGACGTCCGGGTCCTGGGTGCCGGCCCGGGCCAGCAACTTCACCGCCGGGGCCGACAGGAGGTCCTCGGCGGTCTCGATGGCCCGGATCCCGGGGTAGCCGCGATCCCAGTTCAACAGGTACTCGGCCTCGTGCCGCAGCTCCCGCCCGTCGGTGACCTCCACGGCGAAGTTCACCCCCGGCACCTCGGCCCGGAGCCGTCGTACCACCTCGGCGAGCAGGTCCGGGGCGAGCGGGTCGGTCCGGAGCACCCGGTCGGCGATCGGGTCGTACACCACCGCACCGTTGGCGCAGATCGTCGGCAGCGGCGCGCCGAGCTGCTCGTACACGAGATGCAGCCAGCGGATGGGACGACCGGTCACCAGGACCACCCCGACACCCTCGGCGGAGATCCGGGAGAGCGTCTCGACGGTACGCGCGCTGAGCGTCTTGTCCTTGTGCAGGAGCGTGCCGTCGAGATCCGTGGCCACCAGCCGGGGTAGTCGTCCCATCAACGGGAGAGTAGTCGATCGAGGTAGACCGCTACCCCGTCGTCGTCGTTGCGCAGCGTGACCTCGTCGGCGGCCCGCCGTACCAGCGGATGCGCGTTCGAGACGGCCACCCGGCCCCAGCCGGCCCACTCGAACATCGGCAGGTCGTTGGGCATGTCTCCGAAGACCAGCACCTCGGCGGGATCGACCCCGAGCGCCTGGGCCACCACGGTGAGTCCGGTGGCCTTGTCCACGCCGGGCGGGCAGATCTCGATGAAGCCGAGACCGGCCTGGGTGATCGACGCCTGCTCCGGCGGCACGACCCGGCGGGCCGTTTCGAGCAGGGCGTCCACGTCGTGGTCCGGGGTACGGGCGAACGCCTTGATCACGTCCGTCTTCAGGCAGTCGAGCCGGGTCCGCGCCTCGAACCGGTCCGGATACGGCCAACTCGGGTCGAAGTCGCCCCACAACGGGTCGTCCGGGCCGTCCAGCGCCTCGACCATCACGGTCAGCGGGCCGACCTCGGCCTCGATCGCGAGCAGCAGCTCGGCCAGGACGGCGCCGGGCAGCCGCTCGTCCCGGAGCACCACCGGTCCGGCCGGGTCGGTCTGGTCGACCACCCGTCCGCCACCGGCCATCACCAGGAAGTCGGCCGCCCGGATGTCGTTGCGGGTCAGCTCGGACAGGCGCGGCCCACGGCCGGTGGCACCCACCACCGGGATGCCGGCCGACCGCACCCGGTCCAGCACCTCGTGGGTGTACGCCGATACGGTGTCGTCGCTGCGGACAAGTGTTCCGTCGAGATCCGTGGCGATCAGCTTCGGCAGTCCGGGTCGGGGCATGGCTCCTCCTTCGCCCCGCCCGCCGGCCCCGGTGAACTGCCGGAACGCGCTCCTACCGGGTCAGCCGGCGGTGGCGGGGCAGCAACCGTATCTCACCTTGTGCGGTCGCTCCATGACATTTGTGTGAAGTGATCCTCACCTGTGGGAGATCAGTTCGGTTCGAGCACGTCCCGGCCGCCGAGGTACGGCTGGAGGGCCTTCGGGACCCGTACCGAGCCGTCCGGCTGCTGGTGGTTCTCCAGGATCGGCACCAGCCAGCGGGTGGTGGCCAGCGTGCCGTTGAGGGTGGCGGCCACCTGCGGCCGGCCCTGCTCGTCCCGGTACCGCACGTTCAGCCGGCGGCCCTGGAAGGTGGTGCAGTTGGAGGTGGAGGTGACCTCGCGGTAGCGGCCCTGCGACGGCACCCAGGCCTCGCAGTCGTACTTGCGGGCCGCGCTGGTGCCCAGGTCGCCCGCTGCCACGTCGATCACCCGGTACGGCACCTCCACCTTGGCCAGCATCTCCTCCTCCCAGCCCAGCAGCCGGAGGTGCTCGGCGTGCGCCTCCTCGGGCCGGCAGTAGGAGAACATCTCGACCTTGTCGAACTGGTGGACCCGCATGATGCCCCGGGTGTCCCGGCCGTACGACCCGGCCTCGCGGCGGAAACACGACGACCAACCGGCGTACCGGGCCGGCTCGGCGAGATCGAGGATCTCCCCCGAGTGGTACGCGGCCAGCGGCACCTCGCTGGTGCCGACCAGGAACAGGTCGTCGGCTTCGAGCCGGTAGACCTCGCTCGCGTGCGAGCCGAGGAAACCGGTGCCCTCCATCGACTCGGGCTTGACCAGCGCCGGCGTGATGGTGGGGACGAAGCCGTACTCGACCGCCTGGGCGATGGCGAGTTGCAGCAGGCCGAGCTGGAGCAGTGCGCCGACGCCGGTGAGGTAGTAGAACCGGCTGCCGGAGGTCTTCGCGCCACGCTCGACGTCGATCGCCCGCAGCCCTTCGCCCAACTCCAGATGGTCGCGCGGGTTCTCGATCTCGGGCTTGGCACCGACCTCGCGCAGCACCACGTAGTCGTCCTCGCCGCCGGGCGGGGTGCCCTCCTCGACCACGTTGGGGATCGCGTACTGCGCCCGGCGCAGGGTCGCGTCGGCCTCGGTGACCGCCGCCTCGGCCGCCTTCACCTCGGCGGAGAGTTCCTTGGTCCGGCGGAGCAGCTCGGCCTTCTCCTCGGCCTCGGCCCGGGGCATCCGCTTGCCGAGCTGCTTCTGCTCGGCCCGGAGCGCCTCGAAGCGACCGACCGCCGACCGCCGCTGCTCGTCGGCCCGGAGCAGGTCGTCGACCACGGATTCGGACTCGCCACGGGCACGCTGGCTGAGTCGTACGGTTTCCGGATCGTCGCGGAGCAGACGCAGGTCAATCACGGGAACCGAGCCTACCGGTGAGCGCCGCCGTAGGTGTATCGAGATACGCCCCTGCCGGGACCCGGCGAGGTCAGTGGGTGAACGGCTTGGTCGGGGTGACGGTCAGGTCGATCGGCGTCGAGCGGTCGTCCTCGTCGTCCGGGTCCGGCGCCGAGGCCGACCGGGGGCGACGCCACGGCCAGTCGCTCTCCTCCGGCGTGGCCGGATCGGCCGGCCCGGTCGGGGTTGCGGCGCCGTCGTCCGGCACCACGGTGGTGGCCGTCCGCCGGACGAAGCGCCCGGCGAGCAACAGGGCCAGGCCGAGCCCACCGCTGCCCAGGTACGCCAGACCCAGTCCCCGGCCGTAGGCGGTGACCAGTCCGCCCAGTTCGCCGTACACCTGCCAGTCGTTCGTGAGCGAGTCGAGCGAGCCGGTGACGGCGACCAGCATCCCGATCACCGCCGCGGTCAACGCCAGACCGAGTACCCGGGCGTTGTGCCGGATTCCGGGAGATCCGAAGAAGACCAGCGCGAGACAGCCGATCATCCCGAACACGCCGACCAGGTACGCGGTGCCGAACGTCGCCAGGTCCGCCACGCCGCTGGCCAGTCCGATCGGGGCGCCGGTCGGCGATCCCTCGGTCGGCATGACGGTGACCGCCCAGTCAGCCAGCAGCGAGGCGAAGATCGCCCCCGCGCCGAGGATCGCGACCACCGGCACCAGCCGACCGTCCCGACCGAGCCGGGAGAGCACGAGGCTGGCCCGCCGGCCGTTACGCGGACTGTCGCCCCACGACACGACGCTGGCACCGTCCGCTGTGGGTTCCGTCTCGTCGCCCGGTGCCGAGGGATCGTCCGGCGCGGTGTCCTGGTGTCCGACCGGCCGGTCCTGTCGGGGGATGGGGAGGTCGGAAGACATCACTGGCCCCTTCCGCGGCACGCTCTTGCGTCGATGATGTCACAGCATCCGTCGGCGCCACCCCCGCCGCTCCGCTCCGATCCGCCGCTGCGGCCCCCGCCCGCGTTCGACGGCTTCCGCCGGGTCGTCGCGCCGCCGGACGCTTTGAGCTAGCGTCGGGACCATGCCTATCCGCACCGCATCCGCCCGCTGGCAGGGCAATCTCACCGAAGGTTCCGGCACGATCCGCACCGGCAAGGGCGGTTTCGAGGGGCCCTATTCGTTCAAGTCCCGCTTCGAGGAGGGTGAGGGCACCAATCCCGAGGAGCTGATCGGCGCGGCCCACGCCGGATGTTTCTCGATGGCGTTCTCCAAGGCACTGGCCGATGCCGGGTTCACCCCCACCTCGGTCGAGACCACCGCCCAGGTGCACCTGGACAAGACCGAGGCCGGCATGACCGTGACCCGGATCGACCTCGACACCGTCGGCGCGGTACCCGGTATCGACGAGGCTCAGTTCGCGAAGCTGGCCGAGGGGGCGAAGGCCAACTGCCCGATCTCCCGACTCCTCTCGCCGGGCGCCGACATCTCCCTCACCGCCCGCCTCTCCGCCTGACCTGACCCGCCAGATCGCGGTGATCGGGGGCACGACCGCCGGGCCGACGGCCCGACGGTCGACAGGTCCCTGGTCATCGCGGTCTTCTATTTCCGAGCCCCGTGCCGACCCGGTCGGGTGCGGCACAATGGGTGCCGTGCCAGTCGAGATGAGCCGCGAGCGCTTCGAGGAACTGGTCGGCGAGGCCCTCGACGAGGTGCCGGAGGAACTCCTCGGCCTGATGAGCAACGTGGTCATCCTGGTCGAGGACGAGTCGCCCGAGGACGGGCCGGAACTGCTCGGCCTCTACGAGGGGCACGCGCTGACCAGCCGTGGCTGGGACTACGGCGGGGTGCTGCCGGACCGGATCCTCATCTACCGCAACCCCATCCTGCGGATCTGCGACAACGACGATGACGTCGTCGACGAGGTCGCGATCACGGTCGTACACGAGATCGCCCATCACTTCGGGATCGACGACCACCGGCTGCACGAACTCGGCTGGGGCTGAGGTCCGCGGTCAGTACCCCAGAGCCGGGTGGCTTGCACCGGTTGCCTACCCTCGGTCATCCACCCGTCAGGAGGAACGTGATGCGCAGCGCGCTGTTTTCCGCAGAGAACCTGGAGAAGGAGTCCGCCCAGCCAGGGATGCGGCTACAGAACTCCAAGATGCTGAAGATCGAACTCAACGGCGAGGCGATGGCCCGGGTCGGGTCGATGGTCGCCTACCAGGGGCAGGTGCAGTTCCAGGCGTTGGGCTCCGGCGGGCTCGGCAAGTTTCTCAAGCAGAAGCTCACCGGCGAGGGTGTTCCGCTGATGAAGGTCACCGGTCGGGGGGACGTCTTCCTTGCCGACTACGCGGCGGACGTACACCTGATCGACCTCGAACCGGGCGACGCGTTGTCGATCAACGGCTCCAGCGTGCTCGCGTTCGACTCCACCCTCCAGTACGACATCAAGATGGTCGGCGGGGCCGGCATGATGTCGTCGTCCGGCCTGTTCAACTGCGTGTTCACCGGTTACGGCCGGATCGCCGTCACCACCAAGGGCACGCCGGTGGTGCTGAACGTCGACCAACCGACGTACGTCGACCCGCAGGCCGCGGTCTGCTGGTCCGCCAACCTCCAGACCGGCTACCACCGGGCCGAGCAACTCGGGCTCGGCACGCTGCTCGGGCGCCGGACCGGAGAGGCGTACACGATGAGCTTCGCCGGACAGGGTTTCGTGATCGTCCAGCCGTCCGAGGAGCCGCCGATCCAGGGCAGCGGCCAGCAGGAGCAGCAGAGCGGCGGGCTGCTCGGCGGGCTGCTGGACTGAGACCGCGCCGGCCGTCGAGCCGGAGTTCGCCGTCGACGCCGGGGTGCCCGCCCGGGGCGCCCCGGAGTCGCGGAACGGCCCGCCGGGACGCTCCTGTCCTGCGTCAGGACAGCTCGTGTCCTGTGTCAGGACAGCTCGCCCGAGCGCAGCCGGGACAACCAGGCCGCCGCGTCGGCGTAGTCGACGTCCGAGAGGCCGGCGGGCGCCGGGACAGGTCGGTCGGTCCCCGACGTGGTCCAGCGATGCCTCGGGTACGACCCCAGGAAGCGCACCTCGGCGCAGATCCGGCGCAGCCCCTGCAACGCCTCACCGACCCGGTCCTCGTCGACGTGTCCCGTGCAGTCGAGGAAGAACGCGTACCGGCCGAGTGCCTCGCCGGTGGGCCGGGACTCGATGCGGGTCAGGTTGACTCCGCGTACCGCGAGTTCCATCATCACAGCGAGCAGCGCGCCGACCCGGTCGTGGGCGATGTACACGGCCAGTGAGGTCAGGTCGTCGCCGGTCCGTGGCGGCGGCGGGCCGGGCCGGCTGAGCAGCACGAACCGGGTGACCGCGTCGTCATGGTCCGCGATCTTGTCAGCGAGTACGTCCAACCGCTGCCGCCCGATGCTGAACGGCGCACAGATCGCGGCGTCCTGCTCGCCCCCGGCCGCCGCTGCCGCCGCTGCGGCGTTGGAGAGGACGTCCACGACGACCGCGTCCGGCAGGTTGTCCCGGAGCCACCGCCGGCACTGGGTCGACGCCTGCGGGTGCGCCGCCACCGTGCGGATTCCGGCCAACGCCTGACCCGGACGGGCGGTGAGCACGAACTCGACCGGCAGCACCACCTCGCGCGTGATCACCAGGGGAGCGCCGTCGACCATCTCGTCCAGGGTGATGGCCACGGCGCCGCCGATGGAGTTCTCCAACGGAACCAGGGCCGCGTCGGCGTCCCCGGCCCGGACCGCGTCCAGCGCCTCGGGAACGCTGCGTGCCGGCGTACGGCTCCCGCGCTCGGCCGCGGGAATGGCGCGCAGCGCCTGTTCGGCGAAGGTCCCCGCAGGGCCGAGATACACGAAGCGGGTCGGTGGGGTTCCGGGCATGACACCCAGCCTACAAACCTCCGATGCTGGACGGCGGCGCGTCGCAGGCCGCGGTCCGGATCGCGGTCGGCGCCTCGGTACGCACCCGGATCGTGCAGACCTCGGTGCCGGCGGTGATCAGCCGCAGGGCGCTTCCCTTACCAGTCGTCACCGCCTGCAACGGCTCGCGGCCAGCCACCGCGACGACGCTGAACTGCCAGTTGGCCGCGCACAGCGGTCCCACCTGATAACTGACCCGGGCGCTTCGTGGCAGGTTGGCCGAGCGTCGGAGCAGGGCCGTCACCTGCGCCTGACTCGGATTGCCCGCGCAGGTGACGAGCCCGCTGGGCGGCGTCGGTGACGCCGTCGGCGGCGGCGTCGGGATCGGGACCGGAGTCGGGGAGGCCGGAACGGTCGGGGTGGGCGTGGGCCGGGCCGAAGGGGAGGAC
>NZ_JADPUN010000300.1 GCF_015690345.1 Plantactinospora alkalitolerans | reverse complement strand
GGGACGGGCGGGCCGGTGACCGTCGCGCCCCTGTTCCTGCTCTACGACTACACGTTCCGGCCGTCGGGCACGCGGACCCAGCAGGAGGCGCTCGCGCGGGCGTACGACGCCGGGGTGGTGTGCACCGACGAGTTCCTGTTGCATCCCGACCCGTACCCGAGCCGGGAGGACTGGTGCCGCCAGCGGGTCGAGCGGACGCAGGCCCGGCTCGAGGCGTGCGACCCGCGGTTTCCGACCGTGTTGGTGAACCACTTCCCGCTGGTCCGGGAGCCGACCCGGGTGCTGCGCCACCCGGAGTTCGCGCAGTGGTGCGGTACCGAGGCGACCGCCGACTGGCACGTACGGTTCCGGGCGCACACCGTGGTCTACGGCCACCTGCACATCCCGCGCACCACCTGGCACGACGGGGTGCCGTTCGTCGAGGTGTCGGTCGGCTATCCCCGCGAGTGGCGCCAGTATTTCGGTCGTCCGCCGGGGCCGCGACAGATCCTGCCTCGACCACTCTCATAGAAGACACAGGAATTTCTGACAGATTTCCCCGCCGGATTGGAGACAATGCTGGGCAAGCCCGTGCAGCTACGGGCGCAGGGGTTTGATCCCGGAGAGGACGGGCATGACGGTGACCGAACCCGCGGGTGGCGCCCGGTCCACGACCGACTCGACGGCTCCGCGGATCCTCATCGTCGACGACGAGGTGTTCCTCGCCGATCTGGTTGCCTCGGCGCTGCGCTACGCCGGCTTCGCCTCGGTGACGGCGCCGAGTTGCGCAGAGGCCGAGGCCGCCGTCGCCCGGGAGAGTCCGGACCTGATCATCTTGGACGTGATGCTGCCGGACGGCTCCGGAATGGAGCTGTGCCAACGGTTGCGCCGGGCCGGGTTCCTCGCCCCGGTCATCTTCCTCACCGCCCGGCAGGCCGTGGAGGACAAGATCGCCGGCCTGACCGTCGGCGGCGACGACTACCTGACCAAGCCGTTCAGCCTCGACGAGCTGATCGCCCGGGTGCGTGCCGTCCTGCGCCGGGCCCGGTCGACGGAGACCGCGCGCGGTGGTGGCCTCAGCTACGCCGACCTGGAGATCGACGAGGACGCACACCTCGTCCGCCGGCACGGCACCACGATCCACCTCAGCCCGACCGAGTTCAACCTGCTGCGCTACCTGGTGTGCAACGCCGGCCGGGTGGTGTCCAAGCAGCAGATCGTCGACCACGTCTGGGAGTACGACTTCGGTGGCAACCAGGGTGTGGTGTCGACGTACATCAGCTACCTGCGGCGCAAGATCGACCAGTTCGACCCGCCGCTGATCCACACCGTGCCCCGAATCGGATACATGGTGCGGTTGCCCACGCCGTGAGCGGTAGCCAACTCGGCGCGAAGATGCCGCACCACGGCACGCAGCGGACCGGAGTGTCGACGTGAGTCTCCGTACCCGGCTCGTCGCGGTGGTCCTCGCGCTGCTCGCCGCCGGACTCCTCGTCGCCGCGGGCGCGACCCTCGCGGCCCTCCGGTTCTTCCTGCTGGCCCGCACCGACACCCAGCTCGACCAGCTCAGCTCCGTGATGGTGGCCCAGCTGGACTCCGGGCGGCCGATGGCACCGATGTTGAACGGCGGCCGGGCGCTCACGGCGACCGAGCAGCCGTTCGTGCTCCTACAGGTGCAGGAGCCGGACGGCAGCCTCCGGACCAACATGGGCCCGCCCGACGCCCGTTCGGTACGGATCGACGTGCGTCCGGCGGCGTCGACCCGCGACAATCCCGTCGGAGTGGTGCACCGGAACGTCAGGCTGGCCGGGGTCGATCCGTCGCAGTGGCGGGTACGCGTCGCCTGGCTGCCCGACCGACAGGGCATCCTCGTCCTCGGCCTGCCGATGACCCAGTTCCAGGAGATGTCGGACCGGCTCATCCGGGTCGAGGTCATCGCGACCGCCAGCGTCATGCTGGTGGTCGCCCTGGTCGTCCTGCGGGTGATCCGCGTCGGGATGCGGCCGCTCGACGACATCGCCGAGGTCGCCAGCGCCATCGGCCACGGCGACCTGAACCGCCGGGTGCAGCCCGCCCGGCCCAACACCGAGATCGGCCGGCTCAGCGACGCCCTGAACACCATGCTCGTCCAGATCCAGACCGCGTTCGCCGAACGGCAGGCGTCCGAGGACCGGCTGCGCCGCTTCGTCGCGGACGCCTCGCACGAGCTGAACACCCCGATCGCGACCATTCGGGGGTACGCCGAACTGTTCCGCCACGGCGCCGACACCCGCCCGGACGACCTCGCGCTGGCCATGCGGCGCATCGAGTCCGAAGCCACCCGGATGGGCCAACTCGTCAACGAGCTGCTCACGCTGGTGAAGCTCGACGAGGGCCGCCCGCTGGAACGGGAACGGGTCAACCTCGCCCGGCTGGCGACCGAGGCGGTGGCGGACTCCCTGGCGATCGAGCCGGACCACCCGTTGAGCGTCGAGATGGACGGCGAGGTCGTCGTCTCGGGGGACGATGCCCGGCTGCGGCAACTGCTGACCAACCTGCTGTCGAACGTACGCCGGCACACCCCGGCGGGCACCCGCGCGGTGGTCCGGGTGACCGGAACCGGGGAGGAGGCCAGCATCGAGGTGACCGACGACGGGCCGGGAATGACCGTCGAGGACTGCGAACGGGTCTTCGAGCGCTTCTACCGCACCGCGACGACCCGCTCGCACCAGCGCAGCGGCTCGGGACTGGGGCTGGCCATCGTCGCCTCGATCGCCGCCGCGCACGGCGGTACCGCCTCCGTCACCTCCACCCCCGGCGCCGGGACCACGTTCACCATCCGGCTTCCGGTTTCGCCGCCCGCGCCGTGAGCGGCAGTCAGCCGGGGACGTCGTACTCGTTCCAGCCGGTGGCGACGACCAGCCGGGCAGTCCACGAGTACGTCCAGCCGGCTTGGGCGCGGCGAAGGTGTCGACGCCGGTACGGATCGGCACCGGCCCGCCGTACGCGGGAGCCCTTCCTTACATCTCGACCTGCTGGCGGAACGCGGCCGTCGTGTTGAGTAGGGGGAACGGCGTCTCTGGCACCTCGACACCGAGGAAGTCGCAGAGCGGTTCCCAGCCCTGGGCGGGGTCGAACTCGAGCAGCCGGTCGGCCGGTACGGTGGCCCGTACCTCCGCGTTGTGGTCCGTGTAGACGCGCAGGGCGTGCTCCCGGTCGGTGAACCGGCCGTCGAAGGTCCCCTGCCAGACGAGGGTCTCCGTCAGCTTCGGCTGGTCCCGCAACTCCGGTTGGGCCTCGATCGCCTGCCGCAGGCCGGGCGGCAGGTTCTCCGGATCGACGGACCGACCCCGGTAGATGGTGTTGCTGACGCTGTCGTACCAGCGCTCCGGGTCGCGTACCGTCAGCAGCACCTTCGCGTCGGGATAGACCTGTATCAGCTCCCGCCAGAACGCCGCGCTGGGCCAGTCCACCGCCGAGCGGTAGCCGCCGAGCAGCAGGTCCCAGTCCGCCGGCTCACCCTGCGCCACGCGCAGCCAGTTCTTGATGGTTCCCGGATGCGCGAACAGTTCGGTCATGTGGTGGCAGGGCCCGAAGCCGATCAACTCCAACGCTTCCTTGGTCGACTTGGTGCCCGTACGCCCGAATCCCGCGCCGATGACCTTCAGCATGCTGCCCCTCGCGCCGTTGTGTCCGTCGATCGACCACCAGTCTCCACCAGAGTCCTCGACCTACTCAATCCGCCCGCCCCGGTACGCCGGCCCTGGCAGAGCCGGACCGGGCCTCCCGGGCGTCCCCGCCGTGCCACACTTACCCGATGCGGAGCCTGTCGGTCCCGGCGGTGGCCGCGGTGCTGGTACTCGTGGCCAGCGGCACGGCGGCAGGGGCCAGCGGCACGGCGGCCGGGGCGGCTGTCCCGGGTCAGGTGGCGACGTCGGCGGCCGCCGGACGCGTCACCCGGATCTGCGAGATCGGCGACAAGCGGCTGACCGAGATCTCCGGACTGGTGGCCACCGCCAACGGCTACATCGTGGTCAACGACGGTTCGAACCGGGAGAGCCACCGGCGGATCTTCTTCCTCAACCGCGCCTGCGCGGTGACCCGAGCCGTCGCCTACCCCTCCCGGCCGCGTGACACCGAGGACCTGGCCCGAGCCCCGGACGGCACGGTCTGGGTCGCCGACATCGGCGACAACGGCCAGTCCCGGCAAAGCGTCGCGCTCTGGAAGCTCGCTCCGAACGGGCGCTCGCCGGTACTCCACCGGCTCAGCTACCCGGACGGTCCACACGATGCGGAGGCGTTCCTGCTGTCCGGCGACGGCACCCCGATCATCGTCACCAAGGATCCCGGCACGCCGGGTCTGTACGTGCCGACCGGCCCGCTGCGCGCGGGCGCGACCGTACCGATGGCCAAGGTCGGCGAATTCACCCTGCCGAGAAGTGGTACCAGCAACCCGTTCTACAGCTTCGGGACGCGTCTCGTCACCGGCGCCGCGCTCGCGCCGGACGGTAGTCGGGCCGTGCTGCGCACCTACGCCGACGCCTTCGAGTTCGACGTCACCGGCGGCGACGTGGCCGGGGCCATCACCAGGGGCGTTCCCCGGATCACTCCGCTGCCCGACGAGCCGCAGGGAGAGTCGATCACCTACGGCGCCGACGGGAGATCGCTGCTGACCGTCTCGGAAGCCGTCGAGGATTCTTCCGCCACCAGGCCGGCCATCCTGAGCTACCGCCCGCCATCAGGTTCCGGACCGGCGCCGTCGGCCACCTCTCCCGCAGCCGTGCCCGCGGTCCCCACTCCCGCCACGAGCGGCGCGGCCGGCGGCGAGCTCCCGCGCGCGGGGCGAGGGCCGGACAACGCCGGATATCTGATCGGGGCGGTCGTACTGGCCCTGATCGCAACCGGCGTCTTCGTCGCGTTGCGGCTCCGTGGCCTGGCCTTCCGACGCCGGGGACGCTCCGGGTAACGGGTGCCACCCGCAAGGCTCAACCCGTCGTACCGGCGGGCGCGGTCAGGTGGAGTTGCCAGCGCGACCCGCGCCCGGTCAGCCGTACGACCGCCAGGGGCGCGACGTCCAGTTGCCAGAAGACGGGGGGCGGCAGCCGGAGCGCCCGTACCAGCACGGCGCGGATCACCATCGGATGGGTGACGGTGCCGATCCGCCCGCCCCGGTCGACCTGCCCGTCGAGCCAGCGACCGATCCGGTGCAGGAGCGCGCTGACCGACTCGCCGCCGTGCGGCGCCGCGTCCGGCTCGGTCAGCCAGCTCCGGACCGCCTCCGGCTCCCGGGCGGCGACGTCGTCCAGGGTCCGCCCGGTCCAGCGCCCGTAGTCGCAGTCGGCCAGCGCCGGTTCCGGCGTGGGTTGCAGACCCAGCGCGTACGCGGTCTGCATCCCCGCCACAGCCGGGGTGCTCAGGCAGGCGTCGACCCGCCCGAGGAGTCCCCGGCCGTCCGGTCCGGCCGGCGCGAGTGCGAGCGCGGCCCGGTTGCCGCCCTCATCGAGGGGTTCGTCGCCGCCGCCGAAGACCGCTCGCCGGATCGCGGCGGTGTGGGCGTGGGCGACCAACCGGAGGCTGGTCGTGGTCACGGTCGGGAGCGGAGGCTGGTCGTGGTCACGGTCGGACAGGGGCGTCGACGCCGTTCCTCGCCTCGTCGGTCTCCCCCGGTCCGTCGGCGCTGCCGGCCAACCGGTCGGCGACCTGACGCCGATCCCGGCCGCCGCCGCCCGACCGACCGCCGCCGCTCCAGGTCAGCAGCGCCGCGAACAGCAGCCCGATACCGGTCCAGAGCACCACCTGGGTACCGAGGGAGGCGAGCCGGAAGTTCCACAGCAGGGTGGCCGGGAAGTCCTCCGGCACCTCGTGGAACGTCGGCAGCACGATGTAGGACACCGCCGTGACGAGCAGGAACCCGCCGACCGCGGCCGCGCCACGCTGCCACTCCGGCGCGTCCGGCCGCACCGCCCGGTAGCCGAGGGCGGCGGCCCAGACTGCCACCAGACCGAGCACCACCAGCAACAGGTAGCTGCCGGTCCGCTGGTTGATGGTGTCGGGGTTGCCGACCGCCGGTGGATTCGCCGGATACTTCAGGAACGGCACGACCACCGCGCCGAGCAGTGCCCCGCCGGCCAGCAGCAGCGCCGCCCGGCCATCGTCGGCGGTACGCAGCCGGCGGCGCAGCAGGACGTACGCCGTGGCCAGCAGACCACCCATGGCGACGCCGAACAGTCCGGTGGCCAGGAACAGGCCGGCGCGCTGGCCGTTCCGGCTGACGAGTTCGTCCTCGTGGTGGTCCTCGCCCGTGCCGGGCTCGGAGTGGGTCGCCTGTTCCTCGATCGTGATCGCCGCGTCGATCCGCGGTTCACCGGCGAAGTAGGCGAAGGTTCCGGCGATCAGGCCGGCGACCAGGCCTGCGAGCAGGCCACGCAGTAGTACGGACAGAAAGGTGGGCACCGGATGCGCGGCGGTCAGTGGCAGGGAACGCCGAGCAGGTGCCGGCCGTCGTGCATCAGCTCGTGCAGGTACATGCCGCTCTGGGAGACGGCGCCCTGGTCGAACGCGACCAGGTAGGTCAGCAGCGAGAGGGCGGCGACGACGGCGAGTGCGACCCAGAGCAGGCGGGCCGAGATCGCGGGGTGGGCCAGGGTGCGGGCCGGCGTGGAACTGGACATGCGCAGAACCTCCTTGGGGATGACGCGTCCCCTTCGAAAAGGCTGCGACGACCGAGCGTCCTGGCTCGCGGGCCCGAGGATGTCGGGACCGCTCACAGTGGCGCGACCGCTCCGGATTCTCACCGGCTTCCCTCGCGACGCCGCAGTTTGGTGAGTCGACGGTATCGCCGCCATACCCGGCGGTCAACCGGACGACCTGCCGACCGGGAACTCTCCTCCGGTGTCCGCCGCGCGCGTGGCTGGGCGGAGCGGGACGCAGGGTGTCGGAGGTCACCGGTGGACGGGCGCGCTTGTCGCGCGTCCGCGCGGCCGTTACGGTTCCGGCCGTGACGACCCGGGTGCTGGTACTCGGCGGCACGGCCGAGGCGCGAGAACTGGCCGCCGCCCTGGTCGGCCGCCCCGACACCGTCGTGGTCTCCTCACTGGCCGGCCGGGTCGCCAATCCCCGGCTGCCGGTCGGCGAGGTTCGGGTCGGCGGGTTCGGTGGAGTCGACGGCCTCATCCGGTGGCTCGTCGCGCACCAGGTCGACGCGCTGATCGACGCCACCCACCCGTACGCGGAGCGGATCAGGTCCTCGGCGGTCCGGGCGGCGGACGCGACCGGGCTGCCACACCTGCGGTTGGAGCGTCCCGGCTGGACGAGCGGGCCCGGGGACCGGTGGCACCGAGTGCCGCACCTCGCCGCCGCAGCCGATCTGATACCCCGGTTGGGCGGCCGGGCCTTCGTCACCACCGGCCGGCAGGGACTGGACGCCTTCCTTCCCCTGCGGGACATCTGGCTGCTCGTCCGGGTCGTCGACGAACCACAGACGCCGCTGCCCGGCAACGTCTCGGTGATCCGCGACCGTGGCCCGTACCAGGTGGCGGCGGAGACGGCGCTGATGGCGGCGCACCGGATCGACGTACTGGTCACCAAGGACAGTGGCGGCTCGTACACCAGGGCGAAGCTCACCGCCGCCCGGGATCTCGGCCTGCCCGTGGTGATGGTCGACCGGCCGGCGGCCGTGGCCGTACCGGCGAAGGTGTCGGAGGTCGGCGCGGCGCTGGCCTGGCTGGAGTCCGCCCTACCGCAGCAATAGTTCGAACTAGTGCCGTTGACCAGGAGGGCTCGCCGGGGTCACTTCCAGCAGTTGGGCGAGGCGTTCCAGGGTGCTCGCCATCTGCGTCTGCCACCAGGCGCGTCCGCTGTCCACTTCCGCGCGTTTCTCCTCCGGCATGCGCGAACCGTCGAACGTCTCGGTCACGATCGTTGCCCCGGGCCCGTCCGGAAGCAGGTCGAAGATCCACCGATGGCCCCACGCGGCCCCGGTCGCGGTGGCGTCCGGGTGCCCACGACCGGGCCTCGGTTCCCAGCCGAGGCGGCGGTCCGGCTCGTACTCGACGACCTGGTTGTTCATCTCGTAGTCGCCGTAGCGCTCGTAGTGCATCCGCATCACGAAGACGTCGCCGACACCCGAGACCACGGCGTCGGCGACGCCACCGCGAAGCATCCCCGAGCCGTCGAAGTCGCGGTGCCGCCCGGGGTCGGCCAGGATCCGGAAGATGTCCTCCGCCGGTGCCTCGATGCGCCGGGACACCTCCACCACGGGCTCGCCTGTCGTACTCGTCATCCGCGCCCCTCCGTCAACCGCGAAGCATGAGCCTGACTCCGACCCGGGACGCTACATCGGGGGTACGACAAGGCACGGCGGGGCGGGTCGCCGCCGCTGCGGACCGTCAGCCCGGGTACGTCCTGGGTGTCCAGACCACGACCGAGGAGTCCGCGCGCCGGTCCAGTCGGGTGGTCGACGAGCCGACGATCAACAGGCAGCGCATGTCCACCTCGTCCGGGTCCAGTTTGGACAGTTCCACCACCGTGACCCGCTCCCCCGGCCGGCCGACGTCCCGGGCGATGACCACCGGAGTCTCCGCCGCACGGTGCCGCAGCAGGACGTCCCGGGCCGCCGCAACCTGCCATCGGCGGCTCGCGGACGCGGGGTTGTAGAGCGCCAGGACGAGGTCTGCGGCGGCGGCACCCGCCAGCCGTTGTTCGATCACGGCCCACGGTTTGAGCCGGTCGGAGAGCGAGAGCACCGCGAAGTCGTGGCCGAGCGGGGCGCCGATCCGACTCGCCGCCGCCTGCGCCGCCGTCAGCCCCGGCAGCACCCGTACCGGCACCGAGCCGAACCGCTCGTCGGTGGTGGCGACCTCCAGCACCGCCGTGGCCATCGCGAAGACTCCCGGGTCGCCTGAGGAGACCACGGCCACCCGCGCGCCGGCCAGGGCGAGGTCCAGCGCGTGCCGGGCACGCTCGATCTCGACCTGGTTTCCCGAGGTGTGCCGGTGCTGGCCGGGGCGGTGCGGCACCCGGTCGACGTACGGGGCGTAGCCCACGAGATGTTCGGCCTCGCGGAGTGCCTGTGCGGTCTCCGGGGTGAGCCACTTCGTCCCGGCGGGACCGAGCCCGACGACAACCACCTCGCCCGCCGGTCGCTCGGCCTCGACGCCGGTCGGCCGATCGGCACCCGTCGCCCCGTGGACACCCGCCGCCGGGACGCCCGTCCCGCCCGAGACACCCGCCGCCACGGCCGCGCCGGTCGGACTGGTCAGCACCGCCAGGGAGAAGTACGGCACCCCGTCCGGATCCACCTCGGCCAGCGGCAGCTCCCGCCCGGTGCCGGTGGTGGCCCGCTCGACGTACCACGCGTCGTCGAGCCGTCCGGCGTCGCTGAACGCGGCGCGTACCTGGGGAAAGGTGCGGCCCAGCTTGAGCACGGCGGCGGCGTCGGTGTCGGCCAGCCGGCGGGTCAGCTCGTCGGCGGGCAGGGTTCCGGGCAGCACGGTGAGCACCTCGTCCCGCTCGACCAGCGGTCGGCCCAGGACGGCGGTGGCGGCGCTGATCGAGGTGACCCCCGGCACCACCTCGGCGGGAAACCGGTGCGCCAGTCGTTCGTGCAGGTACATGTAGGAGCCGTAGAACATCGGGTCACCGGCGCAGAGCACCACCACGTTCCGCCCGGCCGACAGGTGTCCGGCGAGCCGTTCCGCGCTGGCGTCGTAGAACTCGGTGATGGCCGCCTCGTAGCCGCCCGGATGGTCGGTGGTCTCGGTGGTGACCGGATACACCAGCGGCTCCAGTACCTGGCCGTCCGTCAGGTACGGCGCGGCGATGGAGCGGGCGATGCTGCGGCCGTGCCGGGCCGAGTAGTAGGCGACGACGTCGGCGGCGGCGATCACCCGGGCCGCCTTGACGGTCAGCAGTTCGGGGTCACCCGGTCCGACCCCGACCCCCCGGAGTGTGCCCGGCCGCACGTGGCTGTTCATTCGACCTCGTTCGCGATGGCGTTGACCGCGGCGGCGGTCATGGCGCTGCCGCCCCGTCGACCGTGCACCACCAGGTATGGAATACCCGCAGCGTGTGCGGCCAGGGCCCGCTTCGACTCGGCCGCACCGATGAAGCCCACCGGAACACCGATGATCGCCGCCGGGCGGGCGGCACCCTCGTCGATCATCTCCAGCAGCCGGAACAGCGCGGTCGGGGCGTTGCCGATCGCCACCACCGCACCGTCGAGCCGATCCCGCCACAGTTCCAGCGCGGCGGCGCTCCGCGTCGTGCCGAGCCGCTGGGCCAGCCCGGGTACGGCGGGATCGCGCAGCAGGCAGAGCACCTGGTTGCCACCGGGCAGTCGGGCCCGGGTGACGCCGGAGGCGACCATCGCCGCGTCACAGAGGATCGGCGCACCGGCCCGCAACGCCGTACGACCGGCGCTGACCAGGTCGGGGCTGGCCTCGATGTCGCCGACCAGGTCCACGCAGCCGCAGGCGTGGATCATCCGGACGGCCACCTGCGCGAGGTCCGGCGGCAGCGCGGACAGGTCTGCTTCGGCCCGGATCGTCGCGAACGACTGCCGGTAGATCTCCGCACCGTCGCGGATGTATTCGTAGTTCACAGTTGCCTTTCTGCCCGTGCTGCCAGGGCGGCCGAGGGGGTGCCGATCCAGCTGTGCCCGACTGCCTCGATGCGGTACCCGGCACCGGTGGCCACGGCCAGCACCGCCGGCCCGACCGGACGGCCGCAGCACCGGTCACAGCCGACGACGTGCACCGGAAGCGCTCGACCAGCAGCAGCAGCCGGCGGCTCGGCACCCGTCGCGCCGTCGGCCAGGGCGTCCGTCAGGTCCTGCCGGACGTCGGCGAGGGCACTGGCGCAACCGGGGCGACCGGTGCAGGCGGTGACACCGAGCCACGGCGAGGACGGCTCGACCAGCAGCCCGGCCGTGACCAGGCAGCCGACGGTATCCGGTCGCACGGAGTCGAGCACGACGCTGCGCCACGGGGTGATGATCATCTCGTCCGTACCGGCGAGGTCGGCCAGCACGCGGGCCTGGGTGGCGGTGAGCCGTCCCAGCCGGACTCCGGCCACCACCAGGCCGTCCGGCCGGACACCCACCTCCGGTGCCGCGCCGCCCGCCGCCTTCCCACTCGCGGCCTTCCCGTTCGCGGGCACCGGTGAGTCCGGCTGCCCGACCGGGCGGCCGAGGGCTTCGGTCACCCGGGCCGGCCCGTCCGGCAGGTCCGCCAGTCGCCACAGGTCGCGGCGGTCACCTCGGACCCGCAGGAAGGCTCGGGCGGCCTCGATCAGCAGTTCGACCGCGGCCTCCGGACCGACCCGCAGCCCCGTGTCGGTGCCGGCCAGCCGCAGCGTGTCCGCGCCGGCGATCCAGCACAGGTCGGCGCCGAGGGTGGCGACGTCGTAGCGGCCGTCGTCGAGGGCGAACAGGAACCGGCCGCTGAGCGACGCCAGGTCGGCGGCGGCCCGCAACGCCGCGTCAAGGTCCCGCACCAGCGGGCGTACGTCGAGCCGGCCGCTTCCGTCCCCACCGCTTCCGTCACCACCGCTCCCGTTACCACCGCTCCCGTCACGGCCGCTCAGCGGTGAGGCGAGCAGGTTGCGGACGCGCTCGTGGGTGGGGGTCGGCAACAGTCCGGCGGTGGCGATCCGTTCGGCGGCCCGGCGTACGGCGTCGTCGTCGGGAAGACCCCGGATCTGGAGGTTGGCCCGGGAGGTCAGCTCCAGCGTCCCGTCACCATCCGTGGTGGCTACCTCGGCGAGTACCCGCAGTTGGTCGGGGCGAAGTTGGCCGCCGGGCAGCCGTACCCGGACCAGCAGACCGTCGGCGGCCTGGTGTGCCCGCAGCGCACCGGGACAGCGGTCCTCCGGCGATCGTGGGGACGGGGTGACGGGGACGGACACAGGCACATCGTAGAGTCAGGGTCCTCGGCGCCTGCCGGCCCGAGAGAAGCATCACGCGGTGGACCCGGAGGAACCCGGTGCGAGTCCGGGGCGGTCCCGCCACTGTCACCGAGCTGGCGATTCAGCTCGGAAGCCAGACACTCCGGCTCACCGCACGACCACGACCACGACCACGGGCGCGGACCCGAGGAGGAGTTCCCCATGTCTTCGGCGGACGCTGCCACCACCATTCTTCTCTTGTCGACTTCGGACACGGATCTCCTGTCCGCCCGAGCCAGCGGCGCGGCCTACCGGCTGGCGAACCCGGCCCGGCTCGACCTCGCCGAACTGCCCGAGCTGGTGACCGGGGTCGACCTCGTCGTGGTACGGATCCTCGGCGGCTACCGGATGTGGGAGGAGGGCCTGACGGCACTGCGCGCCGGTTCCCTGCCTGTGGTGGCGCTCGGCGGCGAGCAGGCGCCGGACGCGGACCTGATGGCCCGGTCCACGGTGCCGGCCGGCATCGCCGCCCAGGCGCACGCGTACCTCGCCCAGGGTGGGCCGGACAACCTGCGTGAACTGCACGGCTTTCTCTCCGACACGGTGCTGCTGACCGGCCACGGCTTCCACCCGCCCGTCGAACAGCCGGGCTGGGGGATCCATCCCCGGACCCCGGGTACATCGTCGGGGCCGGTGGTCGGCATCCTCTACTACCGGGCCCACCAGTTGAGCGGAAACGTCGGGTTCGTCGACGCGCTCGCCGCCGCCGTCGAGGACGCCGGAGGTCAGGCCCTGCCGATCTTCTGCGCCAGCCTGCGTACCCCCGAGCCGGAACTGCTGGCGGCGCTCGGCGCGGCCGATGCCCTGCTGGTCACCGTGCTCGCGGCCGGCGGTACCCGGCCGGCGGACGCCGCCGCGGGTGGCTCGGAGCAGTCCTGGGACGTCGGCGCGCTGGCCGCGCTGGACGTACCGATCCTGCAGGCGCTCTGCCTGACCTCGTCCCGGCAGACCTGGGCGGACAGCGACGACGGGGTCTCGCCGCTGGACGCGGCCACCCAGGTCGCGGTGCCCGAGTTCGACGGGCGCCTGATCACCGTGCCGTTCTCGTTCAAGGAGACCGACGCCGACGGGTTGCCCCGGTACGTCGCCGATCCGGAGCGGGCGGCCCGGGTGGCCGGCACGGCTGTCCGGCTCGGCCGGCTGCGCCACACCCCACCGGAGCAGCGCCGGCTGGCGCTGGTCCTCTCGGCGTACCCGACAAAGCACGCCCGGGTCGGCAACGCCGTCGGGCTGGACACCCCGGCCAGCGCCGTGCGCCTGCTGCGGACGCTGCGCGACCTCGGTTACGACCTCGGGCCGGTCGACGGTCCGGACGCCCTGCCCGGCCTGGCACCCGCCCCGGACAGTGAACTGCCCGACGGTGACCGGCTGATCCACGCGCTCATCGCGGCGGGCGGCCAGGACCAGGAGTTCCTCACCGAGGAGCAGCTCGCCGCCAACCCGGTACGGGTGCCGCTGCACAGTTACACGCGATGGTTCGAGGCGCTGCCGGCCGAGTTGCGCGAGGCGATGGTCGCGCACTGGGGGCCGCCGCCGGGCCAGCTCTACGTCGACACCTCCGCCGATCCCGACGGCGAGATCGTGCTGGCCTGCCTGCGGGCCGGAAACGTGATCATCATGATCCAGCCGCCGCGTGGCTTCGGCGAGAACCCGGTGGCCATCTACCACGATCCGGACCTGCCGCCGACCCACCACTACCTGGCCGCGTACCGCTGGCTGGACGAGGAGTTCGGTGCCGACGCGGTGGTGCACCTCGGCAAGCACGGCTCGCTGGAGTGGCTGCCCGGCAAGACGGTCGGCCTCTCCGCCGCCTGCGGGCCGGACGCGGTGCTCGGCTCGCTGCCGCTGATCTATCCGTTCCTGGTCAACGATCCCGGCGAGGGGGCCCAGGCCAAGCGCCGGGCGCACGCGGTCATCGTGGACCACCTGGTGCCGCCGATGGCCCGCGCCGAGAGCTACGGCGACATCGCCCGGCTGGAACAACTGCTCGACGAGTACGCCAACATCGCCGCCATGGACCCGGCCAAGCTGCCGGCGATCCGGGGCCAGATCTGGACACTGATCCAGGCGGCCCGGCTCGACCACGACCTGGGTCTGGACCAGCGCCCGCACGACGCCGAGTTCGACGAGTTCCTGCTGCACGTGGACGGCTGGCTCTGCGAGGTGAAGGACGCGCAGATCCGCGACGGGTTGCACATCCTGGGTGAGCCGCCGGCCGGCGAGGCCCGGGTGAACCTGGTGCTGGCGATCCTTCGCGCCCGGCAGGTCTGGGGCGGGCAGGCCGGCGCGGTCGACGGCCTGCGCGCCGCGCTGGGGCTGAGTGAATCCGGCGACGAGCAGAGCGCCACCGTCGACCGGGCCGAGGCGGTGGCCCGGTCGCTGGTCGAGGCGATGGAGGCGCACGACTGGGCGATCGACGCCGTACCGGCGGTGCTCGCCGACGTCCTCGGCGACGACGATCCCCGGGCCGGGGCCGTACGGCCGGTGCTGGAGTTCGCCGCGACCGAGGTCGTACCCCGGCTGGCCCGCACCACCGACGAGATCGGCAATCTCGTGCACGCCCTCGACGGCGGTTACGTGCCGGCCGGGCCGAGCGGGTCACCGCTGCGCGGCCTGGTCAACGTGCTGCCGACGGGGCGCAACTTCTACACCGTCGATCCGAAGGCGATCCCGAGCCGGCTCGCGTACGCCACCGGGCAGGCGATGGCGACGTCGCTGGTCGAGCGGTACCGGCAGGACACCGGGGACTGGCCCCGCTCGGTCGGGCTGTCCGCCTGGGGCACCTCGGCGATGCGTACCGCCGGGGACGATGTCGCCGAGGTGCTGGCGCTGATCGGTGTCGCGCCCACCTGGGACGAGGCGTCCCGCCGGGTGAACGGATTCGAGATCATCCCGCTCGCCGAGCTGGGTCGGCCGCGCATCGACGTGACCGTCCGGATCAGTGGCTTCTTCCGGGACGCGTTCCCGCACGTGGTGCTGCTGCTCGACGACGCGGTCCGGGCGGTCGCGGCGCTCGACGAGCCGGACGAGCAGAACTTCCTGCGGGCGCACGCCCGCGCCGACACCGCCCGGCACGGCGACGAGCGGCGGGCCACCAGCCGGATCTTCGGCTCGAAGCCGGGCGCGTACGGTGCCGGCCTGCTGCCGCTGATCGACAGCGGGAACTGGCGCGACGACGCCGACCTCGCCGAGGTCTACACGGTCTGGGGCGGCTTCGCCTACGGCCGGGGGCTGGACGGTCGGCCCGCCCGGGAGGACATGGAGAGCGCGTACCGGCGGATCACCGTGGCGGCGAAGAACACCGACACCCGGGAACACGACATCGCCGACTCGGACGACTACTTCCAGTACCACGGCGGGATGATCGCCACGGTGCGGGCGTTGACCGGTCAGGCGCCCCGGGCGTACATCGGGGACAGCACCACTCCGGACGCGATCCGGACCCGTTCGTTGACCGAGGAGACGGCCCGGGTGTTCCGGGCCCGGGTGGTCAACCCGCGCTGGCTGTCGGCCATGCGCCGGCACGGCTACAAGGGGGCGTTCGAGTTGGCCGCCACCGTCGACTACCTCTTCGGGTACGACGCCACCGCCGGCGTGGTCGGCGACTGGATGTACGAGCAGTTGGCCCAGACGTACGCGCTGGATCCGGAGAACCAGGAGTTCCTGCGCCGGTCCAACCCGTGGGCACTGCGGAACATCATCGAGCGGCTCTCCGAGGCGGCCGACCGGGGCCTGTGGGCCAAGCCCGATCCGACCACAATGGACGCGTTGCGCGAGACGTATCTGCGAATCGAGGGCGACCTGGAGGGCGGCGACTGAGCCGGCCGATTGTGGTAGCCCGACCGGCCGGGTGGGTATGGCCGTTCGAGCCACTTTCATCGATCTTCGGGTAGAGTGCCGTCGGCAGGGTGTTGCTGTCTGTCCTAACAGGCAACAGCACCCTTCCGCGTGCCCGGAGTCCAGATAGGACTCACCCGTCCAGGCCAGGAACACTGGCCGTACCCAAGGAGGAAGCCATGTCTCGCTCGACCGGCTCCACCGTCTCCCGACGCCGTCGGTTCACGCTGTTCGCCGTCGGCGCCGCCACGGCGGCCCTCGTCGGTGTCGGCGCACCCGCGTCGGCCAGTCCGGCGAACAGCGCTGCCGCCGCCGACTGCCCGTTCAGCGCGACGCTGTGCCTGTTCGACCAGACGTCGTTCGGCGGTGAGCGGTTCGCCGTCAAGTCGCTCGTCCCCGGGGGCACGTGCGTCAGCCTGAACGACAGCGGCTGGGGCAACCGGGTTCGCTCGGCGATCAACACCAGTAGCCAGGGCGCGGCCCTGTTCGCCAACGACGACTGCGTCGGCGGCCCGTACCAGGTTGCGGCGAACAGCAGCGTGTCGAACCTGGGCAGCTTCCGGCCGCAGAGCGTCTGGGTGTCGTAGCCGTTCCCATGACCCGACCCCGTGGTCGCGGTGCTCGCCCCCGGCAACGCGACAACGTCGCACGACCGGGTGGCAGACCGCTCGGCCGGCTACCAGCGGGACGGATGTCGGTACTGCCGACATGACGATTCCGCCCGGGAGCTGAAGTTCCTGTCGGTGCAGGGGCGGCAGGGTTGCCGGCTCGGACGGTGCTCCGCTGACCGTCGGATGTCGGGGCGGTACGCGGATTGGCAGGCACGTGCTGACGTGCCTGCCAATTCGCTGCCCGGGGGCGCCGACCGAGGCGTCGACAGTACATATGCCCCTGATCGGGGCAGCATCTTGCCAGATCGATAGACGTCGTCCTATTCTTCGATTCCGGAAAGCGCTTTCCTGTCTGCCTGGATCTCCTGGTGCGGGCGGGGACGAAAGTGAGGCGAGGATGAGACGACCAGTCGCACTGCGACTCCATGCGGCGCTGGCCACGGCGGCCCTCGGGGCCACGGCCGGCGTGGTTCTGTCGATGCCCGGCGCGTCGGCGGCGACCGGCGGCGTCACCGGCTACGCGACCCAGAACGGCGGGACCACCGGCGGTGCGGGCGGGCAGACCGTACGGGCCAGCACGGGAACCACGATCCATGCGGCCCTGTGCGGCCGGGCCAGTAGCAGCACCCCGATCATCATCGAGGTCTCGGGGACCATCAACCACGGCAACACCAGCAAGGTGTCGGGCGACAGTTGCAACACCGCCGCCGACAGGATCGAACTCAAGGAGATCAGCAACGTCTCGATCGTCGGCGTCGGCGGCGGAGCCGTCTTCGACCAGCTGGGCATCCACATCCGCGATTCCAGCAACATCATCATCCAGAACGTGACCGTCCGGAACGTCAGGAAGTCGGGCTCGCCCACGTCCAACGGCGGTGACGCCATCGGCATGGAGAGCACCGTCCGCAACGTCTGGGTCGACCACGTCACCCTGGAGGCGTCGGGTGGGGAGTCGGAGGGCTTCGACGGCCTCTTCGACCTGAAGGACAACGTCCAGTACGTGACCCTGTCCTACAGCGTCATGCGCAACTCCGGCCGGGGCGGCCTCGTCGGGTCCAGCGAGAGCGACAGGTCGAACGGCTTCATCACGTACCACCACAACCTGTACGAGAACATCGACTCCCGTACGCCCCTGCTGCGCGGCGGCATCGCCCACATCTACAACAACTCGTACGTGAGCCTCCACGAGTCCGGGATCAACTCCCGGGCCGGTGCCCGCGCCAGGGTGGACAACAACCACTTCCGGAACTCCAAGGACGTCCTCGGCACCTTCTACACCAGCGAGGCCGGCTACTGGCAGGTCAGCGGCAACATCTTCGACAACGTGACCTGGTCCAGCCCCGGCGACGACACCAACCCCGCCGGCCCCAACCCGCAGTCCAACACCACGGTCCGCATCCCGTACTCCTACACCCTCGACGGGGCGAGCTGCGTGCCGAGCATCGTCAGCCAGACGGCCGGCGCCAACAGGGGCAACCAGGTGTCGAACGGCAACTGCTCGCCGACGACGCCGACGACGGGGCCGACCAACCCCACGCCACGGCCGACCACGCCCAGCCCGACCAACCCCACGCCAGGACCCAGCACGCCGACGCCGACCCAGCCCGGCGGGACCAACCTCAGCATCGGAGCCGGCTCCGACGGCTCCAGCAAGGCGAGCGGGACGAGCTACGGCAACGTGCGGGACGGCAACATGGCCACGTACTGGTCGCCCGCCGGCTCGACCGGCTACATCTCGATCAAGTGGGACTCCGCCACCGCGGTCTCCAGGATCAACATCCGCGAGGCGTCGGGCGCCACGGGCGGCATCGGATCCTGGCGGGTCGTCAACGCCGACACCGGCGCCGTGCTGACCTCCGGCAGCGGCGCGGGCGTCATCACCTTCACCCGGACCACGCTGAAAAAGATCACCTTCGACATCACCAGTTCGAACGGATCGCCCAGGGTCGCCGAGTTCGAGACCTACGCCGGCTAGCGGCGCAATCCCGCCGGCCGTCCGGAACCGGAACGCGGGCCATCCCGCGACCCGGCTCGGACGGCCGGCCGGGAACACCCCGGTCGGCGACCGTCGGGGTGCACCGCACCGCGATGATCCTCAGATGCTGGCGGGCGCTCCGGCGTACCGGGCCGCCGCCGCGCCGAACCGGGCGGCCAGTCCCGGATGCCCGGCCCAGTGCACGTGCAGGTAGGACGCGTGCAGAGCGCCGTCGACCACGCCCTCCTCCACCGCCGTGTCCAAGCCGTGCGGGCGGGACGGCCGGGGTCGGAACCGCCACGCGGGAACCCGGCCGTCGGCGTACCCGACCTGGGTGCGGTGGAACTCGTGCCCGGTCACCACCGTGCCGGGTTCGGCCAGCAGGCTGGTGCCGACCGCGACGCCCTCCCGGTAGCCGAGGGTGAGCCGTCCGGTCATCCGGGCCGAGGCGGCCAACACCCCGGTCATCGGATGGCCGTCGAGGTCCCGGCACAGGTACAGCAGTCCCGCACACTCGGCCACCACCGGCAGGCCACCGCGGACCGCGCCGGCCACCGCCGTACGCAGCCGGCCGTTGGCGGACAGCTCCGCCGCGTACACCTCGGGAAAGCCGCCGCCGAGGTAGAGGCCGGCACAGCCGGCCGGCAGTTCCTCGTCGCGCAGCGGATCGACGGGCACCACGCGCAGCCCGGCGGCGCCGAGCAGCTCCTCGGTCTCGGCGTACCGGAAGGTGAACGCCGAGCCACCCGCGACCGCGACGGTGACCGGCGGCAGCCTGGGCATCTCCTCGTCCGGCCGCCACGGCCGCTCGGTCAGCTCGGGTGCCCGCCGGGCGACGGCGAGTACGGCGTCCAGGTCGACGGCACCGGCGAGGTGGCCGGCCAGCGCGTCGACGGTACGGCGGGCCTCGGCGGCGCGCTCGGCGACCGGCACCAGCCCGAGATGCCGGCTCGGGGTGTCCAGGGAGCCGTTCCGGCGCAACGCCCCGAGCACCGGTACGCCGGTCCGGGCGACCGCCTGCCGGACCTCCGCCTCGTGGGTCTCCGACCCGACCTTGTTCAGGATCACCCCGGCGATCGTCAGCTCCGGGTCGTACGTCGCGAAGCCGTGCACCAGCGCGCCGATGCTCCGGGAACTGCCGGACACGTCCACCACCAGCAGCACCGGGCTCCGGGTCAGCCGGGCGACGTGTGCGGTGGAGGCGAAGCCCTCCCGTCCGACGGCGCCGTCGTGCAGTCCCATCACCCCTTCGACGACGGCGATGTCGGCCGGCGCCGGCACGGCCGCCCCGTGCAGCAGCAGCGGAAGGATCCGCTCCTCGCCCTGAAGGTGCGGATCCAGGTTGCGTCCCGGTCGGCCGGTCGCCAGGGCGTGGTAGCCGGGATCGATGTAGTCCGGTCCGACCTTGTGCCCGCTGACCACCAGGCCACGCCCGCGCAGCGCCGCCATCAGTCCGGTGGCCACGGTGGTCTTGCCCTGTCCGGAGGCGGGCGCGGCGATCACCACCCGGGGCAGCCGGGTCACCACTCGATCCCCCGCTGTCCCTTCTGGCCCGCGTCCATCGGGTGCTTCACCTTGGTCATCTCGACGACGAGATCGGCCGCCTCGACGAGCCGGGGATCGGCGTCCCGACCGGTGATCACCACGTGTTGGTGGCCGGGTCGGTTCCGGAGCGTGTCGACGACGTCGTCGACGTCGATCCAACCCCACTTCATCGGATAGGTGAACTCGTCGAGCACGTACAGCTGGTGCTGCGATCCGGCGATCCGGCGCTTGATCTCCTGCCAGCCCTCGACGGCGTTCGCGGCGTGGTCGTCCTCGGTGCCGGGCTTGCGGCTCCAGCTCCAGCCCGAACCCATCTTGTGCCACTCGACCGGGCCACCCTCACCGGTCTGCTCGTGCACCCGACCGAGGGCGAGCATGCCCGCCTCCTCGCCGACGCGCCACCGGGCCGACTTGACGAACTGGAACACGGCGATCGACCAGCCCTGGTTCCAGCCGCGCATGGCGAGGCCGAAGGCCGCCGTCGACTTACCCTTCATCGCTCCGGTGTGGACGATCAGGAGCGGGCGGTTGCGGCGCTGCCGGGTGGTCAGGCCGTCCTGCGGAACCGTCTCGGGCTGTCCCTGTGGCATCAGGCGGCCCTGCCCGACGCCTGGGCACCCGGCCGGCGGATGTCGGTCCGCGACCGTACCGCCGTGGTCAGCGCTCCGGCCGCGACCTGCTCCAGCGGCAGGTGTTCCGCGCCCAGCGCCCCGGCCAGCGCGGACGCCAGCCCCAACCGGATCCGGCCCGACTCGCAGTCGATCACCACCGACCGCACTCCGCCGGCGGCGAGCAGCCGGGCGGCGTGCCGCGACCGGGCCACGGCGTCCGGGCCGGCGGTGGCCCGGCCGTCCGTCACCACCACCAGCAGGGCACGGCGGCGCGGGTCCCGGATGCCCTCCACCCGCAACGCCTCGCCGGCCCGGAGCAGACCCTCCGCCAACGGGGTACGGCCGCCGGTCGGCAGGTCGTCCAGCCGGGTGGCGGCGACGTCCACACTCGACGTCGGCGGCAGCGCGAGTTCGGCCGTGCTCCCCCGGAAGGTGACCAGGCCGACCTTGTCCCGCCGCTGGTAGGCGTCCAGCAGCAGGGACAGCACCGCGGTCTTGACCTCCCGGATCCGCTGGCGGGCCGCCATCGAGCCGGAGGCGTCGACACAGAACAGGATCAGGTTGCCCTCCCGGCCCTGCCGGACCGGCACCCGGACGTCCTCCGGCCGTACCGCGAGGCCGGGGCCGCGCCGGCCGCGTAGCCGCTGGTACGGCGCCGCCGCCCAGAGCGTCGCGACCAGGTGCGGTCGACTCACCGGCGCCGCACCCGGCAGCGTGGTCG
>NZ_JADPUN010000060.1 GCF_015690345.1 Plantactinospora alkalitolerans | reverse complement strand
GCCGGGGAGGGCTGCCGGTCCAACTCGCGCCAGACCGGCAGGACGAACGGCAGCAGGGTCACCACCAGGTACGCCGAGCCGAACAGCAGGAGTGCGGCCGGTAGTCCCATCCCGTTCACGGCCGCCCCGCCGAGCAGGCCACCGAGTGGGATGCCGGCCCAGGCCGCCGCCTGGGTGAGCCCGAGCACCCGGGCCCGTAGATGTTCGGGTATCCGTTCGAAGCTGACCGCGCCGAGGATCGGGTTGATCGCGGCGATCGACACCCCGGCGGTGAAGGAGACCAGGTAGATCGCCCAGAGCGGGTCCAGGAGGGCGAGCCCGACGAACCTGGGTGCCCCGGCGATCAGGAACCCCACCGCGAAGACCGCGAACCGGGGTACCCGGGGCGCCACGACGGTGAAGACCGCGTTGCCCAGCACGGCGCCCAGGGCGAAGGAGCCGGTCAGGAAGCCGAGCGCGGCCGAGGACCCGGCGACCTCCCTGGCCCAGACCGGAAGCAGGACCGAGTTGTAGGCAGCGTCCGCCAGGTTGGTGACGAAGAGCAGCAGCATCATGCCGTGCACCAGCGGCTCACCGCGCAGGAAGCGCAGGCCGGCCCGGAGCGCGGTCAGGTACGGCTCCCGGTCGGCGGCAGCAGACGCCGGCTCCCCGTCGGCGGCAGAAGAGCCCGGCTCCCCGTCGGCGGCGTGGGCCGTCGGCTCCGGCCCGCCGAACCGCCGGGCGGACAGTGTCAGCGCCAGCAGAACTGCCCCGACCGCGAAGGTCGCCGCGTCGATCAGCAGCACCGTCGGGGCGTCGAACACGGCGACCAGCAGCCCGGCCAGGGGCGCGCCGAGGAGCGTAGCGAGCCGGCTCAGTCCGTCGTTCAGGCTCGTCGCCCGGGTCATCGGGGTGCCGGCCGCCTCGACGGTCTTCGGGAACATCACCCGCTTCGCCGAGTCGCTGAATCCCCGCAGCATGCCCGTCACGGCGACCAGGCCGACGAGCGTACCGAACCCGAGGCCGCCGGCCCGGTGCAGCAGCGGTATGGCGGCGACCGCCACCGCACTGCCCAGGTCCGCGACGATGCTGACCCGGCGGGCACCCAACCGGTCGATCAGCGGGCCGCCGAGCGCGCAGGCGAGGACGAACGGCAGCATCTCGGCGAACGCCACCATCCCGGTCCGGGCCGCGCTGCCGGTGAGTACGAGGGTGAACCAGGGCAACGCGACCAGGCTCATCACGCTGCCGGTCCTCGAGATCGTCCCGGCGGTCAGCAACCCGACCAGTGGCCGGCGGTCCCTACTCATCGTCGCCACCCCGAATCGATCCGTCGTCTCCGGCCGATCCGTCGTCGTCCCCGGCCGGCTGGTCGGTGCCGCCACGCTGCTGGAAGAAGGGCATGAGCTGCGCCTGCACGACGTACGCCTCGGTGCCGTCCGGTGCCGGAACGTCGGGGTCGTAGCGTCGGTAGCGGCCGAGGACCTGGTGCACCCCGTCGTAGAGTTCGGCCGCCTCGGCGGCAGTGAGCTGGAACTGCCAACTGCTGAGGGTGGAGGTGCCCTCCCACTCCTCGGGGATGTTCCCGAGTTCGTTCAGCCAGCGGTCGACCCGCTCGGCGTACAGCGAGGCGACGGCCCGCAGGTAGGTCTCGACGTCGGCCTGCGCGTCCCGGCCGACCTCGCGGTCGAGGATCGTGTTCTTGTGGGCGGCCCGCCACCACCGTTCCCGGCCGGGACCGCGCTTGGGCTCCTCGACCACGAACCCGTACTGGGCGAGTTGTCGCAGGTGGTAGCTGGTGGCACCGGTCGACTGACCGAGCCGCTGGGCGAGCAGGGTGGCCGTGGCGGGACCGTCCGCCCGGAGCGCGTTGAGCATCCGTACCCGCAGCGGGTGGGCGAGACCGCGCAGCGACGTCGGACTGAGCCGTACCTCATCCCTAGACATGTTGGCAAAGCTAACCTTGCAAAGCTTTCTTTGCAAGCGGAGCGACGACGTTCGGCTCGACAACCCGTGGAGAGGTCGCTCAGTCCCGGTCGCCGTGCCAGGAGCGCCAGAGCGCCGCGTACGAGCCGCCGGCCGCGACGAGTTCGGCGTGCGACCCCAGCTCGGTGATCCGGCCGTCCTCCATCACCGCCACCCGGTCCGCATCGTGCGCGGAGTGCAGCCGGTGGGCGATGGCGACGACGGTACGGCCGCGCAGCACCGCCGCCAGCGACCGCTCCAGGTGACGGGCCGCCCGTGGGTCGATCAGCGAGGTCGCCTCGTCCAGCACCAGCGTGTGCGGATCGGCGAGCACCAGCCGGGCCAGGGCGAGCTGCTGGGCCTGGGCGGCGGAAAGCGGGTGCCCGCCGGAGCCGACCATCGTGTCCAGGCCAGCCGGCAACTGCTCCGCCCAGTCGAGCGCGTCGACGGCGGCGAGCGCTTCGCGTACCCGCTCGTCGGTGGCGTCCGGCCGGGCCATCGTGAGATTGTCGCGGAGCGTACCGAGGAAGACGTGGTGTTCCTGGGTGACCAGCGCGACCTCGGCACGCAGGTCGGCCAGCGGCAGGTCCGCAAGCGGCACCCCGCCGACGGTCACCGACCCGGTACGCGGACGGTGGATGCCGGCGAGCAGTCGACCGAGGGTGGACTTGCCGGCCCCGGACGGGCCGACGACGGCCAGCCGTTCCCCCGGTGCCAGGTCCAGCGTGACGCCGTGCAACACGTCCCGCCCCTGCTGGTACGCGTACCGGAGGTCGCGGGCGGCCAGCCGCCGCTCCCTCAACTGTTCCTTCCCCGGCTGCTTCCCAACGGGTTGCTCTCCGGCCGACGCCGCCCCGTCGGCGACGGGCCGGGCCACGCCGAGCAGCCGGGCCATCGAGGCCCCGCCGACCTGGAGTTCGTCCAACCAGGACAGCAGCCGGTCGATCGGGTCCATCAGCTGCTGGACGTAGAGAGTGGCCGCGGTGACCTCGCCGAGGGTCGCCCAGCCCTCGATGTAGAACCAGCCGCCGAGGACCAGGGTCGCGACGACCGGCAGGACGTAGCCGGTCTCGGCGATCGGAAAATAGACGGTACGCAGGAACAGCGTGTACCGCTCGGCCTGGTACGACCGTCCGATGTCCCCGTCGGTACGCGCCCGCCGCCGCGCCTGCTGCCGCAACGTCTCGGTGGTGCGGGAGCCTTCGACGGTCTCGCTGATCCCGTCGGTGATGTCCGAGTAGGCGGCGTTCTCGGCCAGGTAACCGGGGGTGGCCCGGCGCAGGTACCACCGGGTGGACAACCAGAGCACCGGCGCGGCGACCAGGCCGGGCAGGATCAGCAGCGGATCGGTCAGCAGCACGGCACCGACGACGAAGAACGCCGTCACGACCGCGATCAGCGTCTCCGGTACGGCGAACCGGACCGTCCGGGACAGTGCCGCGACGTCCCGGGTGGTCCGGGTGAGCAGATCGCCGGTACCGGCTCTTTCCACCGTGGACAGCGGGAGCGCCAGTATCCGTTCGATGAACTCCTCCCGCAGCTCGGCGAGTACCCGCTCCCCGAGCCGGGCCGAGGCGAAGTGCGCGAACCGCATCAGCACCGCCTGGGCGAGCACGAAACCGGCGATCGCGAGCGCGATCCGGTCTACGGTGACCGTGCCGACGCCCTGGGAGATCCCCTCGACCAGGTCACCGATCAGCCGTGGCGCCGCCAAGCCGGTGACCGCGGCCAGCGCGTGCAGGCCGAGGGCACCGGCCAGCGCCCGGGGATGCCGGCGGATCAGCACCCGCGCGTACTGCCGGACCTGGACCGCATCCGCGACCGGCAACGCCGTACTCATGCGTCCTCCTCCTCGGCCCGGCTCACGACGGCGGCGTAGCGCGGTTCGGAGTCGAGTAGTTCGCGGTGCCGGCCCTCGGCGACCGCCTTGCCGTCGGAGACGAAGACGACGTGGTCGGCCTGGTCCAGTACCAGCGGGCTGGTGGTGCAGACCAGGGTGGTCCGACCACGCCGGGCCGGACCGAGCCGCCGCGCGATCCGCGCCTCGGTGTGTGCGTCCACCGCGCTGGTCGGCTCGACCAGGATCAGGATCTCCGGATCCGCCACCAGCACCCGGACCAGCCGGAGCCGCTGCTGCTGACCGCCGGAGAACTCCCGCCCCCGCTCGGCGACCCGACCGGCCAGTCCGCCGGGCAGCGCCTCGACGATGTCGACGGCGCTGGCCGCCGCCAACGCCGCGTCGATGGTCGCGTCGTCGGCGCGGTCGTGCGGGTCGAGTTCGGTGCGGAGCGGACCGGAGAAGAGCCGCGCGTCGTTGTCGGCCACCATGATCCGGCGCCGGACCGTTTCCAGTGCCAGCTTCCGCAGTGGTACGCCGTGCAGCGTCGCCTCGCTGTCGACGTACCGGCCGAGCCGGTCGGCGATGGCGGCGGCGTCCTCCGGATCGGCGGCGGCCAGCGCGGTCAGCCGGCCGGGCCGCACCGCAAGTCCGGACTCCACGTCGACCAGCTCGCCGACCCCCTCGGGGACCTGGACGGGGCGGGCCGGATCCTCGATCTCCGGTCGCAGGTGAAGCATGCCGACCACCCGGCGGGCGGAAACATGTCCCCGGGTGAGCCGGTCGATCACCTCGGTCAGCATCCGCAACGGGCCGATCAGGAAGACGGTGTAGCCGTAGAACGAGACGAGCTGGCCAACGGTGATCTCGCCGCGCAGCGCGAACCGGGCACCGAGCCAGGTCACCAGCACGAGGAAGATGCCGGGCATCAGGATCTGGGTGGCCTCCAGCAGTGCCTCGACCCGGGCCACCCGTACCCCGCCGTGCCGCAGGGTCTGCGACTCCGCCCGGTACCGCGCCGAGAAGACCGCCTCGCCACCCACCCCGCGCAGCACCCGGAGCCCGGCGACGATGTCGCTGGCCCGGGTCGTCAGGGCCGCCTGCTGGTCCCGGTACGTCTCCTGGCGCCGGTGCAGCGGCCGGATCAGCACCGCGACGACGGCCATCAGCACCGGTACGCCGAGCACCACCACCAGCCCGAGCGGCACCGAGGTCGCGAGCAGGATCGCGGTGATGGTGATGACGGCGAACAACGAGCCGGTACCCCGGGAGAGGATGTCGAGCGCCCCGCCGATGTGGCTGATGTCGGCGGTGCCGATGCTGACCACCTCACCGGTGGCGAGCCGCTTCGGCAGCGTCGCGCCGAGCCGGTTGGCCTGGTCGGCCGTGAGCTGGACGACCCGGTATGCCCCGGCCAGCCAGTTGAAGCTGGCGAACCGGTGCCGGATGATCCCGACGATCGCCTGGGAGATGCCGAGGACGAGCAGGAGCAGCCCCCAGCGGACCAGCGCGTCGGTGTTCCGGGCAACCAGACCGGCGTCGATCGCCTTGCCGAGCACCGCCGGCATCAACGCCTGGCCGACGAAGGTGATGATGCCCAGCACCATCCCACCGGCGAGGGTCGGCCAGATCCGAGCGGCGAGCCAGAGCAGAAACCTGGTCGCCGAACGCTGGTCCGCCACACCGGGATCGGGGACAGGTAAGGGGCGCATCCCGACGACGCTATGGGACCAATCGCCACGATCGCCATCGGTTTTCCTCTGTCTATGACTCGAGGTAACCGGGGTACCACCTCCCGTGACAGTCATGTCCTCGGTCGGTGCTGGCCATTCCGGGGCCCGCGTACCTGTATCGCTCCGCCACCCGCGACCGTCCCAGCCCGAGGTCGCCGGGAGCAACGGTTCCCACCGTCGATCTTCGAGAGGTACACGCCGATGTCCCGTCCGGAGTCGTCCGCGCCGGAGTCCCGCCGTTCGCCGCAGGATCCCCGGCAGCCCACCCTGCGCGCACGGCAAGACAAAGCTCTCCGCGATCGTCGCTGACGTGGTGCTGCGGCGGGCGATCGGCGGACCGAGTCGCGGTCACCCCTGCGGGAACGGCGCCGAGAAGAGTGGAGGTCGCAGAAAGCGGAGGTACGACGTCCTATTCCCGCGCGGGGCTACTGGGACCGCCCGACAGCAACGAATTCAGCGGTCATCTGACGGTCACCGTGGCAGTGTCCACATTGAGAGCGGGGACAGGTAATGAGCGCATCCCGCCGAACGCTATGGGCCAATCGCTACGATCGCCACCGGCTCCAGGCAAATTTGACCAGAGAGAAACCAGATCACCGCCTCCGGCGAGGGTCTTCCTCAATCAGCCCTTAGTCCGTCCGCACCGACCAACTACCCGAGGAATCCATCGATGGCCATCCAAAGGTCCCGCCCCGCTCGACCATGCCGCCGTTGTCGCTGAGCGCCTGCTGAATCGTGATCATCGACTTGTCGATCCGCTCGGCGTATTCCCGCAATGCTAAGACGGCTGCAGTGATCAAGCCGACCACGGCTCCGGCCGTGGCAAGAGCATCTATTGGCGCACCCGGCGCGGTCACCCCGCCCGCGAGGAGCCCGACGGCACCAATCATGCCGACGACGAATGAGATGAATGCGGCGACCAAGGCCACCCAGAAGGCAATTATGCCGTGACCCAGGTCGGTAAGTACGTTTTGGATCTTCTCCGTCAAGGGCTTAATGGTCGCGATCGCGCGCGCCTGCGCCTCCGCCGAGTCCCTATATGCGGACGCGGCTGAACCCGACCAATCGTTGTCAACCTCCATCCCGTACGCGGAAATCTTCTGGCTCAGGCTACTCACGGGGGCGCCGACCTTCATATCCCAGTACTCACCGATACGGAACAGTGCCGCCGGATAGCCCGGTGACGTCAGGTATTGCTGCATCTCGTCGAAGATCCGGTCCTTAATCTCCAGGAACTCCTGCCAGACGCGCTCGATCGCCCCGGCTCCGATCCCGAGCGGCAGCCGACGAAGCAAGTCGGTGAGGCCGTCAGCCAACTCCACGGTCAACTGCTGGACGCGCTCCATGCCATCGCTGGCATCGTTGAGCAGTTGTTCGGACTCTCGCTCCCACCACCCCGCGCCGACCGCAGTCACCTCGTCCCCCGAGTCCGCTCGACCCGTCCAGCAGCACCCTGGTCGGCGCGGCCATAATTATCCAGAACGGTTTGTAGCACCCACCCCATTCTTTCCATCTCGCTGGCACCCTCGGTCAGTATCCTGGTGACGAAATTCTGCAACTCGTCGTATCTGCCCTCGATTCCAGCCTGGGTCGGGAGATGGCCGAAGTGAAACCCAGTCAGGCCGAGCGAGGCCGCTTGCTGTTTCGCCGCGGCCATAACATCCGCGCTCTCACACCATTTCTTTATGTCCAGTTCGAGGGCTTCACGCGCCATCCGGATCTGCGACTCGCTCGGTTCTGGTGGCATCTCACATCCCTTCGTCGATTTCAGCGGTCTGTCCCTCGAGCACGGACAAGCGGTCAGCCGCCGAGGCCCAGCCTGCGCAACAGGGCAGTGGGACTGGCAACGAGATCCCGTACCTCGGTCACCGCAGGTGACGTTGCCAACGTCGCAGCGCTCCGCAACTCCATCTGCCGGTACGCGTCGCGGCAAGCTGTCTCGATCTCGTCGGCGATGACCCGGCCGGCCGGTTGCTCATGCAGCCATCGCCGGCTGATCTCCAAGCCCGTCACCTGGCCAGCCGTCATAGACACTGTGACGCGGCCGCCCTCTCCACGTCCCTCCACCGGTTGCCGAGCCTGGTCGTCCGCGCGCTGACGGTAGCTGTCCAGTTCCGACATCGCGGCTCGCAGCATGTCGAGCATTCGCATCAACTCTTCGGCCCGGTCGCTCTCCTCGGCGACATCCCCGATCCCGGAGCGCTGCGACCCGCCGGCAACCGGCTGCCGTTCGGAGGGTAGCCAGTCAACTGGCGGCTGACTCGCTTCTCGCTCCGCCACTCGCTCGGACCACGTCACCAGTCGATCATTAGCGGCCCGGCTCATCGCATCGAGGATTGCCGCCGACAGCCCTTCTGGACCGACATCGCGCCACCAGCCTCGACCAACCTCCACTTGCCGCACCTGTCCGGCGTCGCCCAGTCGGACGGTAACAATGCCGGAGCCGTCCGTACCGACGCCAAGGACGCCAGAGTCGTCCAGCCGCCAGGCGGTCCACTCAGCCGTCCGCTGCAACCCGCCCAACTCCCGCTCGCCGTTCATGGCCCCCCAAAGATAGCTAACCGGACGGTCGATTTCACCGCCCGATACCTTCACCCCACACTCGCACTCGTTGCCATGCCACGCAGCCAGGCCACCGTCTCCGCAGCGCCAGGGCAACGTGCGAATGACAACGCGCCGGCGAGAGCAAACAATTGCTCCGGCGGCAACTGAATAGCGTCCCGGCTGGCCAACCGCAACTGCACCTGCCCACCATCGCCCGCCGTGACAGCGAGCACCGTCACCATCTGGGCGGGCCCGATAACCCCGGTACGACGCACCGGACCGATGAGCCGCTGGTTGGACTGATGCAGTGCTACCGAGCGGGCGGCGGCCAGATCGACCGTCCGCTCCCGCAAGGCCCGTACTGTCAGCCTGGTTCCCTGCAACCACGCGCCCCTGCGCACGATGACCATGATCGCCAGGACCACATAGAGCAGTACCGCCCCGGCCAGCACCCCGGCCAGCACAATTGGCACGAAGCCCCACCTCTCGGCAGCCGCATAATCAGCGGAGGCTGCCAGTCCAGTCCCAACCATCCCCAGGAGGGCACCCGCGCATCCAGCCGCCACTACCGCCATACCCCCCAGTAGCGCCACAGACACGATCCGGAGCGTACGGGTGCCGTGGAGCCCCACGGACAGGTGATATCGAGGCATCTCAGTGTGCACCCGGCCATGATGGCAGACCGGGGCGACACGTGGGGTGGTCGAGATTACGACAGTGAGTCAACGTGGGCTCGGAGGATACGGGTTCCCGCTATAGGCTTGCATGGATGCCGCTGTGGCACGCAGCCAGGCGACCGTTTCCGCCGCGCCAGGGCAGCGCGCGGCGGACAGGGCGTTGGCCAACAAAAACAACTGCGCCGGTGGCAGCATCACCCGTTCGCGACTGGCCAGCCGTAGCCGCACTTCACGATCCTCCGAGTACACGAGAAGTAGCGGGACCATCGGAGGCGGACCCGCGCCGCAGACCGGCGCCGGAACGGCCAGCCTCTCGATCGTCGAATGCAGTGACATCGACCGGGCAGCAGCCAGGTCGATGACGCTGCGTCGGCCGTCTTGCACGGTCAATCGGGTGCCCTCTATCCACGCTCCAGGAAAGACGCTTTTCAGCACGACCCGCATCCAGAAGCACATCAACACACCCAGAATCATGGCCGTCACAAGCGGCAGGGAGAACGGCCCCCAATACAGCGGGTCGACGCCATCGGCGACCACCCGCACCAGGAATTTCCCCAGAGCGAAGCCACTACAGACCAAGCCAGCGGCCATCAGACCGCCAGCCAAGTACACGATCACGAAGCGGAGCGCGAGTCCTCGTTGGAAGCCGACCGCGAGATAATATCGACGCATCCCACTCTGCACCCGGCCATGATGGCAGACCGGGCCGACACGTGGGGTGGTCGAAAATACGACAGAGGGTCAGCGGTCGACCTGGGTGAAGTCCCATACGTGCGGTGTCCGGGCGAGCATCCGGGCCGGCGGGTCGGGCAACGAGACCGGATCGCCACGCCACTTGGAGATGACCACGAGCCGGTTGTCGGTCGAGGAGAAGACCTCGCTGGAGATGTGCAGCGGGTTGTGCTCCAGGTCGGGCAGTGCCGTGTCGCAGACCCACGAGATGAGGTCGGCGAAGCCGGCCCGCTCGGCGCGTACCTCCCACATCCGTACGATCACGTCGGTCATCACTCCTCCCGCCGCCCGCGATGCCGCCGGAACACTACACGCTGACGATCGTGAGCGGCATCGCGGAATCGGCAGGCAGGTCCAGCCGACTCGGTGCCACTCCGGCGGCGACCAGGTGCGAGCCGAGTGCGGCGACCATCGCGCCGTTGTCGGTGCAGAGTTTCGGACGGGGCACCCGGACCCCGATGCCGTACTTCGCCGCCCGCTGCTCGGCCAGCGCCCGTAGCCGGGAGTTCGCCGCCACCCCGCCGCCGAGGACCAGCGTCTCGATGCCCCGGTCCCGGCAGGCCGCGATGGCCTTGCTGGTCAACACGTCACAGACCGCCTCCTGGAACGAGGCGGCCACGTCCGGCACCGGCACCGGTTCGCCGGCCCGCTGCTTCGCCTCCACCCACCGTGCCACCGCGGTCTTGAGGCCGGAGAAGGAGAAGTCGAACCGGTGTGCGGCGAGGTCCTTCGGCGCGGTCAGGCCGCGCGGGAACGGGATCGCGTCCGCCGCACCGGCCCGCGCCTCCCGGTCGATCGGCGGCCCGCCCGGGAACGGCAGTCCGAGCAGCCGGGCCACCTTGTCGAACGCCTCGCCGGCGGCGTCGTCGATGGTGGCGCCCAGCGGGGTGACCCCGGTGGCCAGGTCGTCCACCAGCAGCAGCGAGGAGTGCCCGCCGGAGACCAGCAACGCGATCGCCGGCTCGGGCAGCGGCCCGTGTTCCAGGGTGTCCACCGCGACGTGTGCGGCGAGGTGATTCACCCCGTAGACCGGCTTGTCGGCGGCCAGCGCGTACCCCTTGGCGGCGGCCACTCCGACCAGCAGCGCGCCGGCCAGCCCGGGGCCGGCGGTGACGGCGATCGCGTCGATGTCGGCCAGGGTCACCCCCGCGTCGTCGAGCGCGCGACGCATGGTCGGCACGATGGCCTCCAGGTGTGCCCGACTGGCCACCTCCGGCACCACCCCGCCGAACCGGGCGTGTTCCTCCACACTGGACGCGATGGCGTCGGCGAGCAGGGTGTGTCCCCGGACGATCCCCACGCCGGTCTCGTCGCAGGACGTCTCGATTCCGAGGATCAGCGGTTCGTCAGCCATTCTTCGTCTGCTCGCTCTCTCTCGCCGGCTCCAGTTCGGCCTGCATCACCAGCGCGTCGGTGTTGCTCGGTTGGTAGTAGCCCCGGCGCACCCCGATCGGCTCGAAGCCGTACGCGGCGTAGAGGCGCTGGGCCGGAGCGTTGTCCACCGCCACCTCCAACAGGACGCTCCGCACCCTGCGCCGGGCCGCCTCGGCCAGCAACGCGGTCAGCAGGGTACGGCCGATGCCGCTGCGCTGGGCATCCCGGCGTACGGCCACGTTCTGCACCCAGGCCTCGTCCGGCGGCGCGACGGCGAGTCCGGCGTACCCGATCAGCGCGTCGCTGGAATCCAGCGCCGCCAGGTAGTAGTGCCCGTTCGCCAGCTCGTTCCAGAACATCCCGGCCGACCATCGCTCGGCGCCGAACAGGTCCTCCTCGATCGGCAGCGCCTCCGAGATGTGCCACCACCGGAACGGGCTCAGCCTGGTCACCGGATACGTGTCCTCACTGCAGGACCGGCTTCCGGCCGGCCGCCGCCACCGCGTCGGGCCGGCGCAGGTAGAGCGGCGTGAGCTGGTCGCCGGGGGCGCCGGCCCGGACCCGGTCGGCGGCCAGTTCCGCCAGGGCGTACGGCGGGGGGTAGTCCAGCCCGGCCCGTGGCGACAGCCCGAGGACGTCGGCGTACCGATGTGCGCCCTCGCCCACCGCGACCCGGACGGCCAGTTCCCGGGCCCGTTCGGCGACGACGGCAGGGGCGTCGACCGCCGGCCCCACCAGTCGCTCGCCGGTCAGGTCGTAGACCGCCCAGTAGATCTCCCGACGCCGGGCGTCGGTGGCCGCCAGCACCGGGCCGATCTCCGGCGCCGCGTCCGAGCGGGGATGGGTGGCGGCGTACCCGATGGCGTCCAGCGAGCCGACGCCGTACGTCGGAATGCCCAGCACCTGACCCATGCTCGCCGCGGTGACCAGGCCGACCCGCAGCCCGGTGAAGGGTCCGGGTCCGAGCCCGACGACGACGGCGGCCAGGTCGGTCGGTTTCGCACCGGTCTCGGCGAGCACCTCGGCCACCTGCGGTGCGAGCAGCTCACCGTGGGCCCGCGCGTCGACGACGCTGCGCTTGGCGCGCGGCAGGACGGCGTCGGGGGTGATCTCCGCCAGGGCCGCGGTCACCGCCGGAGTGGACGAGTCCAGCACGAGTACGAGCACATAGGCACCCTAACCGGACGACTGCCGACGCCCGGCACGACCCGGGTCAGCGTGACCCGGCCCCCACCCGTCCCCCGGCCGTGCTGGAGGCGGCCTGACCTGGCCGCCGGCCCGCCCGGGTCTGCCGCCTCGGCGCGACGGGGCCGGCGCGGCGCTCCGGTACGGGCACATATGCTTTGCGAGGGATATGCCATGGAGTCATTTTTATGACTCCGTGGCATCACGCTCGTTCGGAATCATGCAGCATCCCTGGATGCCTCCGTCCCGTCTGACCGCTCTGCTGGGAACGACCCTGCGTCTGCAACGGGAACTGCACGGCCTGACCCAGCACGCGCTCGCCGAACGAGCCGACACGAGCCAGTCGACGATCGCCCGGATCGAACAGGGCGACCGGGCGCCCACCGTGTCGATGCTGGAGCGGCTCTTCGCCGCGCTCGACCTCCAGCTCACCGTCGGCGTCGAGCCGCTCGACGCGCACCTGGACGCGCGAATCGACGATCTCGGCCGCCGGTCCATCGCGGAGCGCGTCAGCGATGTCGATCTCGATCGGACGCTGGACCGGCTCGGCGACCTGCCGTATGTACTGACCGGGGCCACCGCAGCCCTGGTGCAGGGTGCGCCGGTACCGATGGAGGACGTGGAGATCGCGGTCGCCTGGCGCGACGTCGAGCAGTTCGCGACGTGGCTCGACCGCTACTACGCCCAGCGCTGGAACCCGAAATGGGAGGAGTTCGGCTACCTTCCCACCGACCCGCGCAAGCCCGGCGAACACCGCTGGCGGACCGTGGGCGGCGTGCTCCGCGCCAGCATGTGCGACGAACTGCCGGAGGCGATCGAGGTGCGGCTCGGCGACCGCGGTTATCCGGTGCTGCCGCTCGCGCTGGTCGAGGTGACCGAACCGGCAACCGCCGACCTGCTACACCGCTGGCGCGAGCGGCACCGCGCCGCCGAAAACAAGACCACCGCCGAGCAGCCGGAGCACGAGCCCGGGCACGAGCCGGCCGCCGAAGCCGAACCGTCGGACTCAGCCGGCTGACAGGTCCCAGTCGATGGTCGGCCGGCCGGCGTCGGCGAGCGCCTTGTTGCAGGCGCTGAACGGGCGGCTGCCGAGGAAGCCACGCGGATTCATCGGGCTCGGGTGGCCAGCCTCCAGCACGACGTGCGCCGGATTCGTCACCAGCGCGGCCTTCTTCCGGGCGTACCCGCCCCAGAGCAGGAAGACGACCCGCTCACCTCGGGCGTCCAGCGCCTTGATCGTCGCGTCGGTGAAGGCCTCCCAGCCCTTGTTAGCGTGCGAGTTCGGGGTGGCCTGCCGCACGGTCAGCACCGCGTTCAGCAGCAGCACACCCTGGGCCGCCCACCGGGTCAGGTTGCCCTTGCGCGACACCGGCACGCCCAGGTCCTCGGCCAGTTCCTTGAAGACGTTGCGCAGCGAGGGCGGAACGGAGACGCCGTCCCGGACGCTGAAGCTGAGACCGTGTGCCTGCCCCGCCTTGTGGTACGGATCCTGACCGAGGATCAGCACCCGACAGTCCTCCGGCGCGCACAGCCGGTAGGCCGAGAACAGGTCCTCCACCGGCGGAAAGACGGTCTGCGTCGCGTACTCCCCGGCGACGAACTCGCCCAGGGCCGCCGTGCCGGCCGGGTCGAGGTGCGGCTCCAGCGCCGCCTGCCAGGCCGGAGGCAGCAGGGCCGGAAGATCCAAAGTCATCGGTAACCTCTCGGATTCCACGATCGTTTCCCGCACTCTAGAAGTCCGGTACGACACGGCAGAAGCGGGCGGAACGATACGAGGAACGGCCGGGTCAGCGCAGTCCGGCGAGCCGGTCGGCCCAGTCGCCACCGACCGGAACCAGCTCGATCGTCCGGGTGTCGTCGTCCCGACGGTCGATGCACACCCGCAGATGGGCATCGACCAGGTGCTCGACCATGCCCTCGCCCCACTCGACCACGGTGACCGCGTCGTCCACCGAGGCGTCCAGATCGAGATCGTCGATCTCGGCCCGGGGATCGACGGCGTCCCCCAGCCGGTACGCGTCGGCGTGCACCAGGATCGTCCGGCCGCCCCGGGCCGGATCGGGGCGGTGCACCCGGGCGATCACGAACGTCGGCGAGGTGATGTCGCCCAGCACCCGCAGGCCGGCGGCGATCCCCTGCACCAGGGCGGTCTTGCCGGCGCCCAGCGGTCCGGTGAGCACCAGCAGGTCCCCGGGGCGCAGCAGCCCGCCAAGGCGGCGCCCGAAGTCCCGGGTGTCGGCCACGGTCGGCAGCTCGCGTACCAGGTCTGTACCGCGTACCGAGTCACTCACCGGGTCCGCTCCCGTCCCTCGTCCGTCCGGGCAGCCGGTCGAGAAAGTCCCGCAGCGCCTCGTTGACCTCGTCGGCGTGCTCGAGCATCACCACATGCCCGCTGTCCGGAATCTTGACGTACTCGGCGTCCGGCAGCCACCGGATGATCTCCTCGGAGTGGGTTACCGGCGTGATCATGTCGCGTTCGCCGACGATGACCAGCGTGGGCGTGTTCCGCAGTGCGGCCAGGGCCGGATAGCGGGCGTGCGTGTAGATCGTCCGCAGGTACCGCGCCACCGTCTCGGTGGAGGTACGGGAGTTCATCTTCTCCACGTACGAGACCAGCGCCGGACTGGGTGTGGGGGTGCCGAAGCCGTACCGCCTCGTGAGCAGCCAGGCCAGGTTGGCCGAGGCCCGCCGGGCCCGGTCGATCACCGTGCCGGTGAGTCGGGTGGCGTTGTCGACCACGGGCAGCAGCGGGGCGCCGGCCCGGGCGACGATCGCCGGCAGGCCGAACTTGGTCTCCGCGACCAGACCGCCCGAGGTGGCCATCAGCACCGTGCCGACCACCCGCTCGGCGAAGAGTTCGGGATACCGCTCGGCGAACGCCATGATCGTCATTCCGCCCATGGAGTGCCCGATCAGCACCAACGGTCCGGTCGGTGCCGTCCGGTCGATCACCGAACGCAGTGCCTCGCCGAGAGCCCCGAGCTGGTACTCGCCCGACTCCAGCCGGCCCGACCGGCCGTGTCCGGGCTGGTCGTAGAAGACCATCCGGTCCTCGCCCTGTTCGGTGAGCACCTTGCGCTGGAAGTGGAACGTGCCCATGTCGAGGCAGAAGCCGTGCACGAAGACCAGCGTCGGCCGCTCCGGCCCGGACACCGGCCCGACCAGCTCCACGTGGATGTCGGTGCCGTCCGGGGTCTCGATCTCGTACGACTCGTCGTACGGCAGCGCGCCGAACTCCTCGGTCGCGTACCGGTCGCCGCGTGCCGCCTTGGAACGGCGTACCACCGCCCGTTCGGCGGCCACCCCCGCCGCGATCCCGGCCGCGGCGACCCCGGCCGCCGCGCCGAGGATGCCGGCCACCCGGAACAGCCCCGTCCGGGTCGCCGGGCGCCGGCCGGGCTGCCGCTGTGCGGGTATCCGGGGCACCGGCAATGCCCGTTTCCTGGGCCGCCCGGTCACCGGGACTCCGTCCCGTCGTACACCCGGGGCACCCGGACCCCGCCGAACCTGGTGACGATCTCGTAGTTGATGGTGCCGACCGCCTCGGCCCAGTCGTCGGCGGTCGGTTCGCCGTCCGCACCGCTGCCGAACAGCGTCGCCACGTCTCCCGGGGCGACCGGGTCGTCGCCGCAGTCCAGCACGATCTGGTCCATGCAGACCCGACCGGCGACCGTCCGGGTCCGGCCGGCGAGCTGGACCGGGCCGACGTTTGAGGCGTGCCGGGGCACCCCGTCGGCATAACCCAGCGGTACGACGGCAAGCGTCGTCTCCCGTTCGGTGTGGTACGTGTGCCCGTAGGAAACCCCGGTGCCGGCCGGTACCCGCTTCGTCAGCGTCACCCGGGCCCGGGCGGTCATCGCGGGTCGCAGCCCGAACTGTTCGCCCTGTACCGGCGACAGCCCGTAGAGCGCGATCCCCGGCCGGACCAGGTCGAAGTGCGTGTCGGGGCGGGTCAGCGTCGCCGCCGAGTTCGCCAGGTGCCGGTACCGGGGCCGCAGTCCGGCCCGCTCGGCCAGGGCGAGGCCCTCGTGGAAGGCGGCCAGTTGCCAGTCGATGGTGGCGTGGCCGGGCGCGTCCGCGTACACCAGGTGGCTCCACACCCCGACCACCTCGACCATCCCGTCGGCCTGGGCCTTCGCGGCGGCTTCGAGCAGCTCGGGCCAGTCGTCGAGGGTCGCGCCGCCCCGGGACAGGCCGGTATCGATCTTGAGGTGCGTCCGGGCCGGCCGGCCGGACCGCTCGGCGGCGGCGGTCAGCTCGGCGAGCTGACCCAGGCTCGCCGCCGCCAGGTCCACCCCGGCCGTCACACCGTCGTGCAGCGGCAGCCCGGGGGCGAGCAGCCAGGCCAGCACCGGCGCGGTGACGCCCGCCCGGCGCAGCGTCAGCGCCTCGTCGAGGGTGCACACGCCCAGCCAGTCCGCCCCGGCGTCGAGCGCGGCCCGGGCGGCGGGCAGCATGCCGTGGCCGTACCCGTCGCCCTTCACCACCGCCATCAGCTCGGCGGTCGTCCCGGCCCGCAGCCGGGACACGTTGTCGCGGATCGCGTCAAGGTCGACGCGTACCTCGGCCTGCCACATGCGCCCAGCCTACTGTCCGGTAGATCGAGATGTTCCGGGTGAGGGGAAGGAGTGGGCCGGCGGCTACCGGGGCAGCGCGGCGATCACCGGGCGCAGCGCGGCGGCCACGTCGGCGGCCGTCACCGGCCCGTGCCGGGCCGCCTCCTGTCCGGCCAGACCGTGCAGGTACGCGGCGGTGATCGCGGCCCGGTCGGCGCGCAGGCCGGCGGCGAGCAGGGAACCGAGCAACCCGGCCAGTACGTCTCCGGTACCGCCGGTGGCCAGAGCCGGGGTGCCGGTCGGGTTCGCCACCGCCCGCCCGTCCGGGGTGGCGATCACGGTCCGGTCCCCCTTGAGCAGGACGACCGCGTTCATCCAGACGGCCAGCCGCAGCGCCGCCCCGACCCGGTCGGCACCGGGTGGCTCGCCGCAGAGCCGGGCGTACTCCCGGTCGTGCGGGGTGACCACGATCGGCGCGTCCCGGTCCCGCAGCCGATCGGCCATCGATCCGTCGACCAGCAGGGTGAGCGCGTCGGCGTCCAGCACCGCCGGCACCGACGTGGCGAGGACGCAGCGCAGTTCGGTGGCGGCGTCCTCGCCGGTGCCCAGCCCGGAACCGCAGACCCAGGCCTGCACCCGGCCCGCCTCGGCGACCCGCTCGGTGGCGATCACCGACGGGTACCTGCGCAGCACCTCGGCTCTGGCGCCGCCCGCGTACCGGACCATGCCGGTCGGGCCGGCGACCGCGCCGCCGACCGACAACACCGCCGCACCCGGGTACGTCGCCGAGCCGGTGGCCAGACCCACCACGCCCCGGCTGTACTTCTCCTCCTCGGGCCCGAGTCGGGGCCACCAGCCGCGTACGTCCGACGCCTCGGCGACCCGCAGCGCCGGATCGGCCCGCAGCCACGGTTCCAGTCCGATGTCGACCAGTTCGACCCGCCCGGCGCGGGCCGCGGCCGGCCCGACCACCAGGGCCGGCTTCAGGCAGCCGAAGGTGACGGTCAGGTCGGCCGTCACCGTGCTCGGCCCGCCGATCGACCGGGGTACGTCGCCGGTGTCCACCTCGACCCCGCTCGGTACGTCCACCGCGACCACCGGCGGCCGCTGGCCGGATCGGGTACGCAGACCGGACAGCGCCGCCACCACCCTGGCCGCCGGCTCACGCAGCCCACCGGAGCCACCGATCCCGACGATGCCGTCCAGCACCACGTCGGCCCGGTCCGGCAGTTCCGTCACGATCCGCCCACCGGCCGAGCGCAGCGCGGCCAGCCCGTCGGCGTGCACCCGGTCCGGTGCCAACAGCAGGGCGGCGACGGCCGCGCCCCGTCCGGCCAGCCGGGCACCGGCGTAGAGCGTGTCGCCGCCGTTGTTGCCGGCACCGACGAGCAGCAGCACCCGGGCACCGTAGACGCCGCCCCGGTCGGCGAGCAGCCGAGCACAGTGGCCAGCCAGTCCACCGGCCGCCCGCTGCATCAGGGTGCCCGGCGGCAGCGTGGCCAGCAGCCCGTCCTCCGCCGCCCGTACGTCGCCGACCCGCCACGCCGGCCTCATCGTCCCGCCACCGGCCTCATCGTCCCGCCACCGTTCTCATCGCTCCGCCACCACCATTGCCGACGCGATGCCGCCGTCGTGGGACAGCGACAGGTGCCAGCGCTGCACCCCGCGCTCGGTGGCGACGGCGGCGACCGTGCCGGCGACCGTCAACCACGGCCGACCGTCGGGATCGGAGACCACCTCGCAGTCGTGCCAGTGCAGGCCGGCCGGCGCACCCAGGGCCTTGGCCACCGCCTCCTTCGCGGCGAACCGGGCGGCGAGCGACTCGGGCGAGCGTGGATTGCCCGACACCGTACAGCGCTCCGCCTCGGTGAACAGCCGATCGGCCAGCAACGGCGTGCGCGCGAGCGCCCGGGCGAACCGATCGACCAGAACGACGTCGATGCCGACTGCGACGATCACCGCCCCACCCTACCGGCGGGCACCGGCGCTCACTCCACGGTGACCGACTTGGCCAGGTTGCGCGGCTGGTCGACGTCGTGTCCCCGGGCGGCGGCGATCTCGCAGGCCAGCACCTGCAACGGAACCGTGGTCACCAGCGGCGCCAGCAGGGTCGGCGTACGCGGCACGTAGATCAGGTGGTCGGCGTACGGCGTGACCGCCGTGTCGCCCTCCTCGGCGATCACGATGGTCCGGGCGCCCCGGGCCCGGATCTCCTGGATGTTCGACACGATCTTGTCGTGCAGCATTCCCCGGCCGGCCGGCGAGGGCACCACGCAGACCACCGGAGTGCCCTGGTCGATCAGCGCGATCGGCCCGTGCTTCAGCTCGCCCGCCGCGAACCCCTCGGCGTGCATGTAGGCCAGCTCCTTGAGCTTGAGCGCACCCTCCAGGGCGACCGGGAAGCCCACGTGCCGGCCGATGAAGAGCACGGTCGGCGCGGCTTTGATGTCGCGGGCCAGTTCCCGGACCGGCTCGATGCCGGCGAGCAGCTCCCGCAGCTTGTCCGGCATCTCCTGGAGCTGGGCGACCACCGCGGCGACCTCGTCGGCGTACTTGATGCCGCGCACCTGGGCGAGGTGCAGGCCGATCAGGTAGCAGGCCACGAGTTGGGTGAGGAACGCCTTGGTCGAGGCGACCGCGACCTCCGGCCCGCCGTGGGTGTAGAGCACCGCGTCGGACTCGCGCGGAATGGTGGAACCGTTGGTGTTGCAGATCGCCAGCACCCGGGCCTTCTGCTCCTTCGCGTGCCGCAGCGCCATCAGGGTGTCCATGGTCTCGCCCGACTGGGAGATCGCCACCACCAGCGTCGACCGGTCGAGCACCGGGTCGCGGTAGCGGAACTCGCTGGCCAGTTCGACCTCGCAGGGGATGCGGGTCCAGTGCTCGATGGCGTACTTCGCGACCATCCCGGCGTGGTAGGCGGTGCCGCAGGCGACGATGAAGATCTTGTCGACGTCGCGCAGGTCCTGGTCGGTCAGCCGGACCTCGTCGAGGGCGATCTCGCCGTTCTCGGTGAGCCGGCCGAGCAGGGTGTCAGCGATCGCCTGTGGCTGCTCGGCGATCTCCTTCAGCATGAAGTAGTCGTAGCCGCCCTTCTCGGCGGCGGAGGCGTCCCAGTCGATGTGGAAGTCCTTGCCGCTCGCCGGTGCTCCGGCGAAGTCGGTGATCTCGATGTCGTCCGCGGTGATGAGTACGACCTGGTCCTGGCCCAGTTCGACCGCTTCCCGGGTGTGCTCGATGAACGCGGAGACGTCGCTGGCCAGGTAGTTCTCCCCGACCCCGCGACCGACCACCAGTGGCGAGTTGCGCCGGGCACCGACCACCGCACCGGGAATCCCGGCGTCGACGGCGAGGAGGGTGAACGCACCTTCCAGCCGCTGGCAGACCTGCCGCATGGCAACCGCGAGCAGCCTCGGCCCGTCGGGCTCACCGGCGGCCCGCAGCCGGGCCAGCTCACCGGCGAGCAGGTGCGCGGCGCACTCGGTGTCGGTGTCGCTGCTGAACTCGACGCCCTCGGCCTCCAGTTCGGCGCGGAGTTTCGCGAAGTTCTCGATGATCCCGTTGTGGATCACCGCCACCCGACCGTCCCCCGCCGTGTGCGGATGGGCGTTGCGGTCGGTCGGCCCGCCGTGGGTCGCCCACCGGGTGTGTCCGATCCCCGTGGTCCCGACCCCGATGCCGGGCGCGGTCGCGCCGTCGCCGAAGACCGGGTCCGCCGCTGGCCGTTCGGCCAACACCTTCTCCAGATTGGCCAGCTTGCCGGCCTTCTTCTCGGTCAGCAGCTCGCCCTCGCAGACGACTGCCACGCCGGCCGAGTCGTAGCCGCGGTACTCCAGCCGCCGCAACCCGTCCAGCACGATGCCCAGCGCCGGCCTGGCGCCGGCGTATCCCACGATTCCGCACATGGTCCGCAGCCTAACCTAAGTTCGCTCATCCGACGTGCTCGAAACCTGGTCGTTTGATCACTCTGCCTGCTCGGTATTGTGCTCCACCGGATCAACCGGACGAGCGGCCCGTTGAACGCCGTGCCTACTCTTCACCGGTACATCGCGACCAGCGGGGACGCGGTACCGTGACTGGCGCATTCGCTGCCACCGCCCCCGGCACCACCTCCGCCGCCGCCGCGCCCCTGCTGTCCGCCATATCTGGAGCCAGACCCGATGACCGACGCGCCGCCCCCCTCGTCGTACGACCCGAACGACCCCACCTCGGAGTACGAGCCGCCGACGACGAAGTACGGCCCGCCGCAGCCCCGGCCCGCCGACCCGTCGGAACCCGAGGAGGAGGACCAGCCGACGGCGAAGTTCTCCCCGCAGCCGTCCACCTACGGACAACCCTCGCAGCCGGCACAACCGGCGACGTACGGCCAACCGGCGCAGCCGGCGCAACCCGGCAGCTACGGCCAACCGCCCCAACCCACGCCGTACGAGCAGCCGACGTCGGGCCCCGGCTGGGGGCAGCCACCGCAGCAGCCCGGGTACGGCCAGCCCGCACAGCAACCCGGGTACGGCCAGCAGCCGCAGCAGCCGGGCTACGGCCAGCAGCCCGGGTACGGCCAGCCCGCACAGCAGCCCGGATACGGCCAGCAGCCGCAGCAGCCCGCTTACGGTCAGCCGCCCCAGCAGCCCTACGGTCCCGGCCAGACGTACCCGCCGCAGTCCGCTCCTCCGGCCACGCCTTACCCGACCAGCGGGGCGCCGAACCAGCAGGACGCCGGTTACG
>NZ_JADPUN010000065.1 GCF_015690345.1 Plantactinospora alkalitolerans | reverse complement strand
CGGCGCGGGGTGACCGTCGCGCCGGCGCGGGCCCCGGTGCCCACCGTCTCGGCGCGCCGCCGTGTCGGTGCCGCGGGTTCGCTCTGCCGCCGCCGTGCCGGCGCGGCCGGCGGAGGGTAGGCGACGGCTGGAGATCGGGGCGCCGAGTCGGGGATGCCCATCCACCGCGGGTCGTCACCGGCCAGTCTGGCGCCGGACCAGAAGCCGTCGTCTCGATCGACCTCGCTACGGCCAACCTCTCCGGCCCCACCGTCAGCGGCCAACCCGGCGAGTTCGCCGTTACGCCATTCGGTGGTGTCGGTGAACCGGTCCCACCGGCTGGTGTCGGTGCTCCGGTCCCGTCGCCGGCCGACGGTGGGGCTGCTTCCGGGTCCGGCGTCGGTCACCGGCTCCAGCATGCCGGTGTCGGTGAGTTGGTCCCACCGGCTGGTGTTGGTGCTCCGGTCCCGTCGCCGGCCGACGGTGGGGCTGCTTCCGGGTCCGGCGTCGGTCACCGGCTCCAGCATGCCGGTGTCGGTGAACTGGTCCCAGGGACCGGGGTCGCTGTGCCGGCTCCGGCGGGTGGTGGTGTCCGGGCGGCCGCGCTCCGGGGCGGCGGGGTTGGCGTGCCGGCCCGACCCGCCCCGGTTGTCGCCCTGTCCCTGCCACCTTGGTAGGCCACGGTCGTCGGCCGGCCCGCCCGGTACCCCGGGGTCGTCGACTGGCCGGCGTACGGCACCGATGTCCCGGCCACGGCGTACCGGCCCGGTGTCCCGATCCCGGCGTACCGGCCCGGTGTCCCGATCCCGGCGTACCGGCTCGGCGTCCGGCTCCCGCTCCCACGGGCGGCCGGCGGCCTCGGCCCGGCCCGGCGGGCGTGCGGAGCCTCGGGGCGGGAAGTCCGTGCCGTCCCGACGGTCGACCTCGGTCGGTGACCGCACCCAGCGGGCGGACGGCTTCGCCGAGGCGCCCCCCTGGGCCGGATCCGCCGGGGAGGGTTCGGCCGACGCGGCCAGGTCCGGCGACGGGGCTGCCGCCGATCCGTCTCCGCCGGCCCGGTCGCGCGAGCGGGCGCCGCTGTCGATGGGACGATCCGGCCGACCCGGGTCGTCGCGGTCCCAGCTCTCCGGTTGGGCCCGACGCCGTCCCACCGTGCCACGGCCGTCGGTCCGGTCCGGCTCGGCCCGCCTCCGGCCCCCGCCGCCGAGTTCCGTCGTGGAGTCCCGCCAACCATCGCCCCGGGCGTCGGTCCGGTCCCGCCGGCCACTGTCCACCGTGCCCGGGCGGTCGAGCCAACCGTCCCAGGTGTCGGCGCTGTCCCGCCAGCCGTCACCGGGCGCACCGGCCCGGCCCGTTCGGGGACCCTCCCCGGTCCGTTCCGGATCATCCGGGCCGCCGCGTCCGGTCCAGGAGCCGGTGGGTGCGCCACCGGCCCAGCCCGAGGTGGGTGCGGCAGATTCGTCCGTGCCCGGTTCCGGCTCGGCCCGGCGCCGCCGGCCACGGCCGGGTCGCACGGAGGAATCGCCGGGGTAGCTTTCGGGCCCGCCGGCACCGGAAACGGGACCGGCACCGGAAACGGGACCGGCACCCCAGACCGGGCTGGCACCGGAAACGGGGTTGGCACCCCAGACCGGGCTGGCGCCCGAGACGGGGGCGGCGCCGGTCCATCCGCCGGCCGTGCCGTCCGCGTGCCGTCCGGCGTCTCCCCAGCTCGTGTCGTGCCGGCCGGTGGCTGCGACGTCACCTGTCCCGACGTCGCCGGCCCCGGTGTCGGGCGACGCCCGTCGCCAACCGGCGGTGCCACGCCAGCCGTCATCGTCCGGAACGCCGTCGGCGACCGGATCGTCGGCCAGGCGGCGCGGCGCACGCCAGTACTCGTCCATGCCCTCCCACGTGACGTCCGGGTCGGCCCGTCGACGTCCGTCGCCGCGCTCGCCCACCGGGTCCGGCCGGTGGTGCCGTCCGCCGTCCCGGCCGCCCGCTACCGGGTCCGGTGATGTCGGCGGGGTGGACTCCAGCGCCCACGGCGGCGTGTAGTCGTCGACGGGGTCCGGCGCTCCACGGTGGCGGGCACGCCGACGGCTCGGAGTGCGGTGACTGCCGTCCGGGCGCGAGTAGGGATCCCCCGGCCAAGGACTCGCCGGGTTGCCCCAGCCGTCGCTGTCTTGCCGCTCGTGTGGGGCGAGTTCACCCCGCCCCCGGTCCCGATGGTCCACGGCCGGAGCGTGACCTTTCTGGTAGATCGATCGCGAGGACACGTGCACAAGATTGCCGTCGTCCGATGATACGCCGTCCCGCTGACCCGAATTCGACCTGTTTCTTTCCTCCACATGGTGGGGATCGAGTCTTCGCAGGTCAGAGCGGGTACAGGTTATCTTCCCCAGTCAGTTTCCACAGCCTGTGCACAGGGCTGCGCACATCCCATGGCCGGCCGTCCACAGGTTGTCCCGAGTTCCGTCCACCGCCATGGTTGAGCCGTTGAGCTCGTCTTCCGTATGGTTGCGCCCTGACCTCGCCACGTCGTACCGACTTCCCCCGGTCGTAGCGACTGGCCGGGCCGGCCCGGACAGGCGGGGCCGATCAACGGGTCGGTCGGAAACTGTCGTACCTCGGCGGTTCGCTAGGACAGCCGGGGTGGCGGAGGGGGATGACAGTGTCGGTCACCGACGATGTTCGTGGGGAGCCGAGGTCGTCGTCCACACCCCCGACCGACGTTCCGCCTCCGCGCGACGGGCAGTTCGACAAGACACCGCCGCAGGACATCGCCGCCGAGCAGTGCGTGCTGGGCGGCATGATCCTGTCCAAGGACGCCATCGCCGACGTCGTCGAGATTCTCAAGTCCAACGACTTCTACCGGCCGGTGCACGCCACGATCTTCGACGCGGTCCTGGACCTCTACGGCCGGGGCGAACCGGCCGACGCGATTACCGTTGCCGCCGCCCTTGCCGACGCCGGTGACCTGGGCCGGGTCGGTGGGGCGCCGTACCTGCACACGCTGATCGCCAGCGTGCCGACCGCCGCCAACGCCGCCTACTACGCCCGGATCGTCGGTGAGCGGGCGGTGCTGCGGCGCCTGGTCGAGGCCGGCACCCGGATCGTCCAGCTCGGTTACGGGTCCGCCAGCGGCGGCGGGCGCGACGTCGACGACGTCGTCGACCTGGCCCAGCAGGCGGTCTACGACGTGACCGAGCGGCGGGTGAGCGAGGACTTCGCGGTGCTCGCCGACATGCTCCAGCCGACGCTCGACGAGATCGAGGCGGTCGGTGCGCAGGGCGGCGTGATGACCGGGGTACCGACCGGCTTCACCGACCTGGACCGGCTGCTCAACGGGCTGCACCCCGGTCAGTTGATCATTGTGGCAGGTAGGCCTGGCTTGGGAAAAGCACTGGCCCTGGACACACCACTACCCACGCCCGATGGCTGGACAACGATGGGAGAAGTAAGGGTCGGCGACCAGCTACTTGGCGCAGACGGTCGGCCCACCACAGTCACCCACGCGTTTGAGGTGATGCACGACCGGCCGTGTTACGAGGTCGAGTTCTCCGACGGCTCCATCATCGTCGCGGATGCCGAACATCTGTGGAAGACGACGACCCGAGCCCACCGGCGACAGCTTGCTGAGACACGGTCGACGTACCAGTGGTCGGCGGAGGCGCGTGCCGCCGTGGCGGCCACCCGGGCAGCTTCCGAATCTGAACCGGATACCTTGATCACCTTCGGTGATGCGGTAGCCGTGGCGGGCGAGCAGTTCCGTAACGTTCTTCACGGTGTAGCGAAGGAGGTCGGGGTCGCCGGCCGCGCTACTCGTGAGTATGTCCGCGCGGGCGAGCCGTGGGTGCGGCAGATCCAGGCGTACTCTCGGCGGACGTTGGTCGCCGCACTCGCGGAGCGTGTCGGCAGGACGATGAATGTCGAGACGACGGTCACCCATAAGCAGATCCACACCACCGCCGAAATAGCGGCCTCGCTACGCATCTCGGCAGACACCCGCGCGAACCACGCCGTGCAGAACTGCGCACCCCTGGACCTGCCCGAACGCGACCTGCCCATCCCCGCCTACACCTTGGGGGTGTGGCTCGGCGACGGACATAGTAGTGCGGCCCGCTTCACGACCATCGACACGGACATCGTCGACGGCGTACGGCAAGACGGGTTCCGGGTGCGCCCGTCCGGGCCGATGGCGTACACGATCCTTTGGCCTGAACTGCCGCCGCTGATCGAGCGGAAGTGCATCGTCTGCCGCGCCGTTTTCCTGCCGAAGTCGCCCGCCATCTTCACCTGCGGACGGGTGTGTGGTTGTCGGTCGAGGGGCATGCCGCGGCCGAAGGTCGGTTGCGCCTCCTGCGGCCAGGTGACGCCGAGTCAGGCGGGGAAGGCGTCCGGCCGTCGATGCGTGGAATGTCATCGCCGACACGGCTCCCTGGTCGGCACCCTGCGGACGCTGGGCGTCCTGAACAACAAACACGTTCCCGGCGAGTATCTGCGAGCATCAGAGGGCCAGCGCCGCAGGCTGCTCGCCGGCCTTCTCGACACCGACGGGACCGTCACCACGACGGGCAACATCCAGTACACGACCACGTCGGCTCGCCTCGCCGACGACGTGTACCAGTTGATCGTCAGTCTCGGATACCGCTGCACAGTCAACCGGAAACGGGTCCGTGGACGTACGGAGGCGTCCTCGACGGCCTACAACCTGAACTTCAGTACGCCGGATGACGTTTTCCGCCTGACCCGAAAGCGCGAAGCGCACGCCGCACGGCGACGGTGCGACGGTACGCAACGTACGAGCAGCCGGTACATCGTCGACGTCCGGCCGGTGTCGAGCGTGCCGGTCCGCTGCGTAACGGTCGACAACGCCGACCACCTCTACCTGGCCGGACGGTCGATGATCCCGACCCATAACTCCACCGCCTCAATGGACTTTGCCCGAAACGCGGCAATTCGACATAACTGTGCCAGCGCGATCTTCTCGCTGGAAATGAGCAAGGTCGAGATCGTGATGCGGCTTCTCTCGGCCGAGGCGCGGGTGCCACTGCACGTGCTGCGGAGCGGGCAGCTCTCGGACGACGACTGGACCAAGTTGGCCCGCCGGATGGGCGAGATCAGCGAGGCGCCGCTCTTCGTCGACGACACCCCCAACATGAACCTGATGGAGATCCGGGCGAAGGCGCGGCGGCTCAAGCAACGGCACGACCTCAAGATGATCGTCGTCGACTACCTCCAGCTGATGAGTTCGCCCAAGCGCACCGAGAGCCGCCAGCAGGAGGTCGCGGAGCTGTCCCGGGGGCTGAAGCTGCTCGCCAAGGAGGTCGAATGCCCGGTGATCGCGGTCAGCCAGCTGAACCGTGGCCCGGAGCAACGTACCGACAAGCGGCCCCAGTTGTCCGATTTGCGTGAATCTGGGTCGATTGAGCAGGATGCCGACGTTGTCATCCTGCTGCACCGCGACGACTACTACGACAAGGAGTCGCCCCGGGCCGGCGAGGCCGACTTCATCGTCGCGAAGCACCGGAACGGACCCACCGACACCGTCACCGTCGCGGCCCAGCTTCACCTCTCGCGCTTCGTCGACATGGCGATCGTCTGAGCGACCGCTTCACCGCACGACGGGCCGAGGCGGATCACCGGACGACGGGCCGAGGCGGATCACCGCGCGACGGGCCGAGGCGGATCACCGCGCGACGGGCCGGATTCAGCCGAGCAGCGGGATCCAGCCGGCCGCCTCGCCCAGCGCCAACCGGTCGTGCTCGGTGAGCGGAATCCGCCCGGTCGCCTTCAGGACGTAGTCGACGTCGGACCAGTCGGCGGGGCGTACGGCCTCGTCGCTGAGCAGCCCGTCCAGGGTGGCGACCGCGATGGCGACACCGCCCGGGTCCGGTTCCGGTGCGCCGGGAAGATCCGGTGCCAGGTCGAGGTGATGCACGACCGCCTCGGTGACCAGGGTGGCGAGGAACTCCGGAACGGCCAGCACATGTCCCTGGGTGGCGACGTACCCGCTCGGATCCGCGGCGCGGGCTGCCCGTACCGCCGCTGGCGCGGTGTCCGTCCAGAGCCGGACGACTCCGCGCGGTCGGTCGAACGCGGCGGCACAGCGGCGTACCCACAGGGCGTGCCGGCCCTCGTCCGGATCATCCGGAGACCGCCAGTAGCTGACGGCGTCGACGTCGGCCGGTCCGTCCGCCGGGCTCGCCAGCGCGACCAACGCCCGCTGGGCGTCGCAGACCAGGTGGAAGAGCAGGTCGGCGGCGGACCAACCCCGGCAGCGGGTCGGTCGCAGCAGGTCCGCGTCGGCGAGGCCGTCGACCGTCGCGGTGATCCTGTCGTACGCCGTCGCGAGCGCGAGCTGGGCCGGCACCGGCACCGGCACCGGGACGGCCTGCCGCGGAGCGGATCCCTCGGACACCTCGTCCAGCGCACTCACCCCGCCCGGTTTCTTCTTCGGTGGAGGGCGACCGGTCCACCCGCACCCGGTCAACCGCCGAGCCTAACGGGTCCCGGGTTCCGGGAGGCGAAACCGGATCCGATGCACAGGATCCCCATGCTCAGGAAGGTGACGTCCACCCGCCGGCGACGCGCGGGAGTCGACCTGAGCACGGGGATCTCCGAGGCTGGCCAGCCGGCGGGACCAGGATCGAGATCCGGTCGCCGGCGGGCCCGGTCAGCCGAAGAAGTCGTCGAGGAAACCCTTACGCTTCTTGTGCTTGTAGTGGCCGTGGTAGCCGTAGTGCTGCTGCTGGTGCTGCCCGTAGGCGGGCGCGGGAGCCTGCTGCGGGTAGCCGTGGGCCGGCGGTGGCGGCGGCGGAACGTGGCTCGGCGCCGCGTAACCCGGCTGGTGCGGTGCGGGCGGCGGGTAGGCGTTACCGGGCGCGTGCGACGGCTGCGGAGGCGCCGGCGCGTGCTGCTGGCTCCAGTTGGCCTCGGCCTCGAACAGCTTCTCCAACTCGCCCCGGTCCAGGAAGAGTCCACGGCATTCGGTGCACTGGTCGACCGTGACGCCGCTGCGCTCGTACTGACGCATGTCGCCACGACACTTCGGACAGGTCATCTGCATCACTCGACGGTACCCGGTCGAATCCTCAGGAGCCCGTCAGCAGGGCCACCACTTCCTCGTCCGGCACTTCGTGGAAGTCCGCGTAATAGCGGCTGACCGCACCGAAGCCGGCCGGACGTTCCGGGCAGACCACCTCGTCGGCGGTTCGGGTCAGCACCGCGTACGCCTCCGGTGCGCCGACCGGAACGGCCAGCACCACCCGGCGGGCGCCGAGTTGCCGGGCCACTCCCACCGCAGCCCGGGCGGTGGCGCCGGTGGCCAGGCCGTCGTCGACGATCACCGCGATCCGGTCGTCGAGGCGCAGCGGGGGCCGGCCCATCCGGTACCGCCGCTCCCGACGCTCCAGTTCCGCCGTCTCCGCCCGCACCACCGTGTCCACCTCCGCCGGATCCAGCCGATCGGCGATCTCCTCGTTGAGTACCCGCAGCCCACCCGGCCCGACGGCGCCGAAGGCCACCTCGGGCGCCTCGGGCAGGCCGAGCTTCCGGACGACCAGTACGTCGAGTGGCGCCCGGAGGCGTTCCGCCACGGCAGCCGCCACCGGAACGCCGCCCCGGACCAGTCCGAGGACGATCACGTCCGGTTGACCGGCGACCGAGTCCAGCAGGTCGGCCAGCACCGCCCCGGCGGCCGTCCGATCCCGATAGGTCGCGTCCATGTCTCAGGTCTACGCCCCGTCGGGGCGCCCTGCCGGAAGACGGCCCAGAAAGTCTCAGCTCGCCGGCTCAGAACGACCTGCCCAGTTGCCAGCCCAGGGCGGCGACGCCGAGCCCCACCGCGAGGGTGGCCACGATGTTGAGCAGGGCCCAACCCCGGCCCACCGGTCCGGTTCCGGCGAGCCGTACCGTCTCGTAGCCGAACGTCGAGTAGGTGGTCAGGGCGCCGCAGAAGCCGGTACCGACGAGTGTGCCGACCCAGCCGGGAAGGGCGGTGCCGACGCCGGCCAGCAGACCCAGCAGCAGCGAGCCGACGACGTTGACGGTGAAGGTGGCCCAGGGCGACGGCCGGGAACCGCGTACGACCAGCCAGTTGACGCCGAACCGGGCGACCGCGCCGACCGCGCCGCCGAGCAGCACCATCGCCCAGGTCAGCACCGGAACCCCGTACGCCTGGTCATGACCGGATCCGCTCCGCCGCCCAGATCCCGAGGCGTACGGCGGCGAGCGCTCCGGCCAGCGTACCGAGCAGGTAGCCGAGGGCGAGGCCGGGCCGGTCCGCGGCGAGCAGGCTGCGAGTCTCGACCGCGTACGTGGAGAAGGTGGTGAACCCGCCGAGCATCCCGGTGACGAAGAACGGCTGGACCAGCCGGTGTGCCGCCGGATGGGTGGTGATCAGCCGCATCAGCAGTCCGATCAGCGCGCAGCCGGAGAGGTTGGTGCCCAGGGTCGCCCAGGGGAAGCCGTCGGAGGCGTGCGGCCAGAGTACGAGAAGCCCGTACCGGCCGGCCGAACCCAGCGCCCCGCCGAGCGCGACCACGGCGATCACGTCCCAGCGGGGCCGACCGACCGGTGCGCCGGGTCGAGGCGGCGCGACCGGCTCATCCGGCGTGTCGGGCTCGCTCGGTCCGGTGGGACGGGCACGGGACGGGTTCACGACGTGGACGCCGCCACCGGGGTCGGAACGGAGTTCGCCTCGGTCGCCGTGCCGGCCAGCCGGAGCGCGGGTGCCCAGGCGAGGAAGGCGACCGGGTAGAGCAGGTACCCGAAGCGGGTCGAGGGCATCAGCAGGATCGCGGCGAGCAGACCGTACCCGCAGAACAGGGCGGCGGACGCGGCGGTGCGGGGCGGGCGGCGGACGAGCAGGACGGCGATCAGCAGCCCGACCGCGACGAGCAGCGCGGCGGCGATCACCCGGCCGGCGGGCAGCGATCCGGCGATCAGGTACCCCGGAAAGGGTGACTGGGCGGGGCTGGTCACCAGGCCGTGGCCGAGCGGAAACCGCAGCACGTTCTCGACCAGTGCGGCCGAGTCGACCAGTTGGGCCGGGACCAGGGCGGCGATCGGCAGCCCGATCGCGCCGATCGCGAGCCGGGCACCGGCCCGACGGTTCCGGATCACGGCGTGCACGAGCAGGACCAGCGCGACCGGCCAGGCGAAGAGCTTCAGGGCCGCCGCCAGTCCCACCGCGAGTCCGGCGCCGAGGTACCGGTCCCGGGCGGCGCAGGCCAGGGCGAGCAGGCAGAGCGCGAGCACCGGAAGGTCGTCGCCCCCGGTTGCCAGGGTCAACGCGCAGACCGGCAGTACGGTCGCGAGCTGCACCGCGCGGACCACGGCGGCGTCGCGGAGCCCGGCGCGTGTCGCTGCGGCGGCGGACCGGCCGGGGTTCGCCGTTCCCGACGGTACGGACGGTGCGGCCCTCGGTGGGTCGGACGGTCCGGCGGCGATGGTCCGGACCTGGCGCCGCAGCAGCGACACGGCGACGCCGAGCGCGGCGGCGGTGGCGACCGCGAACCAGATCCGCGCGTCGGTCCACCAGGCGGAGCCGGCGAGAGCCCGGGGCAGGCCGAAGATCGCCATCCCGGGCTGGTACGGGGTGTAGCCGAGTAGCTGCTCCCCGCCCGGCAGCGCGGCGATCGCGTCCCGCCCGAGGTACGGGGTGCCGTGGTCGAGCAGCCGCGCCCCGGAGTGCTCGATCACCAGCACCTCCTCCTGGGCCCGGTCGAGCCGACCACCGGCCCGCTCGACGGCCTGCCAGATCATCGGGACCAGCGCGGTGGCCGTCCACACGACCGTGGTCAGTACGCCCCTGGCGGCGGTGCCGGCGAGCCGGCTGCCGGGGCGCCGGTGCCGGGCGAGGAGTTGGCCGAGGACGGCGACCGTGGCGGCGAGGTAGCCGAACACGGCCACGGCGCCCCAGGCGCGGTGTGGCAGCAGCGTGGAGGTGGCGGCGGTGACGGCGGCGAAGGCGGCGGAGAGGGCGTAGAGCACCAGGTCGGCGGCGAGCCCTCCGGCGGCCCGATCGGCCCGGTTCCAGTACCGGCGACCGCCCGATGCCGGTGGCGGGATCTCCGTTTCGTCCGCCTGATGGTCCGCGACGTTCACGCGGGCAAGTGTGGCAGACGCTCCACGCGGCGTGGACCGGATCGCCGGCCGGGTGACAGCCGGACCACGGCGCCCTCGTCGTGCAGTGCGGGCGCGAGGGTGCCGGGGCGGCCACCCGCGCCCTGGTGCAGGGCGGAGAGGAGCCGGGCGGCCGGCATCGGTCGGGCGAAGAGGTGGCCCTGCCCGGCGGAGCAGCCGAGTTCCCAGAGCGCCATGCGTTGCGGTTCGCTCTCCACGCCCTCCGCCACGACCACCAGGTTGAGACTGCGGCCAAGATCGACCGTGGACCGGATCACGGCGGTGGCCTCGGCCGACGTCTCCATCGCGGTGACGAAGGCGCGGTCGATCTTCAACTCGTGCACCGGGATCCGGGACAGCACCGACAGTGACGAGTAGCCGGTGCCGAAGTCGTCGAGGGCGAGCCGGATCCCGGCGTCCCGGAGCTGGCCGAGGACCTGGTCGACGACCTCCAGTTGGCTGAGCGTCAGCGTCTCGGTCAGCTCCAGCACCAGCCGGTCGGGTGGCAGGTCGTGGGCCCGCAGCCGGGCCAGCACGGCGCCGGGGAACCGGGCGTCGAGCAGGCTGCGCGGCGAGACGTTGACCGCCACCGGCAGGTCGAAGCCGGCCTCCCGCCACGTCTGGGCGGCGATCAGGGACTGGTCGAGGACCGCTTCGGCGAACGCCGGCAGCAGGCCGGAGCGTTCGACCGTCTCCAGGAACCGGAGCGGGTCGATGGTGCCCCGGGCCGGGTGCCGCCACCGGGCGAGCGCCTCGGCGGCCACCACCTCGCCGCTGCCGAGATCGACGATCGGCTGGAAGTTGACGGTGAACTCGTGGTCGGCCACCGCCCGGGGCAGGTCGCCGCCGAGGGCGAGCCGGCTGAGGTCGGCGGTGTCCCGGGCCGGGGCGTACGTGGCGATCCGTCGTCCGGCCCGTTTGGCCTGGTACATCGCCACGTCGGCGCGGCGCAGCAGTTCGGTCATCCCACCGGTGCTCGGCGCGACCGCGATGCCGCCGCTGGCCTCGACACTGATCCGCATTCCGTCCAGATCGATCGGCTCGTGCAGCGCGGTGAGCAGGGACTCGGCCCGGTGCGCGGCGACCGCCGGGGCGGGCAGGCCGTGGAAGAGCACCGCGAACTCGTCCCCGCCCAACCGGGCGACCAGGTCGTCACCCTGGACGGCGGCGCGCAACCGCTCGGCGACCTGGATCAGTACCCGGTCCCCGGCGGCGTGCCCGAGGGTGTCGTTGACCTCCTTGAAGTGGTTCAGGTCGATCAGCAGGAGCGCGATGACCCCTTCGGTGCGGCGCTGGCCGAGCTGGTCCGCGCCCCGGTCCAGCAGGTGCCGCCGGTTGGCCAGGCCGGTCAGCGCGTCGTGGGCGGCGGCGTGCGCGTGCTCCTCGGCCACCCGGTTCAGTTCCGCGTACGCGGAGGCGTTGCGGACCGCCGTGCAGAGCGCGGAGGCGAAGGTACGGAGGGTGTACTGCTCCCGCTCGGAGAGCTTGACGGGCCCGTGGAACCGCAGCCGCAGCATGCCGACCGCGCTGCCGTCGTACCCCTTCATCTCCATCGGAATGATCGATCCGTTGGTGAACGAGGGTGGACTGGCGAACCCGTCGTAGCTGATCGTCTCGCTGTTGCCGCGCACCGTGCGCTTGTTGTCCTGCAATTCGACCTCGACCTCGTCGGCCGAGAACAGGTCGGCGGCCTGGGCCACGGCGGTCCGCAGTACGGCGTTGAGGTCAACCACGTTGAGCGCGTCGGTGGTGTGCGCCAGCCGTTGCCAGGCATAGCGTTCGGCACGTGCCCGAACACGTGTCGAATAGGCGAGATGCAGGCTGAGAGCCAGGGGTGGCATCGCAACGAGCAGCCAGGTCTCGACCCTGAGGAGGATCAGCGTGAAGACAGCGACAACGAACCGGACCCCGAACCCGGCGAGCCGCAGATCCCAGTTGGTGACGAAGTGTTGGAGCACGTTCGTTCGGGCCGCGAGCGCGATCACCGGGATACCGAGTGCCTCATCGAGCAATGCCGCGACGGCGTAGGCCGCAGCGAGTGGTGCGATCATGTACGGCAATCCGTCGGGTGGTGGCCAAACCCAGCCCAAAAGCGTCAAGGTTGTACCCGCCCCCGCTGCGACCAGCATGTTCTTGCTGATAGTGAAGATTGTCTTTATCGAGGACAGCCTCATGATCCTGGTCGCGACGGCCACGCCGAGTCCCGTGCAGAGCACCACCCACGACGTGGGGGCGACGGCGACGCCGATGACAATGGCAGTCTCCACCCATGCGGTGGCGTGAGTTGTTGATCGGATCCGGATCGGAGCCTTCACGGGCAGACTGATCGTGACCGTGAGGATCAGCATCGCGACGGTAATCAGCTGGTTTCCCGAGGTCGGCGGGTTGCGAATGCTGTCCAGTAGGGACAAAGTCGCGACGCCTGCGGCGAAAACAGCGACGAGACCGATGAGCAGCGGCAGCCGCTGATCGGTCCCGTTGTCGCGTCGCTTTGTCTGACTCACACCGGTTCCTGGTGTTGCAGATGTCTGGTCGCTTGTAACGGTAGCAACCTTTGATGCCTCAGGGTGATGGCTGTATCGCTCTCAGATCCACTCGTTGCCGCGCATGGCGCTTCCTCCATCTAGGCGTATCTAAGTCGCATCCGAAACGTGTGGGATCGTCCCTTACTCGCCAACCTCAATCTCGAGATGAGAGAAGCTTAGGGAGACTAGGGCGGATAAGCGACAATAAATGTCGCTATGCTCAGTATTAGTCAACTAGGGTCGGATTCGTCACGCTCTGTCCATATATGAGAACTGAGAGCGTTAGCCTGGTCCTGCGGACCCTCACGTCAGAGAGCGGCGAAGGGTGTTACCTCCGGGATACCCGTCTTGCCGGCGCATTGGAAGATCTGTTCCGGAGTAACCGCATTCCGTGTTCTGGGGTGGTGGTGTGGGCGGGTGGTGTGATGCACTCCACTCGATTGGTATCGAGTGTCGGCGTACTGTCCGCCGGTTTCCATCGGATGAGCTGGCAAAACTCGCTTCGTACCGACATGTTGACCCTGTGTCCATCGACAAGGCATGAAAGCACGTCATTGCGGTGAATTGTGTCAATGCGGAGAATTCGGCACATCTCAGGGTGGTGTAGAGGTAATGACGTAAGTGAATGTGTGATTGTAGTGCTCGGCGGGCTGCGCGTAGTGACTGCGGAATGAGTTGTTCCGCCTGACCTGCGGCTGCGGATGATCAAGATTCGGCTCTTCGGGCCACCGGACGTCGTCGCCGGCACGTGGACCGATGTCGCGCCGACCGGCCGTGCCACGGGCCGAAGTCACCCTCGGTAGGCTCGCGAGCGTGACCGAGTCCGCGCATCTCACCCATGTCGACTCCGCCGGGGCGGCCCGGATGGTCGACGTCTCCGCCAAGGACGTGTCGGTACGTCGCGCCGTCGCCGCCGGCCGGCTGCGTACCACCGCCGAGGTGATCGAGCTGCTGCGCCGGGACGGCCTGCCGAAGGGCGACGCGTTGGCGGTCGGCCGGCTCGCCGGCATCATGGGCGCGAAGCGCACCCCGGACCTGATTCCGCTCTGCCATCCGATCGCCCTGCACGGCGTGACGGTCGACCTGGAGCCCGGCGACGACACCGTGGAGATCACCGCGACGGTCCGGACCGCGGACCGGACCGGCGTCGAGATGGAGGCGCTGACCGCCGTCGCCACCGCCGGGCTCGCGCTGATCGACATGGTCAAGGCCGTCGACCCGGCCGCCTCGATCGAGGGGGTACGGGTGTTGCGCAAGGAGGGCGGCAAGACCGGCGACTGGACCCGACCGGCGGACCGGCCGTGATCCGGGCCCGGGTCGTGGTCGCCTCCAACCGTGCGGCCACCGGGGTGTACGCGGACACCAGCGGCCCGCTGCTGGTCTCCGGCCTGACCGGACTCGGCGCGCAGGTGGACGAGCCGGTCGTGGTGCCGGACGGGGAGCCTGTGGCCGAGGAGTTGCGTCGGGCGGCGGCGGACGGCGTCGACGTGGTGCTGACCAGTGGCGGCACCGGAATCAACCCGACGGACCGGACCCCGGACGTGACCCGGGCGATGCTCGACTACGAGATTCCCGGCATCGCCGAGGCGATCCGGGCGCACAGCCGGGACAAGGTCCCGGCGGCGGCGCTGTCCCGAGGGGTCGCCGGGGTGATCGGCCGGATGCTCGTGGTCAACCTGCCCGGTTCGACAGGTGGTGCCCGGGACGGGCTGGCCGTACTCGGGCCGATTCTGGCGCACGCCGTCGACCAGCTCCGGGGCGGCGACCACCCGCGTACCGACTGACTTCCCGGCGATCCCTGACGTCGCCCGAGTGACTGTCCAGCGGTCGGTCACACCGCGACGATAGGCTCGGACGGTGAACGTGAGGACCGGGTGAACGTGAAGAACGGGTGGGAGAGGGCCGAGTGAGCACGGAGACCGCCGCCGTCGCCGCCGCGCTGCCCACGCTGGACTGGGCGCAGGCGCGCTCCCGGGTCTACGAGGCTGGCCGGGCCGCCGTGCCCGAGCCCGTCGACCTGCCGCTGGCCGAGGCGGACGGACGGACCCTCGCCGAGCCGCTGACCACCCTCACCGACCTGCCGGCCTTTTCGACGTCGAGCGTGGACGGTTGGGCGGTACGCGGCGCCGGGCCGTGGCGGATCGTCGGACGGGTCCTCGCCGGAGGTACGCCGCCGCCGCTGACCGGAGACGACACCGCAGTGGAGATCGCCACCGGTGCGATGCTGCCGGACGGCGCGGCCGGGGTGCTCCGGATCGAGGAGTCGACGCGTACCGCCGAGGGGTTGGTCGCCGGCACGCTGCGGTCGACGCCGGAGTGGCGCGACCCGGGCGAGGAGGCGCGGGCCGGGGAGGAACTCCTGCCGGCCGGTACCCCGGTCGACCCCGGAGTGATCGGCCTGGCCGCCTCGTGTGGCTACGACACCCTGCGGGTCCGCCGGGCCCCCCGGGCCGCTCTAATCATCTTCGGCGACGAGTTGCTGACCACCGGACGGCCGGGCGCCGGCCGGGTACGGGACTCGCTCGGCCCGGCGGTGCCCGGCTGGCTACGCCGGTACGGCGCCACCATCACCGCCGCCGACCTCGTCGGACCGGTGGCCGACACGCTGGACGCACACGTCGACGCGCTCCGCCGGAGTCTCGCCGAAGCCGACCTGGTCTGCACCACCGGCGGCACCATGAACGGGCCGGTCGACCACCTGCACCCGGCACTGCGGGAACTCGGCGCGGAGTACGTCGTCAACACCGTCGCCGTACGCCCCGGGTTTCCGATGCTGCTCGCCCGGGTCGTCGGGGCGGACGGCCGGGCCAGGTTCGTCGCCGGGCTGCCGGGCAATCCACAGTCGGCGATCGTCGCGACCGTCTCCCTGGTCGCCCCGCTGCTGGCCGGGCTGCACGGCCGGGCCATGCCGGAGCTGCCCCAGGTGACCCTGGCCGAGCCGGTACCGGGCCGGGGCGATCACACCCATCTTGCGCTGGTCCGGGTCGACACCGCCCGGAACACCGCCCATCCGGTCCGGCACGTCGGCTCGGCGATGCTGCGCGGCCTGGCCCAGGCGGACGGCTTCGCCGTGATCGCTCCCGGGACCCGGGGCGAGCCGGGAGACCGGGTGCCGGTCGTACCGCTGCCCCTGCTGCCGGGCGAGCGCGTTGTGGGAGGAGAGGCATGAGCGAGCAGGTCGTCGAGACGGTGCCGGCGACGCCCGGCCCGACGGTGCACACCTCGGTCGGGGTGGAGCCGCTGGACCCGGTCTTCCACGAGGCCGTGGTCGCCGACTCCGCCGCCGGAGCGGTGGTCTCGTTCCAGGGCGTGGTACGCGACCACGACCACGGGCGCGCGGTCGTCCGGCTGGAGTACGAGGGCCATCCGAGCGCCGCCGACGTGTTGCGGGAGGTGGCTGCCGAGATCGCCGCCGACCCGGCCGTACACGCGATCGCGGTCTCGCATCGGCTCGGGCCGCTGGCGATCGGCGACGTGGCCCTGGTGGCGGCGGTCAGCACCGCGCACCGGGCGGCGGCCTTCGCGGCGTGTGCCCGGCTGGTCGACGAGGTCAAGGCCCGGCTGCCGGTGTGGAAGCGGCAGGTCTTCGCCGACGGTACCGAGGAATGGGTCAACTGCCCGTGACCTGACGCTCCCGTCGAGCGAGTTCCCGGGTCAGCGGTGACCGGTGACGGACCGCCGGTCGAACCGGGTGTGCTCGGAATAGAAGGCGGGCTCGGCGCCCGGCCGCCACGGCAGCGCGGCGACCAGCACGATCACCGCGAGCGCCAGCGAGTTCTCCATCAGGGCGCCGAAGAAGCCGTCCTGGTAGTGCGAGACCTCGGGCAGTTGGTGCTCGTACGGCCAGATGGGCGAGATCAGGAACAGCAGGTAGAGGCCGATCGCCGCGACGCCGTGCCGGAGTCCGGTCAGGGTGGGGAACCAGATCGGCGCCCGCAGTCCGCTCATGCCGGCCGGTCCGGAGCCGGCCCCGGACAGCATGCTCCGGTACGCCAGCCCCCGGCTGGCCGCCCGCCGCCGGCTCGCGGCGTCGCCGAGTACCACCATCGCCGGGATGACCCAGACCAGGTGGTGCGACCAGGAGATCGGGCTGATCACGTTGGTGGTGAGCCCGATCAGGGTGAAGGCGGTCAGCTCGTCACCGTCGGCGTGCGAGTTGGCGGCGCGGGACAGGCCGAGCGCGAGGACCAGCAGGGCGAAGGCGAGCCAGAGCAGGGTCGGCGTCTCGATCGAGTCGTAGAGCCGGGCCAGCACCCCGGCCAGGGACTGGTTCGGGGTCATGTCCGCCGCGCCGACCCGCTCGGTCTGCCAGAGCACCGACATCCAGTAGGTGGTCGACTCGCGGCCCGCGACGGCGAAGGTACCGACGGTGACGGCGATGGCGGTGCCGACCGCGGTCATCGCGGCCCGCCACTGCCGGGTCAGCAGCAGGTAGACGATGAAGAGCGCCGGAGTGAGCTTGATAGAGGTGGCCAGCCCGATGCCGACGCCGGCCCACACGCCGCTGAACCACAGCCGGCGCATCGGGCCGTCGGCCGGGTTGGTCCGGGCCCCGCGCCGGGCCCGCCAGCGCAGCGCCACCAGGTCGGCCATGATGAGGCCGAACAGCAGCAGGTTGACCTGGCCGAATCCCAGGGTTTCCCGGGTCGGCTCGATCGCCACCGCGAGCGGTACGGCGATGCCGAGGGTGAACCACAGCGACCAGCCCAACCGGTCGACGATCGGCTTGAGCAGCGCGGCCAGCACGAGCGTCAGGGTGGCGACGCTGGCGAGCACGTTGACCCAGCCGGCGAGGCCGAGCGGGATCTTCGCCATCGGCAGCATGACCAGGCCGGCGAAGGGTGGATAGGTGAAGCCGAGGGTGGTCCTGGGTGCGATGAAGTCGTAGAGCTCGTGTCCGCTCGCCCACCAGACCACCGCGCCGTGGTAGATCTTCATGTCGAAGAAGTTGTACGACCGTCCGAACGTGACTATGGCGAGCCACGCGGCGTAGCAGACGACGGCGATGATGCCGATTCGTACGACTGCCCGACGGTCGATTCCACGAGCAAAGCGGCGGACTGGGGCGAGGCGGCTTAGCCGTCTTTCGACGGTCGCCGGCATGGCGTGGCCACCCCCGTACCGATGTCGGTGTTCCGCCCAGGTCCTCCAAGGAGCCTAGAACGGCGAGTCACTGGAATGCCTCCTGCGTTATGCGACCGTGTCCGATCCCACACTGGTTCGCGACATTTCCACCGCGTTAACGCAGGGAGTACGGTTCAGGTGATTCAAGGCCGCTCAGTCAGGTGAAACTAGCATATGTCCGGCATGGACCGTGGGCCGATCGCCACCCGCCAACCCGCAAATTCCGTGACCAGGAGTGCAGGTCAGCCCGGGAGTTTGCGTGCCGTCGCGGCTGACCGTACCGCGATCCGGGCGTCCCGGCGTGCCGTGCGCACCGCGCGACGTACCCGTCGACGCCCGCCGTCCACCGCGTGACTGGTCCGCCAGCCCAGGCCAGGGCGGCCCTGGGTGTCGGCCGCCGCGAGCAGCAGCCCGCCGAGCAGGCCGAGATTCTTCATGAAGTGGATCTGATGGATCTTCCGCTCCGTCGGATCGTCGACGTTCCAGAACGCGTGTCCGGCGAGCGTGGTCGGCACCATCGTGCCGGCCAGCAGGGCAGCCGCCGGCCGGGTCAGATGCCCGGTGGCGAGGAGCAGTCCGCCGATGAGCTGGGCGGCGCCGTTGGCCCGGACCAGGCTCGCCGGATCGGTCGGTAGGCCCGGATGCACGCCGCGCAGCACCGGGGCGACCCGGTCCGTCACCCGCTTCGCCCGCTCCAGGTGCGGTTCGGGGTTGGTCACGGCGCGGGCGCCGCTGACCACGAATATCGTGCTCAACAGGGTACGGGCCACCGTGCGTACGGGTCTCATGGGTCAAGTCTTACCCGTTCTGCGCAAGTTTCACCCGTCGAAGTGGGAGACTCGAGGGCGCTGTGGCGGTACCGTCGCGAGCTGTGACGACTGTGCGACTGCGACCGGAGGGGTTGGCTGACGTCGCGCCGATCCGCCGACTGGTCGCCCAGGCGTTCGCGAGCCCGGAGACCCGACGGCCCCCCGAGGTGCAACTCGTGGAGGCGTTGCGGGACAGCGACGCCTGGCTGCCCGAACTGTCCATGGTGGCCGAGGTCGACGGGGAACTGGTCGGCTACGCCCTGCTGAGCCGGGTACTGGTGCAACCGGGCGCAATCCCCGCGCTGGCCCTCGGACCGGTGGCCGTACGCCCCGACCGGCAGCGCCGAGGCTACGGCCGGGACGTCGTACAGGCCGCGCTCGACGCCGCCGCCGAGCTGGACGAGCGACTCGTCCTGGTCCTCGGAAACCCGGCCTACTACCGCCGGTTCGGATTCGAGCCCGCGGCCCGGTTCAAGCTGACCAGCCCGTGGTCCGGGCTCGGGGATCCGTGGCAGGCGCTGGTGCTGCCCTCGACGGACGGTGCGGTGGAGCCGGTACCGAGCGGTGAGGTGATCTTTCCGGCCCCCTGGTCCCAGGTGTAGGCGGCCCACCGGCCGGCTGCCGTGGCGGCGTGAGGGCGGCTGCCATGGCGGCGTCAGGCTGGCAGGCGTGGCGGCGTCAGGCCGGCTGGGTACGCAGGTAGCGGCCGAAGTGCGGCACCGTGAACGCCACCGTGCCGCGCTCGCCGGAGTAGATCAGCCCCTTCTTGATCAGGGCGTCCCGGGCCGGCGAGAGGCTGGCCGGCTTGCGACCGAGCGACCGGGCGATCTCGGCGGTCGAGACGGCGGCGTCCATGTCGTCGCGGTGCCCACCGTCGGCGACGTCGGTCGTGGTCGCGCCCTCGACCAGAGAGAGCCCGGCCATCGCCCGCATGTACTCGCGCTCGGCCGGAGTCGCCCGCTCGAACCGGGAGCCGAAGAACCCGACCGCGAGTTCGGCCTCCGCCTCCGGGGCGGCGACCCGGACGTCGGCCGCCGTCACCGGGGTACGCGGCGCGTGGTCCCAGGTGGCCTTGCCGTACGCCTGGACGAAGTACGGGTAGCCGCCGGACTTCTCGTAGAGCAGGTCGAGCGCCTTCTGCTCGTACTCGACGTCCTCCCGGGCGGCGGGCGCGCAGAGCGCCTGGTCGGCGGCGATCCGGTCGAGCCGGTCGATGCGCTGGTAGCGGAACAGGCGTTCCGAGTACGACTTCGCCGCGGAGAGTACGGCCGGCAGGTGCGGAAGCCCGGCGCCGACCACGATCAGTGGTGCCCCCAGTTGGGACAGCTCGTGACAGGCGGCGCAGAGCCCGGAGACGTCCTCGGGACCGAGGTCCTGCATCTCGTCGATGAAGACCGCGACCCCGGTGCCGACATCGGCGGCGACGTCGGCCGCGTCGGTGAAGAGTTCGACCAGGTCGATCTCGATGTCGCCGGAGTCGGCCCGGCCGCTCGCCGCCGGCACGTCGATGCCCGGCTGCCAGCGGTCCCGCAACCGGGTGGCGGCCGCGCCCCGACCGGTCGTCGCCGAGCCGGACGGAGCGGAGCGCAGCGCGAAGGCCTTGAGCACGCCGAGGAACGCGTCGATCCGGTCGGGGGCACGGTGCCGGGGTGCCAGCTCCCGGATCGCCATGTGCAGCGCGGCGGCCACCGGCCGGCGGATCGACTGGTCCGGTCGCGCCTCGATCTTGCCGGTGCCCCACAGCCGGTTGATGGCCTGGGACCGGAGCGTGTTGAGCAGCACGGTCTTGCCGACCCCGCGCAGTCCGGTGAGCATCAGGCTGCGTTCCGGGCGACCTCGGGCGATCCGTTCCAGCACGATGTCGAAGACCTCGAGTTCCCGACCTCGGCCGGCGAGCTCGGGCGGGCGCTGGCCGGCGCCCGGCGCGTACGGGTTGCGGACCGGATCCACGTATCGCACGGTATCGGGCCGTCTAGCCGCCCCGCTAGACATACGTAGATCGGGGTAGGCGTGTCGCGCCGTCGTACCGACCGCCGCCGCCGCTGCCGCCGCTGTCGAGAAGAAAGCTGCCGTCGCTGTCGAGAAGAAACTAGGACCGTCTAGCGTCTCTGCTAGACGGTCCTAGTTTTAGCTATCGGCACTACGACTGCTGCTCCGGGGCGGGCCGGCGACCAGGCGGGCCGACGGAGGCTTCGGTCAGCGCGACTTCAGGCAGAGCACGAAGTCCCCGAGGTCGAGCGCGTCGTCGTGCACGTAGTGGGCATCCGCCTCCGGTGCGCCGAAGATGGCGTCGTCCTTGCACTGCTTCGGGTCGGTGCTGAACGGGATCCGGGACAACACCTCGAACGTGTTCGGCCCGCAGGTCACCTTGCGCAGCTTCGGATCACTGTCCGTACCGTCGTTGACCAGGCAGTCGCCCTTCGCGTACCGGTCCGTACTCGACGACGGGGTGGTGCGCGGGGTGGACCTTGTCGGGCTGGCGGTCGAGGTCGGCGCTCCGATGGGATCCGAGCCGGGGTCGTCGGACCCCCGGTCGACAAGCCACCAGACGCCGCCACCCACGCAGGCGCAGAGCAGCAGCAACACGATGCCGCCGATGATCAGGGCGACCTTCAGGCCGCCCTTCTTCTTCGGGGCACCGGGCGCTCCGAGTGGGGCACCGGGAGGGCCGTACGGCGTACCGGGCGCGCCGTACTGGGCGCCGGGAGGGCCGTACTGGGCACCGGGAGCACCGTACGGGGCGTCCGGGGTGCCGTACTGCCCGCCCGGTGCGCCGGACTGCGGCTGATCCTGCACGCCTCCGTACCCGGGTTGCTGCGGTCCGCCGCTGGACGGTGGCTGGCCCCACTCGGGGTTCGGCGCCGGTGGCTGGGGCTGGCCCCACTCCAGAGTCGGTGGTGGTGACTGCTGGCCCCACTCGGGGTTCGGTGGTGGTGGTGGCGGCTGCTGCTGCCCCCACTCCGGGCTCGGCGCGGGTGGCGGTGGGTAACCGGTGTTGGGTGGCGGTGGATAACCGGGTTCTGGGGG
>NZ_JADPUN010000062.1 GCF_015690345.1 Plantactinospora alkalitolerans | reverse complement strand
GCTGGCCGGGGCGGTCGTTCTCCCGGCCGTCCAGCCCCACCCGCCGGAGCACCTCCCGTGCCCAGCCCCGGTCCGGCCGGACCCCGGACAACCGCTGCGGCAGCAGTACGTTGTGCCACACCGACAGCGAGTCCATCAGGTTGTACGCCTGGAACACGAACCCGACCCGACGGCGCCGCGCCTGGGTGAGCCTCGGCTCCCGGAGCGCGCCGATCTCCTGCCCGGCGAGCAGCACCCGCCCGGTGTCCGGCCGGTCCAGCCCGGCGGCGCAGTGCAGCAGCGTCGACTTGCCGGACCCGGACGGTCCCATCACCGCGCAGAACGTACCGGCCGCGAACGCGACCGAGACGCCGCGCAACGCCTGCACTCCCGCGCCCGGATAACTCTTCACCACGTCGACGACCTCGACAACCGGCCGGTCCAGCACCGCCGGCACACCCGTGTTTCCCATGCCTCTCAGCCTGGTCGCCACCCCCGCGCCACACCACATGGCGCCCCTGCATCCCCGCAGGTAGGGCTGCCCCTACCCGCCGGAGGTGCGCGCGGTTAGGAAGGGACCCTTCTACAACAGAAAACGATAAGAAGGGGCCCTTCCTTTCGCTCGCGGCGGAAGAAATTCGACTCTGCGCGGGTTGCCGAACGTGTGATCGACGTACCGTTGTCTGTCCTTGACCTCGCACCGGTCGCCGCCGGCACCACCGCCGGCCCGGCCCTGCGCCACACCACCGAGCTGGCCCGGCGGACCGAAGAACTCGGCTACCACCGCTTCTGGGTGGCCGAACACCACAACATGCCGGCGATCGCGAGTTCCGCGCCGGCCGTGCTGATCGCCCACCTGGCCGCCGCCACCTCGACCATCCGGGTCGGCTCCGGCGGGGTGATGCTGCCCAACCACGCGCCGCTGGTGGTGGCCGAGCAGTTCGGAACGCTGGAGGCCCTGCATCCGGGCCGGATCGACCTGGGGATCGGCCGGGCGCCCGGGACCGACCAGGCGACCGCGCTGGCGCTCCGGCGTACGGTCGAGGGCCTCTCCGCCGAGGGTTTCCCACAGGAACTGGCGGACCTGTTCAACTACTTCACCGGGGATCGGCCGGGACCGATCGTGGCGACCCCGGGCCGGGGCGACCGGCCGGCGATCTGGCTGCTCGGCTCCAGCGGCTTCAGCGCCCGGCTCGCCGGGCTGCTCGGTCTGCCGTTCTCGTTCGCCCACCACTTCAGCGCGGCGAACACCCTGCCCGCGCTGGCGCTGTACCGGGAGAGCTTCCGCCCCTCGCAGTGGCTGGACCAGCCGTACGCGATGGTGGCGGTGAACGCGGTCTGTGCCGAGGACGACGCGCGGGCCGAGTGGCTGGCCGGGCCGGCCTCGCTGTCGTTCCTACGCCTGCGCGGCGGCCGGCCGGAGCCGCTGGCCACGCCGGAGGAGGCGGCGGCCTACCCGTACACCGAGTTGGAACGGCAGTTCGTGGCCGAGCGGCGGGAGGGGCAGGCGATGGGCTCTCCCGAGACGGTCCGGCGGCAGCTCACCGATCTGCTGGCCCGGACCGGCGCCGACGAGCTGATGCTCACCACCCTGGTGTACGACATCGCCGACCGGGTGCGCTCGTACGAGCTGATCGCGGAGAAGGTGGTCGGCGGACTGCGCCGGGAGCACTGACCGGTGACTCGCCAGCCGGGAGCACTGACCGGTGACTCGCCGGCCGGGAGCACTGACCGCTGACTTGCTGGCCGGCGGTGGCCGGTGAGCCGTCGGTCGGCGGTGACCGGGGTCACGCTGGTCGGGGGGCGCGAAACACACTCTTCACCGCGCTGTCATCGACTGGCACCGGAAGGGGCCTAGTGTTCATACCGGTGGTGGTTCGACAAGCGCGATCGGGACGGGTCGCGTTATGTCGCGGTGTGTGCCGCACCGGCTGGCGAGGAAATGAGCGACCTCGCCAGCCGGTGCGGCTTCGCGTTGACGGATCCGCCGCGGCGCCCGGCCCTACCGGTGCGCCGCGGCGTTCCGCCCGCTACCTCAGGTAGATCGACGGCGCCGGTGGCGTGGACATGCCGTTCCCGATGAAGAAGCTCGGGTGCGGCGGCTGGTTGTAGGCGGTGTTCTGCCAGGCGATCGCCACCCGGTACATCGGGTCGTGCATCAGGGTGTGTATCCGGGTGCTGGTCTGGGTCGGAGTGCTGTAGATCCGCAGCGCGGAGTTGTCGCTGGTCCGCCAGATCACCTCTTCGCGCCAGTCGCCCAGGATGTCGGCCGAGAGCGCCGGGGTGGCCTTGGTGCCGTTGTTCGACGCCACACCGCTGCCGCTCAGCAGCCGCGTGTCGCCGCCGGTGCCGTACTTGTCGATCCGGGTCTGGTCGAGCAGTTCCCGGACCGGGTCACCGTCCCACCAGATCAGGAAGTTGCTCGACGACGGCTTGCGGCCGACGTTCGCACCGGACGGGCTGCGCAGCCCGTCGACCGCCGCCGACCAGGATTCCGCACCGGCGCTGCCGGCGTAGATGTCCCCGGCCACACCCCGGCCGTTGTCTCCGGCCGCGGCGGTCGACCAGTAGATCTGGCCGGTACGCGCGTTGGCGAACCAGGACGACGGCTTGGAGGCGTCCTCGCTGACCTTGAAGTACTCCAGCCCCGACCGGGCCGGGTCGAGGTCGCCGAGGTGCGCCGCGTCGCCGTGCCCGTGCCCGGTGTTCCAGAGCGCGGAGCCGTTGTCGTTCACGGCCATCGCGCCGTACAGGATCTCGTCCCGGCCGTCGGCGTCGACGTCGCCGATGGTCAGCGCGTGGTTGCCCTGGCCCGTGTACTGCGAGCCGGCCGAGTTCGAGTCGAACGTCCAGCGCCGGGTCAGCGAGCCGTTGCGGAAGTCCCAGGCGACGATGACGCTACGGGTGTAGTAACCCCGAGCCATGATCAGCGACGGCCGCTGCCCGTCCAGGTACGCCGTACCGGCGAGGAACCGGTCGACCCGGTTGCCGTAGTTGTCGCCCCAGGAGGAGACGGTGCCCCGGGCCGGCTCGTAGTTCACCGTCGACAGCACGGCGCCGGTCTGGCCGTTGAACATGGTCAGGAACTCGGGCCCGGCCAGCACGTACCCGCTGGAGTTGCGGTGGTCGGCCGAGGACGAGCCGATCACCTGGCCGGTGCCGGACCGGCTGCCGTCGGCGGTCTTCATCGCCACCTCGGCGCGGCCGTCACCGTCGTAGTCGTACACCTGGAACTGGGTGTAGTGGGCTCCGGCCCGGATGTTGCGGCCCAGGTCGATCCGCCACAGTCGGGTGCCGGTCAGGGTGTACGCGTCGACGTAGACGTTGCCGGTGTAGCCGGACTGTGAGTTGTCCTTGGCGTTGCTCGGATCCCACTTGACGACGATCTCGTACCGGCCGTCGCCGTCCAGGTCGCCGACCGAGGCGTCGTTGGCGGAGTAGGTGTACGCCTCCCCGGACGGTGTGCTGCCGCCCGGCGGCACCTGCAACCGGACGTCGAGATAGCCGTTGCCGAACTGGAGTGCCGGCGCCGAGTCGGCCTGCTCGGCCCCGTTGACCACGGCCCTGACCGTGTACGCCGAGCCGGCGGCCGCACCCGAGTCGAGGTAGTTGGTGGCGCCGGTGATCGGGGCCGGGTTGACCCGGGTCGAGCCCCGGTAGAGGTTGAACGACACACCGGAGGTCTCGGTGCCGAGCAGCCGCCAGGAGACCAGGTTCGCGCTGCCGGACCGGACGCTGACCAGTCCCCGGTCGAGGTCCTCCATCTGCTTGGCCCCGGCCGGCGGGTCCGTCGGCGGCGCGGTGGTCACCGGTGGGGTGGTCACCGGTGGGGTGGTCGGCACGGGCGTACTGGTCGGCGGGGGTGTGCTGGTCGGCGGAAGCGTTATGGTGCCGGTCGGGCCGACCGTGCCGGTGCAGGTGGTGCCGTTCATCGCGAAGGTGGCCGGCGCCGGGTTGCTGGCGGTCCACGATCCGTTGAAGCCGAACGTGACGCTGGCGTTGGTGGCGATCGCGCCGTTGTAGCTGACGTTGGTGGCCGTGACCTGGCTGCCACTCTGGCTGACCGTGGCGTTCCACGCCTGGGTGACCTGTTGTCCGGCGCCGTACGTCCAGGTCAGGTTCCAGCCGCTGACCGGGTCGCCGAGGTTGGTGAGGGTGACGCTGGCTCCGAAGCCACCCTGCCACTCGCTGGACACCAGGTAGTCGACCCGGCAGCCGGCGGCGGCAGCCGAGGCGACCACTGCGGTGAACGCTCCGGTCACGGTCAGGACGGCCGCCGTCGTCGCGGCGAGCAGGGTGGTGCGATGTCGCGAAGTACGCATGATCAACTCCGTTGGAGGCGGGGGCGACGCGGCACGGAGACACGGAGCCCGGCCGGCGACAGCGATGCTGCACCGGCCTGCCCGGGGCCGGTGGGTAGTACGGCTTCCAACGCATTTTGAATGCTAGGGCAACCGCTTTCCCACGCACAACATCGAGCCCCGTCATTTAACGGGTTCATCCCCGACGCCGACACCGTGGTCGACGTACCGGCCGACTGGCTACGCTCTGCCGATGCGACCGACCGTCACCCAGATCCGACAGCTCGAGGCCGACGAGTTCGCGGCGGCCGGGGAGCTGGGGCGGTTGGCCTTCGGCGGCGCCCCGGCCGCCGCGCCAGCCATCCCGGCCGTGCCAGAAACCCCGACCGCCGCGCCAGCCACTCCGGTGCCGCCACCGTCCGGGCTCACCCGGTACGGCGCGTTCGACGTGGACGGACGCCTGGTCGGCAAGGCCGTCGACCTGCACCACGAGCAGTGGTGGGCGGGCCGCCGGGTGGTCGCGGCCGATGTCGCGGGAGTCGCGGTGCTGCCCGAGGCCCGAGGGCGAGGTGTGGCCCGGTCCCTGCTCCAGGAACTGCTGCGCGGCGCTCACGCCCGCGAAGCGGCGGTCAGCGCCCTGTACCCGACCGTGACCGAGCCGTACCGGCGCAGCGGCTGGGAGGTCACCGGCGCCCTGCGGGCCATCGACCTGCCGACCGTGGCACTGCCCCGACCACGGCCCGCCCCCGACCTCTCGGTCCGGCCCGGCGGGCCCGAGGACCTTCCGGCGGTCGCCGACCTGTACGAGCGGATCGCCCGGCACCGCAGCGGTCTGCTCACCCGCCGGGGTGGCCTGTTCGACCAGGACCCGACACCGGGCGCGCTGCCGGACGGGGTCGACGGGCTCACCCTGGTCGAGCAGGGCGGGCACCTGGTCGGGTACGCGAGCTGGGAACGCGGCCGAGGGTACGACCAGCATGCCGTACTGACCGTGCGGGACGTGCTCGCCACCACGCCCGAGGCGGCCCGGGAGCTGGTCGGCGTACTCGCGAGCTGGCACAGCGTCACGCCGACCGTACGGCTGTGGCCGCTGGCCCACGACGCGATCGCCGCCCAGTTGCCGCTGGACCAGGCCCGCCAGCACGAGCAACGCGTCTGGATGCACCGGCCGGTCGACGTTGCCCGGGCGGTGACCAGCCGAGGCTGGCCGGTTCAGGTACGCGGCCGGGTCGAGTTCGCCCTGACCGACGACGTCGCACCGTGGAACTCCGGCAACTGGCGGCTGGAGGTCGACGGCGGCTCGGCGGAACTGCACCGGATCACCGAGCAGCCGCCGCTGGTCCTCTCCGTACGCGGCTTCGCGCTGCTCTACACCGGTGCCGCCAATGCGTACGCGACCGTCGAGGCCGGACTGCTGCACTGTCCCGCCGGAACGGACCCGGGCGGGCTCGACCTGCTCGGCACCGCCCCCCGAGCCGAACTGCTCGACTACTTCTGAGCCGACTTCCGCCCCGCCAGCCCTGGTTCGGGCGGAAGGAGTCGACTTGTCGTCGCGGGCGCTGTCGTGACGTACGGGTCAGCGGTCGGGGGTGTCGATTGGGGCCATCACCCGCAGCGCGTTCGCGTCGAGCCCGATCTGGATCGGGGTCTGGCCACACACCTCGCCGTCGACCTCGACCGGTGCGGGCCGGTCGGTCTCCACCCAGAGTTCCCCGGTGGCGAGGAACGGCTCGTCGCCGAGGGTGCGCCGGTGGCCGGTGGCCGCGTTCCGGGCCGTGTCGCGGAGCAGGTCCCGCCGCGCCGGACCGCCTACCGGGTACGCCACCAGCAGCCGGTCGTCGGCGTTCGCGTCCGCCGTGATCGGTCGACCGGCGTGGAAACCGCCGTTGGCGACGTACAGCTGATGGGTCAGGAACTCCCGCGTCTGCCCGTCGGCCCGCACCGTCATGTTCACCGGGCGGTGCCGGGGCAGCAACGCCAGGGCGGTGACCGGGTACGCGAGCCGGCCGGTGACCCGCTTGAGTCGCGGCGGGGCCGCGAGCATCACCTCGGCGGACAGGCCGATGCCGACGTGGTTGGCGAACGGCATCCCGCCGGCGATCCCGAGGTCGACGTCGATCACCTTGCCGTCGACGAGGGTGGCGATGGCCGCGTCGATGTCGAGCGGAACACCGACGGTCCGGGCGAAATTGTTGGTGGTGCCCAGCGGCAGCAGGCCGAGCGCGATGTCGCGGTGGGCGAGCAACCGCGCGGCGGCGCCGATCGTGCCGTCCCCGCCACCGACGACGAGCAGGTCCGGTCCCAACTCGGCGGCCGCCGCCAGACTTCCTTCGAGTTCTCCCGGCCGGTCGACCGGGTACGCCCCGAGCAGGGTGAAGCCGGCCGCTGCCAGGCGTGACCGGACGCCGTTGTAGTGCCGGCGGCCCCGGCGGGAGCGGGCGTTGACGACGAGCGCCGCCCGGCGCTGCCGCCGGACGGCCTCGCCCAACTCCTGCTTTGTCCGCATGGGCCCAGACCCTATCGCCAGCCGCCCGCCGGTCGCGGCACCGTGGGACCGTGGGACCGCCCGATGCTGTCCGGAGAACCGGCGATCAGGAAGCGTTCGGGGTGAGCAGGTAGTCGTCGGACTCGGGACTCCAGCGCAACTGGACCGCGCCGCTGGTGGCGGCGGCCTTGCAGAACTGGAGGAAGGTGCGGTAGCCGAGCTTCTTCTCGCTGAAGTCGGGCCGGGCCCGCCGAAGCTGGTTCTTGAGGCCGGACAGCGCCACCGCACCCTCCTTTCCAGCCAGGTCCACCACCACGGAGCGAAGGAGCCCGAACGCCACCTCCCGATCACCGTGCTCGGGCAGGGACACCTCGGGGTCGCCCTTGGCCGGTCCCTCGGTCAGCTCGATCACGTTGTGCTCGGCCAGGTGCCGCAGAAGCTCCCCGAAGGCGCGGAATCCGTAGTTGGACTCGCTGAACGTCGGGTCCTTCCGCAGCAGGGTGCGCTTCAGCGTCGAGGCGGTCACCGCACCGCCGGAACTGCCCTGGAGGCCAGCCACGGTCTGGGCCACGAGGACCGCGAGCGTGTCGACGTCGCGTACGGGTTCCTCGACCGCCGGCAGCGGCTCCTGCTCCACCTGCTCCTGCTCCACCTGCTCCTGCTCCACCTGCTGCGGCTCCGGGCCGGTCGGCCGGGCCGGGCGGCCCCGCCGGCCCCGTGCCGACGGAACGTCGACGCCCTCGAGGCGGTCGTAGTAGAGGAACTCGTCACAGGCGGGCGGAAGCAGCGCCGAGGTGGAGTTCTCGACGCCGACCCCGATGACCCGCTTGTTGAGTTCGCGAAGCTTGTGGACCAGCGGCGTGAAGTCACTGTCACCGGTGCAGATCACGAATGTCGAGATGTACCCGCGTTCGAAGGCGAGTTCGACGGCGTCGACCGCCATCTTGATGTCGGCGGCGTTCTTGCGCGAGGCACCCATCCGCTGCGGTATCTCGATGAGCTCCACGTGGGACCGGGTGAGCATCCGACGGTCCTCGTCAAAGTACGACCAGTCGGCGTACGCCCGCCGCGCGATCACCCTCCCCCGCTCGGCGAGGGCGTCGGCGATCGGGCGGAAGTCGAAGCCCATTCCCCCAAGGTGGTCGCGCGCCCCCAACGCGAGGTTCTCGTAGTCGAGGAACAGGGCAATACGGTCTTCTTGATCCACGCGCGCCAGCCTACGCCCGGTGTGCCGCCGGAGCCGACGTCTTCCGCTCCGGACGCCGGGCGCGTCCCCGCCGTCGGGTCCCGGAGGGTCGGCCCTATCGTTGCGCGATGACCGCCAACCTGCATCCGACTCGCCATGTCACCATCGGTGAGGTGAGCGCGGACATCGACGAGGAGCTCGCGCCGATCATCGAGGCGATCTGGCGTCTCGGGCTTCGAACCTGGACCTGCTGTCAGAACCAGGGCGAGAGCAACGCCGATTGGGCCGACGAGCTGCCTCACATGGCGCCCATCGTGGCGGCCCAGCTTGGCTGGGCGTACATAGACTTCCCGGTGGACGACGGACTGACCTTCCTCACGGCCCTGGCACAGGGTGGCCCGCGCGACGCCTTCTACCTACGGATGGCGCACTGGGCGGCGCCGGACTCATGGGACGTTTCGGCTCGGCCGATGGACTCCGCGACGTTCGACCAACAGCAACAGTCACGATTCGCACTGCAGTTGCTTCTGGTCCGGTTTCCGAGCTATGACCGGCAGGAGATCCTGCGCCGGCTGGACAACTACGCGGCCGGTCGGTGGGTTGAGCCCGGCCCCATCGATCGGTCCAGCATGCGTCCGGCTCTCCCGTAGCGACCGAGGTGGGCGGGACGGGCGCCAGGCACGTTCCGGAATTCGCGGTGGCCACCCGCCGATCCCGGCACGTGTCCCACTCCTGGCCCCGGCCATGGTGGGACAACCTGTTCGACACGGCACGCGGCCGGCTGCCCGACACCGCCGAGCGCGGGGTGTGGTGGTGGTCCCCGCCCTGGACCGACTGGGCCGGCCGTGACGATCGGATCGCCGCGCGGGTCCGAGCCGCCGACTTCCGACCGACGCCGCCACGCCCGTTCGCCGACCTCTCCAGCACCGCGCTGCTGACGGTGCTCCGCGACGAGGACCGGACCTACGATCATCTACCGGCGTTACGGGAGCTGAACCGCCGTCCGCCCGAGCCACTGCTCCTGTCCGTCGTGGAGCACCTGTCGTACGCCGAACTGCACGGACCGTTGGGAGCCGCCCTCCGCAGGCTCGGATCGGCGGCACTGCCGACGGCACGGCGATGGGCCAGCACCGGGCATCCGCTCGTCTGGACGGCGTACCAGGTGCTTGCCGCACACGGCGACGGAAGCGACGTACCCGCACTGCTCGCGGGGATGGACTGGCTCGACCACCGGGTCGACGACCGGTGCGGCTACAACGACCTCGCCGACGGACTTGCCAGGATCGGCGGTCCCGCCGCCGCCTCGGCCGTGCCGCTCCTTCGTCGGCTCTGGCACAGCCCGCATTCCTACGAGCGGGCCAGCTACCTACGCGCCCTCGTAGCCCTGGACCCGGCCGGCGCGGCCCGCCATCTCGCCGAAGGGCTGTGGGACTGCGAGTCCGAGGTCCGGCTGCTCGCCGCCGCGCGGGCACCACTCGACGACCTCACCCGCGAGCGGCTGCGGTATCTGCGAGACGACCCGATCGAGACGGCGGAGGTGCGGGCCACCGCCGCCGCCCGGCTCCGCTGAGCCGCGCTACCCGGTCGTAAGGCCTGCTCGACCGGCGCTTGCCACCGATCGTGCCTCGATCTGATCCATGACGTGCGCAGCCCGTGCAACAGTTCCGCCCGGTCGAGCGTGTTAGACCGACTGGGGAGGTGAGAATGGTCGACGACTTCGGGTCGTTCGTCCGTGACCGCACACCCGCGCTCCTGCGTTACGGCTTCGTCCTGGCGGGCAATCCCCACGACGCCGCCGATCTGGCGCAGGAGGCGCTGGCCCGGCTGGGCGCGCGGTGGTCGCGGGTCAGCTCGCGCGGCGATCCGGAGGGTTATGTCCGCGCCACGATGGCACGGCTGCACATCAGCTGGTGGCGCCGGCGCCGGCGGGAGCATCCGGTGTGGGCCGTGCCCGAACGGAGCTACGTCGACGCGGGAATCGCGGAGGCCGACGGTGATCTCGGCCTGTGGCGCGCGGTGGCCGACCTGCCGGCTCGGCAGCGGGTGGTGCTGATGTTGCGCTACCACGCGCAACTCACTGACGAGGAGATCGCCCGGCTGCTCGGGATCTCCCGGGGAACGGTACGCAGTCAGGCCGCCCGGGGCCTGGACAAACTGCGCGACGTCGCCGAGTCGCGGGTCGACGCACGGGTCAACGGGAGGTAGCCGCGCATGCGTAGAAACCTGGAAGACGATCTCACCCGTACGTTCCGGGCCGCCGCCCTGGCCGCCCCGGACGCCGAGCCGGAGTTCTCGGCTACGGTGGCCGCCCGCCGGCGTCGGCACGCCCGGACCCGGATCGCCGGAATGGCCGCCGTGGTCACGGCGGTTGTCGCGGTCACGGCCGGGGTAGCCGTCACCGGACTGCCCGGATTCCGGCACGCCGGCCCGGCGCAGTCGCTCGGCGCGATACAGGTGCCGATCGGGTCGCTGCCCACCGTCGACCTGTCCGTGGCCGAACCGTACCGCGACGTGTGGCCGGACGCGGTCGTCGAGCTGCCGTACCCGCTGCCGGACGGCCGAACGTACTCGGTCGAGGCGGCACTGGACGCCGACAGCTACCTCCTCCGGCCGTGGGTCGACGGAGTTCCCGCCCTGCCGGTGGTGCTCGACGCGGTGACCGGTGCGGTGCGGGAACTGGGAACGGTGCCGACCTCCGGCTACACCACCTACGACGAGGCGGGCGGCGGAGTCACCGAACATCACATCGTCTGGGTGGTGGCGGCGCAGGAGACGGGCGGCGCCAGGTACCGCGAGGTGTGGAGTGCGCCCAGGGACGGCGGCGCCGCCGTGCGCCGGGCCAGGTTCGGCCCGGACCACACCATGACGGTGACGGTGGCCGAGGTCGGCGGGGCCTTCTACGCCGGTGTGGGGCCCGTTGGGCAGGGAGTCGGGATGGTCTACCGGATCCCGGACGGCGGCGAACCGCAGCAGGTGACCGGCAGCGACGGGTACGACCTCCGGTACGGGCCCTGGGCCCTGCCGTACCCGGTGGGGCCGGTGGACGTGGCGGAGTTGACCCGGCCGGCAGCGCCACCGGAGGTACCCACCTTCTGGAACGTGGCCACCGGTGAACGCCGCACGCCACGGACGCTCGACGGCGTCACCATGATCGAGTGCACTCCGCTCGTCTGCCTCGGGCGCACTGCGGACAGCTTCGTGAGTTACGGCGCCGACGGCAGCCGACCGCTGCGGGCGACCGGCGTCGCGGTGGAGCCCGCCGGCACGGACGACGCGGTCCGGTCCCTCAGGTCCGACACGTCCGTCCTCTTCGACAGCACCGGCCGGTTCGTCCAGATCCGGCAGTCGCCCTCCGGCGACGTCCACCTGTGGGACCGGGAGGCCAACACCGTCGGTAGGCAGCAGGAGAACGAGGGCGCCATGGGCGATGGTCTGATCGACCTGGGCCAGAGCGGCGGCAAGCAGCGCCTACTGAACCTGAAGCGCATCCACTGAGCCCGGCACACAGATCATGAACACCCGGTAGGTCGGCATCATCGCGCTGTTGCGGATGCCGGGAAGGACCGATCATCGGGGCCGCTGACGGCGGTCGGATCGGCATCTGAGCCCCCATTCATCAAGGGTCGCGCGAATCGGCTGAGCAGTTTCATCGACTTCACGGGCGCCGTTCTCCGTCGAAGCCGTGGTGCCGTGCGCCCGAAATCCGTGGACGAAGGACGATGCGACTCACGCCGGGAATGCGCACTGCGCACGTGGTCCACGGTGGTGGAAATGGTGGAGATGCTCCTCGCCCTCGCCCTCGGACGGACGATGGTGGGCATCGCAGGGTGGCGGGACTGGACGGGATCCGCGGCCTCGCCGCGCTGTACGTGGTGCTGCACCATTGCTGGTTGCTGGCCTTCCCCGGGTATCCGGTCAACACCGGGCCGGAATGGCTCGGTTGGCTGCTGCACGGCCGTTTCGCGGTGGTCGTCTTCATCACCCTGTCGGGATTCTCGCTGGCCATCGCACCGGCCCGGAACGGCTGGCAGTCGTGCGGGAATCTCCGGTTCGCGCGGCGCCGCGCGTGGCGGGTTCTACCGGCGTACTGGGCGGCCCTGGTGTTCAGTCTGCTGATCGCCGGGGCCGTGACACCGCTGCCGCTCTCCGCCCCACCGTCCGCCCGGTCGGTGGTCGTCTACGGCCTCCTGATGCAGGACGTCGTCGTGGCGCCGGTGCCCAACGGGGCCTTCTGGTCGATCGCGGTGGAGGCCGGCCTGTACCTCGTATTCCCGCTCCTGCTGCTGGTCCGCCGCCGGGCAGGTGCGGCGTCGACCCTTGCCGCCGTCACCGTGCCGGTGGTCGCGATCGGTCTGCTGTGTCCCGACGTGTCCACGACGGCCAAGGCGACGGGGTTCACCCTGGAACTCGCCCCGCTGTTCACCCTCGGCCTGCTTGCCGCCGGCATCGTCAGCGCGGGTGACCAGGTCCGCCGCTGGCCGTGGCACTGGCTCGCCCTGCTCGCCGCCGCCCCGGTGGTACTGCTGACGGTCCGCGAAGGCTCCGTCTGGACGGTGAACCACTACTACTGGATCGACCTCGCGATCGGTCCGGCGATCGCTCTGCTCCTGGCCGCCGTGGCCACCCGGCGATCGGCCGGGTTGGGGTGGCTGCTCGCCACCCGACCCGTCCGCGGACTCGGCAGGTTCTCCTACAGCCTCTACCTGATCCACCTGCCGATCGTCGGGCTGATCAGCCGCAGGATCGTGGCACCGCACGTCGGACCCGGCCTGCCGAGATTCTGGATCACCCTGGTACTCGCGGTCCCGATCTGCGTGGCGGCGGCCCGGTTGTTCGCCGCCGTCTTCGAGATCCCGTTCCAGCAGCACCGCTCCTGGGCACCGTTGAAGGCACTGGCGCGGAAACGCTGGGAACGTGTGCGGTCCACGCCTCCGGGCTGAGCGGCACCGGTGAACGGGCGGCCCCTCACGTCTCCCGCAGGACCGCGCAGCCGCCGGCCGGCAGCGTCACGGACTCGCCCCGCACGCCGGTCAGCAGGTCCACTCCGGACGCCGGCACGGTCACCGCGGTGTCGGTGTGGTTCAACAGGAACAGCCAGCTCTCCCCGGCCGCACGCCGCCGAACCGCCTCCACCCCGTCCGGCGCGGTCGGGCAGGTCGGCCCGACGCCGGCCGCTGCGGCGACACCGGCCAGCAGTTCGCGGTACGCGTCGTCGCCCGGCCGGGTCGAGACGTACCAGGCCAGTCCGTCGCCGTACCGGTGCCGGGTCACCGCCGGTTGTCCGTCGAGCACCCCGCCGACGTACGTCAGCACCGGCTCGGCGCCGGTCAGGCGTACCGTCTCGGACCAGATCCGGCCCGTCGTGGTGCCGTCCGACAGTGGCAGCCGCGCTGCGGCGTCGAGCGGGTGGAACTCCTCGACCCGGATCCCGAGCAGGTCGCGGAAGGCGCCGGGATAGCCGTCGGGGCGTACCCGGGCGTGTTCGTCGGCGATCCCGCTGAAGTAGCCGACCACCAGGTGCCCACCGGCGGCCACGTAGTCGCGCACCTGCCGGGCGTACGCGTCCGAGACCAGGTAGAGCGCCGGCAGTACCAGCAGGGCGTACCCGGAAAGCTCGTCGCCGGGGGCGACCATGTCGACGCCGTGACCGGCCCGCCACAGTGCCCGGTGCGCCGCCGACACCTCGGCCAGGTAGTCGAGCTGCTCCGACGGCAGTACGGCGGCCTGCATCGCCCACCAGCAGGTCGCGTCCCAGGCGATCGCCACCCGCGCCTGGACCACCCCGGTGTCGGCCTCGGCCAGCCGTTCGAGGGTCGCGCCGAGGGCCACCGCCTCGGTGAACGCTCGGGTCTGCGGGCCGGCGTGCGGCAGCAGCGCGGAGTGGAAGAGTTCCGCGCCGCCGCGCGAGGCCCGCCACTGGAAGAACATCGCCCCGCGCGAGCCCCGCGCGACGTGGGCCAGGCTGTGCCGGATCATCCGGCCCGGCTCCTTGGCGTGCATCCGGCCGGGGGTGAGGACCAGGTTCGGCGCGCTCTCCATCAACAGCCAGGCCGGCCCGCCGGGAGCCCGCCGGCCCCAGGACCGGGCCAGGTCGGCGGCGAACGCGGTCTGCTCCTCCGCGCCCGCTCCGGCCTCGGTCGGGTAGTGGTCGACCGCCACCAGGTCCACCTCGCCCGACCACCGGGTGTGGTCCACCGGAACCCATCCGCCGAGTACGTAGTTGGTGGTCACCGGCACGTCCGGGGTGACCGCGCGGAGCAGGTCGCGCTGCTCGACGTACGCCGCGAGGAGCTCGTCGGAGCCGAACCGGCGGAAGTCCAGCAGTTGGCTGGGGTTGCCGAGGTACTGGGTGGCCCGGGGCGGCCGGATCTGCTCCCATTCGGAGTAGAACTGGCTCCAGAAGCTGCCGGTCCATGCCTCGTTGAGCCGGTCCAGCTCGACGTAGCGGACCCGCAGCCAGGTCCGGAACGCGGCGGCGACGTGCTCACAGTGACACGTGGTGCCGTACTCGTTGTGCACGTGCCAGAGCGCGAGCGCCGGATGGTCGCGGTACCGAGCGGCCAGCGCGGACGCGATGTTCCGGGCCGCGGCCCGGTACGCCGGGGCGCTGACGCAGTAGGTGTCCCGGCTGCCGTGACTGAGCCGGACCCCGTCGGCGGTGACCGGCAGCCCCTCCGGGTGCCGCAGCGAGAACCACGGCGGCGGGGACGCGGTGGGCGTGGCCAGCGCCACCCGGATGCCGCCGGAGTGCAGCAGGTCCAACACCCGGTCCAGCCACTCGAAGTCGTACCGGCCGGGCTGCGGTTCGAGGCGTGACCAGGCGAAGACCCCGACGGTGACCAGGTTGACCCGGGCCCGGCGCATCAGCTCGACGTCGGCGGGCCAGAGTTCCGGCGGCCACTGCTCGGGGTTGTAGTCCCCGCCGTAGCAGAGCCCGGCCAGTCCCTTGGGCCAACGCATCTACTCCGCCCCTCCCACCTTTGTTTGGATCCCAGACAAAGTAGGTGGGGTGGATCTCCGGTGTCAACGAGGGCGTCGGCGGGGCGATCGCATCGACTCCGCTTCCGCCGTTGACAGTTTGTTGGGTGACCAAAGAAACTAATAAAGCCCGCCGGGTGTCACGGTCACCGCCGTCGACAACCGCGCCGGTCCGCACCCCGGGAGCCGAGGAGACCGAATGCCGTACCGACCGCCCCTGGTCCCGCACGAGACGTTCGTCGCCGACCCGCCCGAGCTACCGGTCCGGGCGCCGGGCGAGCACGGACTCTCCGCGCTGACCCGGGCCGAGGTACTCAGCGCGGACGGCCAGGGCGTGACGCTCAAGGCGGGCACCTCGGACGGCGGCTCGCTCTCGGTCCGGATCACCGCCGCCGCGGAGGGCGTGATCCGGGTACGCCTCAGCGAGGACCCGTTGGCCCGGGGCCGGGCCACCCGGGCCCTGCCCCTGGTGCATCCCCAGCCGTACCGGGCCGAGGTACGGGTCGAGACCGACCGGGTACGCGTCGACGCCGGCGCCGTCGTCGCGGAACTGCACCTCGACCCCTGGCACCTGCGCTTCGTCGACCCCTCCGGCGCCGAACTGGTCAGCCAGAGCCGCGGCGAGCAGGACATCAGCGGACGGCTCCGGACGCTGCCGTTCGGCCGCTCACTTGTCGACGGCACGGTGGCCGCCTACCACGAGAGTTTCGTCGCCCCCGGCGACGAGCGGTTCGTCGGCCTCGGCGAGAAGTTCACCCCGCTCGACAAGCGCGGCCAGCGGGCCCTGATGTGGAACTTCGACGCCTTCGGCAGCGAGTCCGACCGCTCGCACAAGAACGTCCCGCTCTACCTGTCCAGCCGGGGCTACGGGGTGCTGGTCGACAGCGGCATGCCGGTCGAGTTCGACATCTGCCAGTCCACGCACAGCTGCGTACAGATCCTGGTGCCGGACGACCTGATCGACTACTACGTACTCGCCGGCCCGACCCCGCCGGAGATCCTGGACCGGTACGACCGGCTGACCAGCCGGCCGGCGCTGCCGCCGAAGTGGGCCTTCGGCACCTGGATCTCGTCCGGGTTCTTCCGGGACAGCCAGCAGCGGGTGCTGGAGCGGGCCCGGCAGATCCGGGACCGGGGCATCCCCTGCGACGTGCTGCACCTGGACTGCTACTGGCAGGTCGCCGGAGCCTGGTCCGACCTGCGCTGGGACGCCGAGCAGTTCCCCGACCCGGCCGGCATGCTGGCCGCCCTGGCCGAACAGGGCTTTCGGGTCAGCCTCTGGATGAACCCGTACGTGATGACCGCCAGCCCGCTCTTCGCCGACGCGGCGGAGGCCGGCTACTTCCTGCGCCGGCCGGACGGCTCGGTCTACGTCGCCGACACCTGGCACGGCAGCCATCCGGCCGGCGGGATCGTCGACTTCACCAATCCCGCGGCGGCCGACTGGTTCGCCAGCCTGCTCCGGCCCCTGCTGGAGCAGGGCGTCAGCGTGTTCAAGACCGACTTCGCCGAGGGCGTACCGGCCGACTCCGTGTCGCACAACGGGATGACCGGCGTCGAGTTGCACAACGTCTACTCGCTGCTGTTCAACGACGTCGTGTCGGCGGTCACCCAGCAGGTCGCCGGGCACAGCACGGTGTGGGCCCGGTCGTCGTACCTGGGCGGGCAGCGGCACTCGGCACAGTGGAGCGGGGACGTCAACGCGACGTACCCGGCGATGGCCAGCACGCTGCGCGGCGGGCTGAGCCACGGACTCTCCGGGGTGCCGTTCTGGAGCCACGACACCGGCGGGTTCCACGGCACGCCGACGCCGGATCTCTACGTACGCTGGGCCCAGTTCGGCGCGCTGTCCCCGCTGATCCGCTTCCACGGCACCACCAGCCGGCTGCCCTGGGACTTTCCGGCCGACGCCGAGCGGGACGCGGTCGACGCGCTCCGGCTGCGGTACCGGCTGATGCCGTACCTCTACTCGGCCGCCGTGGTGGCGGCCCGGACCGGTGCGCCGATGATGCGGGCCCTGCTGGTGGACTCCCCCGACGATCCGGCCGCCTGGACGGCGGAGCTGGAGTACCGGCTCGGGCCGGACCTGCTGGTCGCTCCGATGACGAATCCGGAGGGACGCCGGCACGTGTACCTTCCGGCCGGCGACTGGGTGGACTTCTGGACCGGCGAGGTACACGGCGGCGGCCGGCACCTGCTGGTACGCCGGCCGCTGCACCAGGTCCCGCTCTTCGTCCGGTTCGGCGCGCTGATCCCGGTGCTGCCGCCGGCCGACCGGGTCGGCGACGCGCCCTTCTCCGACGTCACCGTGCTGAGCTGGGGCGCCGCCGACGCCAGCACGGTGGTGCACGACATCGACGGCGACACGACGATCCGCGGCACCCGATCCGGGAACGAGTTCCGGGTCGAGGCCGACGGGCCGCTGTCGATCGGTGGAATCGCCCTCGCCCGGATGGACGGAGCCCGGCTTCCGGATCGGCTGCTGCTGCACGGCGCGGAGACGGTACCGGTGCTCCTGGATGGACTGCCCACCGTGCGAGGTTGAAGGTCGGGGCGGGGTGCCCAGGTGGGGGGCGCCCCGTCCCCCTTCAAGGTCGCCGATCAGGGCGTACCTCCACCGGGTCAGACGGCCGGAGCCGCCGGAACCGCGACCGGATCGCGCTCCGCCGGCCCGGCGGCGGGCCGGCGGCGCGGCTGCCGCAGCACGGTGAACGCGACGACGAAGGCGGCGAGGACCAGTCCGATCGCGACCGCGAAGGCCAGCCGGTAGCCGGCGGTCAGCGCCGCCGCCTCGGTGCCGCCGGCCGCGAGCAGGTCGCCGGTCCGGGACGCCGCGAGGGTGGCGAGCACCGCGACGCCGAGGGCCATCCCGAGCTGCTGGGTCGTGTTGAAGACTCCGGAGGCGAGCCCGGCGTCGTCGTCGCGTGCGCCGGACATCCCGAGACTGGTCAGCGCCGGAAGGGCGAGGCCGAAGCCGGCGGTGAGCAGCATGACCGGCAGCAGGTCGGTGACGTAGTTCGCCTGTACCGGGATCCGCACCAGCAGCCCGAACATCCCGACCAGGAGGACGAGCCCGGCCAGCAGGACGGTGCGCTCGCCGAACCGGGCGTTGAGCCGGGCGGAGACGCCGAGCGACACCGCGCCGATCACCGCCGCCGCGGGCAGCATCGCCAGGCCGGTCCGGGCGGCGCCGTAGTCGAGCACCTTCTGCAGGTAGAGCGCGACCAGGATCTGGAACGCGAAGCAGGCCGCGACCATCAGGATCTGCACCAGGTTGGCTCCGGCGACGCTGCGGGACCGGAAGATCCGTAACGGCAGCAGTGGGTTCGTCGCGGTGGCCTGTCGGACGACGAACCCGACGAGCAGGGCCACGGCTATCGCGCCGAGTCCCAGGGTCGCGGCCGAGGTCGCGCCACGCGAGGAGATGTTCACGACGGTGTAGATGCCCAGCATCAGCCCGGCGGTGACCAGCAGCGCGCCGAGTACGTCGGCACCGGCCGCGAGGCCGAGTCCCCGGTCCCTCGGGAGCACCCGGCGGGCGAGCACGAGCGCCGCGAGCCCGATCGGCAGGTTGATGAAGAAGATCCAGTGCCAGCCGAGCGCGTCGGTGAGGACGCCGCCGAGCACGGAGCCGAGGGTCGCCCCGGCGGCGCCGGTGAAGCTGAAGACGGCGATCGCCGTGCCCCGCTCCCTGGGTTCGACGAAGAGCGTCACCAGGATGCCCAGGCTGACGGCGGTCGCCGCCGCGCTGCCGACGCCCTGGAGGAAGCGGGCGATGATCAGTACCGTCGGCGAGCCGGCCACGCCGGCCAGGAGTGAGGCGGCGGTGAACAGGGCCGTGCCGGCCAGGAACATCCGCCTGCGACCGAGCAGGTCGCCGAGGCGTCCGGCGAGGAGCAGCAGGCCGCCGAAGGCGATCAGGTAGGCGTTCAAGACCCAACCGAGGCCGACGGCGGAGAAGCCCAGGTCGCGCTGGATGGCCGGCATCGCCACGGTCACGATGCTGCCGTCGAGGATGGTCATCAACATCGCCGAGGCGATCACCCCGAGGGCGACCCAGTGGGACCGGGGCACGGAAGAAGCGGAGGTAACGGACATTCTGTCCTCCTGTCGAACGGATCAACAGAAGGACCGTAGCAGATAGTTTTGTTGCAGACTATCTGTATGCGACCTAGCTCTCCCGCTGCCGAGCCCGGCGCACCGGCGCCGGCGTCTCGACCGGATCGGCGAGATACCCGGTCACCAGGCGCTCCATCACCCGCAGGAACACCGCCCGCTCCTGTGCGGACATCGTCGCCAGCGCCTCCTCGTGCACCCGGTCCACGATCGCCTGGCTCCGCGCCGCCACCTCGGCACCCCGCTCGGTGGCCGCGATGATCCGGGCCCGCCGGTCCCGCCCGGACGGCCGCCGCTCGGCCAGCCCGGCCGCCTCCAGCGCGTCGACGGTGACCACCATCGTGGTCTTGTCCATGTCACCGATCTCGGCGAGCTGGGCCTGGGTCCGCTCCCCCTCCAGGGCGTGCACCAGCACGCAGTGCATCCGCGCGGTGAGCCCGATCTCGGCCAACGCCGCCGCGATCCGGGTCCGCAGCACGTGACTGGCGTGGTCGAGCAGGAAGGACAGATCCGACACGGTTCGGGTCGGCGCCATGGCGGTCATACCGACCAGCATAGCCAGCCGATCCGTAACGGATCATCTACCAACAGTCACATCTGTAAGGAAGGGCCCCCGGTTATCGCTTTCTGCATAAGAAGGGCCCCCTCCTAACCACTGTCAGCCCTTGACGGCGCCGATGATGACGCCCTTGACGAAGTGTCGTTGCACGAACGGGTAGACCAGCACGATCGGCGACACCGTGACCATCACGACGGCCATCTTGATCGCCAGCGTCGGGGGCATCGAGACACCCACCGCCATCCCCGAGGTGTTCGGGGACTGGCCGGCGAGGATGAAGCTCTGCAACACCCGCTGGATCGGGAACTTCGAATTGTCGTCGATGTACAGCAGGGCGTTGAACCAGACGTTCCAGTAGCCGACCGCGTAGAACAGGCCGACCACGGCGATCACCGCGCGGGACAGCGGCAGCACGATCCGGGCCAGGATCCGGAACTCGCCGGCACCGTCGATCCGGGCACTGTCCAGCAACTCCGCCGGGATGTTCTGGAAGAAGGCCCGGATCACCACCAGGTTGAAGACGCTTATCGCGGTCGGCAGGATCAGCGCCCAGATGCTGTTCTTCAGCCCCAGCCCGGTGACCACGAGATAGCTGGGCACCATGCCGGGATAGATCAGGAAGGTCAGCAGGAAGTAGAAGAGCAGACCCCGGTGCGCCACCGAGCCGGGCCGGGACAGCCCGTACGCGGCCAGCACGGTCAGGGTCAGACTCACCGCCGTACCCAGCACGGTGATCAGGGTGCTGGTCCAGAGCGCCTGGGTGACCTGGCCGCCGGAGAAGATCGTCACGTACGCCGAGAAGTCGATCTCTCTCGGCACCAGCACCAGGCCACCGGCCTCGTTGATGGTCTCCCGGGACGCCAGGCTGGTCACCAGCACCACCCAGAGCGGGATCAGCACCGCCAGGACCACTCCGGTGAGGATGGTGCCCCGGGTGACCTGGCCGGCCGCGCTCGGCCTCTCCTCCCAGGCCGGTCGGCCGGTACGCCGTCGTCGCAGGTCCGGAACGACCTTCCGGGCAGGATCGATGACACTCATGATCGCGAATACACCCCCCGCTCGCCGAGGGCGTGGGCGAACCGGTTTGCTGCCAGGATCAGCACCAGTCCGACCATGGCCTTGAACAGGCCGGCCGCCGCCCCGTACCCGTAGTTGCCGGTCGTGATGGAGTTGAAGTAGACGAAGGTGTCCAGTACCTCGGCGGCCTGCCGCCCCACGGCGTCCCGTTGCAGCATGAACTGCTCGAAGCCGACCGAGAGCGCGTCACCCAGCCGCAGGATCAGCAGCAGCACGATCACCGGCCGCAGCCCCGGCAGGGTCACGTGCCAGAGTCGCCGCCAGCGGCCCGCGCCGTCCACCGCCGACGCCTCGTAGAGGTGCTGATCGATCATGGAGAGGGCGGCGAGGAAGACGATCGTGCCCCAGCCCACGTCCTTCCACACCGTCTCGGCGGTGACCAGCAGGATGAAGGTGTCGGGATTGGACATGATGTTCCACGGTTCGAGCCCGACGTCGCGCATCTCCTGGGCGAGCAGCCCCGCCCCGCCGAACATCTGGACGAAGAACGTCACCACCAGCACCCAGCTGAAGAAGTGCGGCAGGTAGACGACGGTCTGCACGAAGCCCCGCAACTTCGGGGAGAGGATGTTGTGCAGCACGATCGCCAGCACGACCGGCAGCGGGAAGTAGAAGACGAGCTGGAACGCGGTGATCGCCAGGGTGTTCCGCAGCGCGTCCCAGAACGCCGGATCACCGAACAGTGCCTCGAACTGACCGAACCCGATCCACGGGCTGGAGGTGAAGGCCGCCAGCGGCGTGTCCCCGGCGTACGGGTTGTAGTCCTGGAACGCGACCACGTTGCCCAGGGTCGGAAGGTAGTGGAAGACCAGCAGCAACAGGGCGGCCGGGGCCACCATCAGCAGCAACGGCCAGTCCCGGCGCAGCCGGGCCCGCAACGGCGCGCGCCTGGTACGGCGGCCCCGATCCCGGCCGCGC